>CAYOYU010000231.1:4724-7954 GCA_964408265.1 uncultured Syntrophorhabdaceae bacterium
GATCAACTAATTTTTTCCCATGGGCTTCATCAAATCTTAATTCTTCCGGATGTTTATCAATCTCCTGTTCCAATAGTGTTATCTGAGAACGTATTACTTCTATATCTGCTATCGTTAAAATCCGTCTCTTCTTTATTTCATCCCACTATTTTCACCGATAAAGCTGCTGTCCAAGAATCCTTTTCCTGCCCCTTAACGGAAAATTAACAGAATCTTTGCATCACCGTAACAGTGGAGTCGTATTCTGAACTGACAGATGACCACAATAAGTAATGGAATGAATATAATTCAAGGAGGAGCAGAATGAATAGATTACTCACCGCAATCGTGGCAACGCTCTTTGTCTTCTTTGCGGTTATTGCGGCAACTACTCTCCGGGCGGCCGAAAAGGAACTCGTTGGCGCAGGTGCCACTTTTCCGCAGCCTCTCTATTCGAAGATGTTCGACACCTATAATAAGCAGTTCGGCGTTAAAGTTAATTATCAGGGTATCGGCTCGGGTGGCGGGATTAAGCAGCTCATGAACAGGACCGTCGACTTCGGTGGGACCGACGCTTTCATGACCAACCCGGAGTTGAAAGAGGCGGGAGCACCGGTCGTTCACATCCCAACCTGCCTCGGGGCAGTCGTAATCACCTACAATCTCCCGGGAAACCCGAAACTCACCTTTACACCTGAGATCATAGCCGAAATGTTCCTCGGCAAGATCAGAAAATGGAATGACCCCAAAATCTCCGGCGCAAACCCCGGCGTAAAGCTCCCTGATACCGCAATAAGCATCGTTCACCGCTCCGATGGAAGCGGCACGACTCACATCTTCAGCGACTATCTGGCCAAAGCAAGCAAGGAATGGAAAGAGAAAGTAGGTGCCGGCAAGTCCCTTAACTGGCCCGTCGGTCTCGGCGCCAAAGGCAATCCCGGAGTAGCAGGTCTCGTGAAACAGGTCCCCGGCTCGGCAGGTTATGTTGAGCTCGTCTATGCCCTTGGAAACGGAATGTCCGTGGGTTCTCTCAAAAACAAGGCCGGCAAGATTGTGGAGCCTACGATCAAGTCCGTCAGCGCCGCTGCTGATGTTGCACTGCCTGATGATACAAATATCTCTCTCACCGATACCTCAGCCCCTGACGGATATCCGATTGCCGGCTTCACATGGATCGTTCTCTATAAGGAACAGAACTACGGCGGAAGGACAAGAGAGCGCGCTCAGGAACTTACAAAGCTGCTCAACTGGCTCACCACAGACGGGCAGCGCATGGCCGAACCTCTTTTCTACGCACCTATACCGAAGACGGCAGCGGTAAAATCGGAGAAGCTTCTCAGGTCAATAACCTTCAGCGGTGCTCCACTGGTCAAGTAACGGGTAGGCAACGTTTCTGAGTGGTAAGGCTAAGGAAGAGACTTTATGAATCGGGATGAGACAGAGCGGTCGGCGGAAGAGAAGAAGGGACAGGCGGGTTCCAGGCCGAGGAGCGTCATCCGGGGCTCGGAGAGACTTTTCACCGCAACCCTGTATCTTACGGCACTGAGTATCATAGTGCTCCTTGCCGCGGTCTGCCTCACTCTGATCATCTGGTCTATCCCCTCAATGAGAGTTTTCGGACTACGGTTCATCACGGGCACCGTCTGGGATCCGGTATCCCATGAGTACGGAGCCCTGCCTTTTCTGGTGGGAACTCTCCTTACTTCTTTCACGGCTCTCCTTATGTCCATCCCCTTCTCCGTAGCCATCTCCATCTTCTTGGGAGAGTACTATGAAAGGGGGGTGGTTCCTTCATTCCTCAAGAGCTGTATCGAAGTTCTGGCCGGTATCCCATCGATAATTTACGGGATGTGGGGACTTTTCATACTGATGCCTATGGTCAGGCAACTGGAGATAATCCTCGGTGTATCACCATACGGGGTCGGTATCTTTACCTCTTCCGTTATACTGGCCATTATGATTATCCCTTTTTCGGCATCCATCGGGAGAGAGGTAATAAATCTGGTTCCTGCGGACATAAAAGAAGCTGCATATTCCCTCGGCGCCACACGTTACGAGGTCATCAGGAAGATTGTTATCCCCTACGCCAGGTCAGGCATATTCGCCGGCATTCTCCTGGCCCTAGGCCGTGCTTTAGGTGAAACCATGGCAGTGACCATGCTGATAGGCAACAGCAACTTTCTCCCAAAGAGTCTCTTCAGCCCGGGGAACACCATGGCCAGCATCATAGCGAACGAATTCACCGAAGCCACAGAGACAATATACCTTTCGTCCCTCATTCAGATAGGCCTGCTCCTCTTTCTCGTCACAACCCTGGTGAATGTTGCGGGATCCTATATCATTAAGCGGGTAAGTATTGCCGGACAGAGAGAGGTGACGTGAAACAGAGCAGTCTCAAGGCCCGTATTGTCAAAGATAAAGTATTCAAGGGGCTGATCATCCTGCTCGCTTTCATTTCCATCATGCCCATGCTCTTTATACTCTATTACATTACCAGGAACGGCATTTCCGTTATAAACTGGCATTTCCTCTTCAGCCTGCCCAAGCCGGTAGGCGAATCAGGCGGCGGGATTCTCAACGCCATCATAGGCACTTGCATCCTCGTAGCACTCTCCGCTGTCCTGTCGATCCCCCTAGGGCTCTTCGCCGGCATATACCTGTCGGAATACCGGGAAACCAAAGTGGCCTACCTCGTCAGGCTCTCTGTGGAGGTTCTACAGGGCACGCCGTCCATTGTGATAGGCATCATAGCCTACGTCTGGATAGTCATGCCTATGCGAGGATTCTCCGCTATTTCAGGCGGCATTGCCCTGGGTGTCATGATGCTGCCCGTCATAATCAAAACCACCGAGGAGACTCTTAAGCTCATACCCTATCACTTGAAGGAAGCTTCTCTTGCCCTGGGTGTACCTTACTACCGAACCATCCTGAAGGTTGTCCTGCCCGCCGGCATGGACGGGATACTCACCGGCATACTCCTGAGCATCGCGAGAATAACGGGGGAAACGGCCCCTCTTCTTTTTACCGCTTTCGGCAGCCCTTTCATGGATGTGAACATTCTCAAGCCAGTCAACTCGCTGCCCCTTCTTATCTTCACCTATGCGACGAGTCCCTACCCCGAGTGGCATACATTCGCCTGGGGGGCTTCCTTTATCCTGGTCATGCTGGTTCTATTTCTTAATCTCATTGCACGAGGAGTATCCTTAAGATGGAAAGTACGATTCTGAGAGTTGAACATTTCTCTGCTGCAT
>CAYOYU010000232.1:0-7930 GCA_964408265.1 uncultured Syntrophorhabdaceae bacterium
GGTATCCACCACCCTCAACAAGTAAGCAACAAAGATCGCCCATGCCAGCGGAACAGTGGTTGGGCCCTGATTCGGCTCAATCAGCTTTTGAGGGAGATAGAGGATCATAGAGGTGATCTTCTCAGTGGTCCGCCACGCCGAAATTGTCATCAACTGCAATCTCTACGTCTCCTGTGGCAGGGCTCCGGGCCAATCGAGCTGTGCCTTTCTAATCGAATAGAACGGTCATTTCAAACTGGTTGATAGCAGGCCGATAGATTAGACGTGATTATCATAGGGTTGATTGAATAGTTCTGAAAGGGTCTACGATTGGGCGAAAAAGAAATGCCGAGGAGCGGAATTGAACCACTGACACGGGGATTTTCAGTCCCCTGCTCTACCGACTGAGCTACCTCGGCAACGGTCTTATTCTAAGGTATCTAAACGCATCCTGTCAACAAGATTCGCAAGCATCCCCAAGGCTTTGGATCTATGAAAATCCTTTGACTTGGCGGGCTCTCCTGTGGTATCACCTTATCCATGACTGACACCTATACAAAGCCTTTCAAAGGACTCCTTTTCAATAAGGAGAAGATCGGAGATATAGCCTCCACTGTTTGTCCGCCCTACGATGTGATCCAGGATAATCGGGCATATTACGACAGGAACCAGTATAATGCCATCAGGCTTGAGCTTCCCATCGCCGCGGACCAGATGGATACTTATGAAACGGCAAAAGCCACGATGTCGGAATGGATGAAGAACGGCGTCCTCCTGGAAGACATGAAAGACACCGTCTATGTATATGAACAGGAATTCTCCATTCGGGATATCTCATATCTGCGACGGGGATTTATCGCTTTGCACCGGCTCGACAAGAAACGGATTCTGACACACGAAGAGACAAGAAAGAAAGCCAAGGAAGACAGGGAGCGCCTTATCGGCACCCTGAAGACTTACACGAGTCTGATATTCGGTCTCTATGAGGACAAAAAGGATGAACTCGAGCGCATTCTTTCCGACGCACCGGGGGAAATGATTTACGATTTTATAGATGAGCAATCCATAAGGAACAGATTCTACCGCATGGTGGACCGAGAGAAGATTGCGGAGTTGACGGGTCTCATGGACCAGCGCCCCATTTACATAGCCGATGGTCATCACAGGCTCGATGTTTCATACAGACTTGGTCTGTCGTATATCCCCCTTTACGTTACGAATATGTATGCTCCGGGTATCGTGATACTTCCCTACCACAGGACCATAAAGTTCAAAACTGAGAGGGGGGTGCAGGAACTGGTGAAGCTCCTGTCCGCGCACGGTGCCCTGGAAAAAGTGCCTGTGGCAGGCGAGGATTCACTGAAAGGGGTGCTTGACAAGATATCGTCATCTTCTGGTCAGACTTTTGGGTTCTATTTCAAAGGTGATCCGTCTAACGTATACGTTGTCACAACCAATAAGGAAGTCTTTGATGCCAGTGAATTTCCTGAAGGACTCAAGAAGCTGAAAGTGAATGTGCTTCATAGCGGGATCCTGAAAAAAATACTCCAGATCCAAGACGAAGAGATTTCCTTCACCCAGGACGCTTACGAAGCGGCCGAACTGGCTCGGAAAGGCGAGATTGACCTGGCTGTGCTGTTGCCGCCTACCACAGTGGAGGAGGTAAAGGACATTGCGGACAACAGTCTTTACATGCCCCCCAAATCGACCTTCTTCTACCCGAAGATCCTTACTGGTCTCGTATTCCATCGGTATGCCTGATCAGCCGCCCGGATGGCATTTTCCCTCTCCGGATTCCGGCCCAATCCATCTTCTGAAATAGAGTGCCTAGCACATCAGAAATAACGGTTGCTCACGACGAGACCCTCGATTTTATCTGTGACGGTGCGCTCAGGTTTGTCCAGAAAAAGAAGGGTTACAGATTCTCCATCGACTCCATTTTACTCGCAAACTTCATCCGCCTCAGAGAGAACGAAAGGATGTTGGATATTGGCTCCGGTTGTGGTATTATACCTGTCTACATGAGGAACAAAGGCTTTGGAAATCCCATGACAGGTATGGAAATCCAGAAGGATCTCTTTCACCTCTCCCTGAAGAACCGTGACGTGAACGGATGCAGGGACGTGGAGTTCCTAAACGGGAATATCAGTTTACAGTGGAAATCGCTCAAGGACAGACCTTTTCATGTGGTCGTCTCCAACCCTCCCTATACGAGAGAGGAGACGGGCAGAAAAAGTCCCGGCGAGTCGCGCTCTATTGCCCGCCATGAGTCTCACCTGACACTTTCCGACCTCATGTCCGTCTCCTCGAAGCTTCTTCGCTCCAGAGGCCGATTCTACGTCATATACCCGTCGAAGCGCCTGGGAGAGATCATCTCATCGGCCAGGGAAAACAGACTGGAGCCGAAAAAACTGAGATTCGTCTATCCGAGACAAGGTGAAAACTCGAATCTTATGCTGGCGGAATTTATCAGGGACGGGGGTATCGGGGTAGCCGTGGAGCCCCATCTGTACGTATACGATGGACAAGAATATAGTGAAGAGATAAAGACCTATTACTCTTTGAAGGGCTGACCATGGAAGATGTTCTGACACTCATCAGTGAAGACCTGAAGAATCTTGAGCAGTCGATTCAGCGACTGATCACCACAAAGGTAGTGTACATCAAAGAGATCGTGAACTACATCATCAGGTCCGGGGGGAAACGTGTCCGGCCCATTCTGGTGATACTTACGTCAAGGATGTGCGGTTACCAGGGCAATCGCCACATACCCTACTCTGCCATCGTGGAATTCATCCATACTGCCACCCTGCTCCACGATGACGTGGTAGATAATGCCAAGACAAGACGAGGGCTTTCCACGGTGAACACCGTGTGGGGCAACGAACCGAGCGTTCTGGTGGGAGACTTCCTCTACTCCAAGTCCTTTGAGCTCATGGCAGAGAACGGCAATGAGGAAATCATAAGAATCATCGCAAAGGCAACGACAGCCCTCTCTGAGGGGGAGATTCTTGAACTTCTTCAGACAGCAGACATAGAAATCACGGCAGACGACTACTTTGAAGTTATCGGGAACAAGACTGCGGTCCTCTTCTCCGCGGCCTGCGAGATCGGATCGGTCCTTGGCCAGGAGGATGAGGAAAAAAGAGCTGCGCTGAGAAAATTCGGCTACGACCTCGGTGTAGCCTTCCAACTGAAAGATGACATTCTGGATTATATGTCCATCGATAATATCCTTGGGAAACAAGTAGGCACGGACCTTAAAGAAGGAAAGGTCACACTCCCCCTCATCTACGCCCTGAAACAGGCTTCGGACCGTGAGAAGGCATCGATCAGGCGGGCCGTTGAAAAAGACAAGCTCTCCCAGAAGGATTTTGAACGTATACGCAATATTATCCTCAAATATGGAGGCATCCAATACACCTCCGCGGTAATGTCCCAGTATACGGAAAGCGCCAAGAGTTACTTGAACCTCTTCCCGCCTTCAGAGTACAAGAACGCTCTACTCGTTCTTACCGATTATATGCTCAAACGGGAAATGTGAAAGAAAAACCGGCGGAAAGATGACGTTTCTTGCTACAGAATCTCGCCCTTTGGAATAACCACAATACCCTCGTCGGATACGTAAAACCTCTCCCTGTCTTTCTCGAGATCATATCCAATCCTCATTCCATCGGGTATCCTTACAGATTTGTCAATGATGGCCCGTTTCACCTTGGCCCGCATACCGATCACTACATCATGCAGCAGAATCGATTCTGATACCTCTGCGTAGCTGTTTACGCGAACACCGGGGGAGAGCACGGACCTTTCCACACGCCCTCCACTGATGATTACGCCGCTGCAGATTATGGAGTCAAGCGCCTTGCCTGCCCTGCCCTTTGCCTCATCGGCGAAGACTGTCTTCGCCGGAGGATACTGACCCTCATAGGTCCTTATAGGCCAGTTCTTATCATAGAGGTTAAAAATGGGGCTTACCGACGCTAGATCCATATTTGCCTGCCAGTAGGCGTCAATCGTACCGATATCCCTCCAGTACGTTGCGTCCCTGCGGCTGCTTCCCGCACCGAATCTGTGAATGAAGACCCTGTACCTGGGATACATGTAGGGGATGATATCCTTGCCGAAATCGTGAGTGCTGTCGAGTTGAGAATCGGCATTCAGGATGTCAACCATCACATCCCTGTTGAATATGTATATTCCCATGGACACCAGTGCCCGATCCGTCCGTCCCGGCATACACTTCGGGCCTTGCGGCTTCTCCTGGAAGCCCTTCACTCTGCCATCGCTATCAGCTTCGATCACCCCGAACCTGCCTGCTTCACTTAAAGGCACGTCGACCGTGGCAATAGTCAGGTCTGCCCGCTTCTGGTGATGCTGCCGTATGAACTGGCTGTAATCCATCTTGTAGATATGGTCCCCGGAGAGTATGAGAACATATTCCGCTTCAACCTGCTCGAGATGATAAATATTCTGGTACACCGCGTCTGCCGTGCCCTTGTACCAATCCTCTCCGACCCTCATCTGTGGGGACAAGTGGGTGATAAATTCATTGAGCTCGGGGCTCAGTATGTTCCATGCATCTCTGGTGTGGCGCACCAGGGAATGGGACTTGTACTGGGGAAGAACAAAAATCTTTCTGATTCCGGAATTGACACAGTTACTCAGGGTAAAATCGATGATCCTGTACTTGCCTCCGAAAGGGACAGCCGGCTTCGCCCTGTCTTTCGTCAGGGAATGGAGGCGGGCTCCCACGCCGCCGGCGAGAATAAAGGCAACCGCGTTGTAGATGACTCTCTGTTTCATGGGCTCAGTTACATTATCATCCTCCGGACCCCGATTATCAACAAGAAAGTGACTATCTGCCTTGAACCTCACACCTAACTTGTTGTAATTTCAGGATAAATATATGACCATTTAGAGCGTTCCACCCCTTTTCAGATCCGCTGTGCTTTTCATCCTTTTCCTCATGGTTATGCTCAAAACGAGGGGATCGAGGATAAATCTTATATTCTCTCTCATCTGCCTTGCCCGTTGCCTGCCCAAGCCAGACAAGACCATCCCTACCAAGAGACCCGGAAGAAGTATATCCTCCTCAGCTTCGGTTTGAGAACCCTTGCTAAAGACTTTGAGGTTCTATTAATGAGCGGCATCGTAAGGAAGGCAGATGAGGCAAACGAGAAGGTTTATCGGGGAACAACTATGGCTGTTGCGATCCCTTGCCTGCCACGATAATCGTATACTCACCTTTCAGGTCATTTGCGGACAAACGCTCCGCCAGTTCATCGGCAGTGCCCCTCAAGATCTCTTCATAGAGTTTGGTCATCTCCTTGAGAACTGCCACAGGCCTGTCCGCGAGCTCCTCTCCTGCACATCGAAGCGTCTCCACCACACGTCTGGGCGACTCAAAGAAAATTACGGGATATTGAAAATCCGCAAACTCACGGAAAATTTTCCTCTTCTTACCCCTCTTCTGCGGAAGAAACCCATAGAAGAAGAATTTGTCAGCATACATGCCCGAAACCGATATGGCCGCAACGGCCGCCGAAGGGCCCGGCACCGGGGTTACAAGGATATCCGCTTCGTAAGCCTCACGTATGACTGAGATCCCCGGGTCAGATATACAGGGGGTCCCTGCACCGGTGATAAGGGCAACCTGTTGCCCATTGAGCAGGCGTGTCTGGATATCTCTGGCCTTCCTCGCTTCGTTGTAACTGTTTATGGTGATGAGAGGTTTGTGAATGTTCAGATGCCCCAGGAGTTTCAAGGCCCTCGACCTATCTTCGGCGACAACAAGGTCTACCATTCCGAGGACCTCTACGGCCCGGAATGTGATGTCACCCAGGTTGCCGATGGGCGTCGCCACAATGTACAGCCTGCCTTCCATATTCACGTTGTTAAGATACTACAACGTAAAACTCTTGACAACCAGACAAAAAGTTCAGAAAATACACCAATGATTCTGAGGGTTCTTATTATCGCAATTGCGTGCTTGTTGCCGGTCGCGGGATTTTGCGGCATTTACGGCTACGTTGACGAAGAAGGTGTCTATCACTTTACCAACATCAGACCCGCAAACAAGAATTACCGGGTAGTTGTGGCGGAAAAAGAGGCTCCTCTCACAGTCAGTGGAATGGGGAGCAGTAATTACGACAACCTCATACTGCAACATTCGAAGAACCACGGGATGGACCCGTCTCTCGTAAAGGCTGTCGTCAAAGCGGAGTCAAACTTTAATCCCAATGCGGTTTCCCATAAAGGTGCTCAGGGGCTCATGCAGCTCATGCCTGACACAGCGCGCCTCATGAACGTGGACAATCCTTTCGACCCTGATGAAAACATCAAGGGCGGTACGATGTACCTGAAACACCTCGACAACACCTTCCAGGGCAACCTTGAGTTGATGCTCGCCGCATACAATGCAGGGCCACAGAAAGTCATCAGGAATAACATGAGTGTTCCGCCCATCGAAGAAACAAGGACCTTTATCAAACGAGTGATCCATTACTACAACAAGCTAAAAAATGCCAATGAAGGGTAGCGACGAGACAACGCGTCTCTGGACACTCCCGAACCGTCTGAGCGTTATCAGAATACTCTTTATTCCCGTAATCATAATTTTCATCACGGCAGAAGAAGAAGAACTGATGCTTGCTTCGTGCCTTCTCTTTATCATCGCCGGAATCACCGACGGTCTTGATGGCTATCTGGCAAGAAAGATGAGTATGACCACGAAGCTTGGTCTGTACCTCGACCCCATAGCCGACAAACTCCTCGTCTCCTCGGTCCTCATAACTCTCACCTACTACAGGATGATACCGCTGTGGACTACCATTATACTTGTGGCCAGAGAATTCGTCATAAACGGTCTCAGGTCCTTCTACGCCATGGAGGGCATAACCATCTACCCCTCGTTTTCCGGCAAGCTTAAGACAGCCTTGCAGATAGTGGGAATAGCCATCGTTTTGTTTGCAGGGTTTTACAATCTCCGTGTACCCGTCGCGGGATCGCTCCATGGTCTCGGTCTGATCGTGATCTACGTCGCACTCTTTTTCAGCGTCTTCTCTGCAGTAAACTACGTGCTGGCAATCTTCAAGACGCCATCGAAATCGTAGTCAATCTTTCGGCAGGGAACATTAGATAGTTTGAATGCCGGTGGTACAGAGCCCGCAGTGAAGGCAGGTGCTCTCCTCACCATCATCGGTGTACACGCCTGTTGCCCCGAGCGGACCCTCGAGGTAAACCCTGGCACCGTCCCGATAACGGGCTGCATCGCTCTCCACGGAGACTTTTCCGCAGCCGCCCGTAATGTCCAGGGCATAGTGAGGTATGGCAAGCCCCGAGGCATTTCTCCTCAGAAATGAGAGTATCTCCATCCCCCTTTTCAGTTGTACTTTGAAATGGGACGCACCCCTGACCTCGTCAAGCTGAAAGAGATAGTAAGGTTTGACCCCTTCCCGAACGAGAGACTCCAGGAGATTGAGGAGTATGTGTGGACAATCATTTACGCCGCGGAGCAGGACGGTCTGGCTGACGAGTATGGCTCCAGCCTGCCGCAAGGTTCTGCTGACCTCTCGGAACTCGGGTGTAATCTCCTTGGGGTGATTGACGTGGATGACGATCCACAGAGGGGCGTGGCTCCTTATGGAAGCAATGTGACCTCCAGTGATGCCATGGGGATGAACCACGGGCAGTCTCGTGCTTATCCTGATAGTCTGTATCCGGGGTATATGTCTCAATGTGGAGAGAATGTAATCCAGCTCCTCCGAAGGAAGCATCAGCGGATCACCTCCCGAGAGGATGACCTCCCGTATGTTACCGTGGTCCCTGATATGCTGGAGCGTGAGGTCGCGGAAGAGACCCGGGTTCCATCCCCTTCCGGCAACCCTTTTTCTGTTGCAGAACCTGCAATACATGGCACACTGGCCATTCACCAGGAAGACCCCTCTTC
>CAYOYU010000233.1:0-7904 GCA_964408265.1 uncultured Syntrophorhabdaceae bacterium
TATTCAAACTTGGAACGGCCGTAGGTTAGAAGGCTGTTGAGCTTCCGGCCAATCTGCAGCACCTGAATTCTCCACATTAAATCAGGAAGACCAAAGACCTTCGCGGTCCGCCTCTCTCGGATGAGTACGTCATCCCTTAATGTGTACATGAAGGAGACGGAGCGCTGACGATAGTGGTTCCTCGGATTGATCTATTGAGCTGTCGTGAAGGGAGCTGTCCTCAATGAAATGATGGATCCAGACCCAAATCTAATACCATCTGGATATCATCTTTTGACTGCCTGCCTGATGTGGTGAGGTAGTCACCTGTCATGAGGGCGTTGGCACCGGCAACTATCCCTAAAGGCAGCGCCTGTCCCAGGTTCTTCTCTTTGCCCCCGCACAGGCGGATATCCTTGTCGGGCAGAAGAAACCTGAAAAGCGTAATGGTGAGAAGGATTTCCATGGAGGTAAGCGGGGTATTGGAGGCGAAGGGTGTGCCGGCAATGGGGTTCAATATATTTATGGGAACGGAATCAGAACCAATCTCCCTTATGGTTAAGGCCAATTCAACTCTCTGTTCCATCGTCTCACCAAGCCCGATGATGCCTCCCGTGCATGTGGACAGGCCTGCTTCCTTCGCCGTTAGGTTCGTCTTCACATCCTCATCGTAGTCATGAGTGGTGCATACACGGTCGAAAAAGCTGCGGGCTGTCTCCAAATTATGATGGTAACGGAAGAGTCCGGCCGCTTTGAGTTGGACGGCCCGCTTCTCTTCGAGCATGCCCACTGAGGCACAGGGTCTTATGCCGAGGTCACATATGCCCTTTATGGCGGCGAAAAGCGTCTCCCATTCCCTCTCGCTTTCGATGGACGTCCCGCTTGTAACTATTCCGAAGCAATGCGCCCCCTTTTCTTTAGCCTGACGTGCATCACGAACGATTGCTTCCGCTTCCAGGAGGGGATAGACGGGGGCATCTGTATGATAATGGGCGGACTGTGCGCAAAACCTGCAATTCTCGGGGCAGATGCCCGACTTTGCATTGACAATGCTGCACATTTCAACTCGGTTTGCCTTGAAGTGCTGCCTGATGGCACTGGCATGGGCCATGACCAGAAAGGGCTCTTTCCTTCCCAATTCGTAAATCGTTAAAGCTTCATCTCCAGAGACATCCCGGGTGTCTATAGCTTTGTCCCGGAGTGCCCGCAGAAGTGTTTCCATCTTTCTATCTCCTTGAATGTTGGTTGGCTATCCGGATGCAAGGCCGATCTTGCCGAGCAATTTCTCCCTCCATTCCCGGATGGCCGACAGAGCCCCCTGCGAGACCCTAACTTTTTCACGCTTATTATAACCCTTTAAGAGCCCGAAATTCACGTTCATGGGCTGGAAGTCCTTCCTTTCGGTGGTAACATAAGAGAAAAGCGCGCCAATACAGGTTGTTTCGGGAGGCGGCTCAAAATCAAGGCCTTTGAGGGAACAACAGGCCGAGATTCCTGCCAGGAGGCCCATTGCGGCGGATTCGATGTACCCCTCCACGCCGGTGATCTGGCCTGCCAGAAATACCCGTTCATTTCCATTGAGTTGGAGCCTTCCATTGAGGACCGAAGGACCTCTGACGTAGGTATTCCTGTGGATGCTGCCGTGTCTGAGGAAGACGGTGTTTCTGAGCCCGGGGACGACCTTGAAGATGCGTTCCTGCTCTGAGTAGGTGAGCTTCGTCTGAAATCCCACGAGGTTGTACATGCTTCCTTCCGTGTCTTCCCTGCGGAGTTGGATGACGGCGAAGGGCTCCTTGCCTGTACGCGGGTCGATGAGACCTATGGGCTTCATCGGTCCGAAGAGGAGCGTCTCCTTGCCTCTAGATGCCATGATTTCCACCGGGAGGCACCCCTCGAAGTACGGAATTTTCTCAAAATCCCGGAGGCTGACCGTGTTGCCCCGCACCAGCTCGCTGTAAAAAAGATCGTATTCTTCCTTCGAAAGTGGGCAATTCAGATAGTCCTGAGTATTTTCCATATATCGGGAGCCAAAGAAAGCCTGCTCGAAATCGATGGTTTCCCCATCCACTATGGGTGATATGGCATCATAGAAATAAAGGTTCTGTTTACCCGTCAGTCTGCCTATTTCCTCTGCCATAGCTTCGCTCGTCAGGGGGCCTGTGGCGAGTATGACCATACCTTCCGGTATCTGCCGTACTTCCTGCCTGATCAGCCGGATGAGAGGGTTTTCTTCCGTAATGCGCGTTACAGATGCCGCAAAGGCATTTCTGTCTACTACCAGGGCCTTGCCCCCGGGTATCGCAGATTGTGCGGCCATCTCGAGCGTAACAGAGCCGAGTTCTTTGAGCTCTGCCTTGAGGAGGCCATGAGCATTTGAGAGTTCCTGAGATTTTAAGGAGTTGCTGCAGACCAACTCGGAGAGATATGCTGTCTTATGCGCCGGAGTAGTGACGTCCGGTCTCATTTCATAAAGGAGGACCTCAGTGCCGGCCCTGGCCACCTGGTGAGCAGCCTCGACACCGGCGAGTCCTCCGCCGATTACAGAGATTTCCATCCGCATTCCTTGCGAAGACAGGAGGTCTGTTTTCTATACGTGAACAGGGTCGGCGCACCGCAGGACGGGCAGGGGCCTTCCGCGGGATCCCTGTTCGTGGCGAAAGAACAGCTGGGGTATCGGGAACAGCTCACGAAACGCTTCTTCTTTTTGGACAGCCTCTCAACGAGCTTGCCCGTGCAATTCTCTTCGGGGCAATAGAAGCCTAGCGAATAGGGCTCCGTATATTTGCAGTCGGGGTAGTTGCCACAGGCCAGGAACCTGCCGAAGCGCCCGCGCTTTTCCACGAGCTTGCCGCCGCATTTGGGACAGACGCCTTTTGGCTCCTCTTCGAGGATCTTTATATTCCCTGCCTCGTCGACTGAGACATTCTTCTTGCTTTTGCACGCCGGTTTGGCGCTGCATACTATGTACTCACCGTTCTTGCCCCATCTGAGGAGCATGGGCTGGCCACATTTCTCGCAAGGAATGTCCGTCACCTTCTCCTCTTTCTTCAAGCTCTTCATTTCTTCCTTGGCCGTGGAAAGTTCTCCCTCAAAAACATTATTGAAACTCTCAAGGGATTTTACCCAGTTTCGCTTGCCGTCTTCGATTAGATCAAGGCGCTCCTCCATCTTTGCCGTAAATCCGATGTCGAGGATAGTGGGGAAAAACTCCTTCAGAAGATTGTTCACGGTCCGTCCAAGGGGAGTGGGCAGAAGCCTTCCCTGTTCCTTGCGAACGTAACTCCTGTCTTCGACGGTGCTCACGATGCTTGCGTAGGTCGAAGGCCTGCCGATCCCCTTCGTCTCGAGCGCCCGGATGAGGGTAGCCTCAGTGTAGCGCGGAGGAGGATTTGTAAAACGCTGGTTCAGGGTGGTCTCAAGCAGAGTCAGCCTTTCTCCCTCTTTCATCTCCGGAAGACCTGCCATGCCTTCCTCGCTATCGTCGCTTTCTTCCTCGTAGATTCTGGTGAATCCATCAAAAAGCACCGTCACGCCCCTGGCCACGAAGACATAATCTTTGGCTGAGACTTCCACGACTTTGGTCTTTACCCGTTCCTGTGCCATCTGGGAAGCGACAAACCTCTTCCAGATCAAATCGTAAAGAGCGAAAAGGTCTTTTTCGAGATAGGGTTTCAGTTTCTCGGGGGAAAGGGTCACATCCGTCGGTCTGATTGCCTCATGGGCGTCCTGGGCTGTCTTCTTGTTCTTGAACAGGTGCGGCGTTTTCGGGAGATAGGTTTTTCCGAAGTTAGCCTCTATATATTTTCGTGCGTCGCTTATTGCTTCTTCAGAGATACGCACCGAATCGGTCCTCATGTACGTGATGAGGCCTACCAGTCCTTCGTCGCCTATTTCAATGCCTTCGTAGAGTTTTTGAGCAACAAGCATCGTCTTTTTCGGGGAAAATCTGAGCTTCCGGGAGGCCTCCTGCTGAAGCCTGCTGGTTATGAACGCGGGCTGGGGGGATATGTGCTTTTCTTTGGTTTCAATCCGCGCCAATGTGAAGTCTGATCCGGCGATGGCCTCCTTGATCTTCTGTGCCTCATCTGACGTTGATATTCTTAGTTTCTGGGATCCTTTGCGTTCCAGGGTAGCCTTGAACCGGTCACCCGATGTGAGTTGGATTTCAACCTCGATTACCCAGTACTCTTCCTTTACAAAATTCTTGACTTCTTCTTCCCGGTCGCACACGAGGCGTAGAGCCACCGATTGTACCCGTCCGGCTGAAAGTCCGTAGCTCACTTTCTCCCATAGCAGTGGGCTGATCTTGTATCCCACCAGACGGTCAAGAATTCTTCGCGCCTTCTGTGCTTCATATTTTGATTCATCCAACTGGGTGGGGGTGCGGAGGGCATCAAGGACCCCTTTTCTGGTTATTTCATGGAAGAGCACCCGCTCTACCTTTTGGCCTTTGCCGAGCACTTCGGCCACATGAAAAGCAATGGCTTCTCCTTCCCGATCCGGATCTGAGCCTATGTATATCTTTTCCGCCCCCGATCCTGCTTTCTTTATCTCGTCAACAACCTTGGTCTTACCCTTTACAACGACGAAATGGGGCTTAAAGCCCTTGTCGATATCTACTCCGATGGTGCTCTTGGGGAGATCCTTTATGTGACCGTAGGTGGCCTTTATGACGAAATCCTTGCCGAGGAATTTTGAAAGGGTCTTCATCTTCGTCGGCGACTCAACTATCAGGAGTGACTTGCTCATCTTTCTTCTTTGCCTCCGTTACGTTCACACCACAATCAGATCAGGCATACAGGATAATCACCGCGTCCCGATTTCGGGATACTGAATGTCCCCAACCCTGGTCTATGTGTTGTCATCTCCTTATATAGAAACCCCCTGGAAATCCCCGTATGGTGTCCTTCATTTCCAGTTTAGTCAAAATGCCGAGGACCTGTTTGGATTCGTACCCACTCTTCTCTATAATTTCATCGACGTGGATCTTTTCCGGTCCCATAAGTGAGTAAATATAATCTTCTTCCTTGTCCAGGTCAACTGAGCTCTTCTGTTTCACGTTAACACCGGGAAAGGAGTGGACGAGTATATCTTCGATGCCTGCGATGAGCTTTGCCCCTTCTTTTATAAGGCTGTTCGTGCCCTTGTGGGCCTCGCTATAAACATTTCCCGGCACCGACATGATATCTCTGCCATATTCTGCCCCTAATCGGGCAGTTATGAGAGAGCCGCTCCTCTCGGTTGCCTCCACAATGAGTATTCCCCTGGATATGCCCGCTATGATCCTGTTTCGTTCAGGGAAATGGAACCTTAAAGGCTCTTCGCCTAGGCCATACTCGGTGAGCACGGCTCCCTGCCCGGCAATTTCGTCGAAAAGATGTCTGTTCTCCGGCGGGTAGCATACATCCATTCCGCATCCCAGAACCGCCACGGTTTTGCCTTTTTCCCTCAGTGCACCCCTGTGTGATGCCGAATCAATCCCCCGCGCGAGGCCGCTCACCACGGTAATTCCAAGGGAAGATAAAGTTTCGGCAATTCTCTCGGAAAGGTTTAATCCTTCCGCCGTGGCCCGTCGGGAACCAACGATGGCGATGGCATCCGTTGAGATTCTCAAAGGCCCCCTGCAATACAGGACCAATGGCGCATCGGGTATTTCCCTGAGAAGCGGTGGGTATCCTTCGTCGTTGAGCGATAGAATGTTGATTCCCAATGTCTGGAGAAGAGCAATTTCTTTCTCCAGACTCTTCCATCCCTTGAAAGAGTCTAATTTGCGTCTGGCATCGCTGTCGGGAAACGGTCCGGCACCATTGAAAAGGGATCGAGCTGTTTCTGTGAGTGCGAGGAGTTCTCTCTTCCTCTGCCTCGTGAGGCCGGACACTCTTGACAGGGCGACAAGAGCTGTCAATTCATCCATGTCAAAAGCCCTCTGGATATGAGAAAGGGTCGCAGCTATTTCTTATCGCCATACTTGAACCGCTGAAGCTGTTCTGCCAGGATTGAGTATAATTCCTTAAGAAAGAACATTCTCTGGCTGCCCTCTTTCCACCATTTATCCCGGGTATAATAGGAGACGGCCACAGGTTTCACAAGATAGAGAGGGCTGCCTTCGGCGGCTGATGAGCTATAGAGAAGATGGTATCTCCTGGAAGCATACTCCGGAACGAGTATGATCACCTTTTTCAGCCCCATCTTATGAAACTGTTCCCTGATCTTGTCTGATCTGAGTCTCTCGTTGCCTTGGGCATCGAGGCCTTTTACCGAGCCGTCCTTCAGGCCCCTGGCCTTTGCCATTTTCAGAACCAGATCGGTTATGCTCATACCGAGAACTGAATCGTTTTCAAGAAGGATGATCCTGCCAAATCCGCCGTGATATTCACGGAAGGCTTCCGTATAAAGTTCGCCATTCTTATCTTCCTGGAAACGCGGAACGAAGATGGCGTCCGCAGGAATAATCTTATCTTCGTACCTGAGTTGATTCCCCAATAGTTTGAGTGTGAAGGGATGGATCATGATGCCGATTGCCACCATACAGACTACGAGGATAAATATGAGGCAACCGCATCCTGCCCTACCTTGTGTACCCATAGCACCTCCCCGCGAAAACTGCGGTTTCCTCTACCGCCTGAACCTTTCCTCAAGCAGTTGTCATTGCGTGCACCCTCGACTGGAGACTGCTTGATCCAAGATGCTTCCCACCTTTACGTGAACTCTACGTGCAATTTGGCTAGAACGGTAAGGAGAATGATACCACAGAACAGAGTGGAATCGTCAATTCTATCTTCATTTACTGCTGTATTCGTAAAGAACTATAGACAGGATTACCAACGGTGTTGTTTCAGTTCTGAATATGTTCTCGCCCAGGGTGCAGGGTGTGAAGCCATTTTCTTTTAACCAGTCCACCTCTGCTTCCTCAATTCCGCCTTCCGGACCTATGACGACGCAGATCTCGCCCTCCGGTTGTGTCCCTATGCAGTCTCGCAAAGAGGTGTCCCGCTCCTTTTCATAGAATACCCAGCGGTTCTGTATGCCTTCTATGTGCGGAAGCAGGGCCCTCAGCGGTGTGGGATCGAGCACTTCAGGGATGGAGAATCTGCCTGACTGACGGGATGCCTCAACGCTTATTCTCTTCCATCTTTCGCATTTTCCCTTCTCTTTGTCGTCAATCTTTACTACCGTTCTCTTGAACATGGTAGGGATTATCCTGTCCACACAGATCTCGGTAGCCTTTTCTACAAGCCAATCCATCCTGGGTCCCTTGATGGGGCTCACGCAAAGTGTTACCTTTGGCCGTTTTTCGGTGGGATGATGAACGACATCAAGAACCTGCAGAAAAAGCTCCTTGTTCTTGATGCTGTTGATGGTGCACCGGTAAAGGTAGCCCTTGCCGTCAATCAGGTCTATCCGTTCTCCTGGCGACTTCCTGAGCACCGTGACGATATATTTGAAGTTGGGCCCGGCGAGAAGGACCTTCCCATTCTTGATCTTTAGTTTGTCAACGAATACCCTGCGAATCTCCATGAATCACCTTTCCGGTACTTTATAAAAACGGGATTCATAGAGTCTATGAAATTCGCTCCATTTCATATCTTCCATGTTATCCCGCATGTGCTCGGTGACACCCATAACCTTTGCATCCAGATTATCGAGATAATGTATAATTATTGCCTCTACACACATGGGTTTCTTGGGAGACCCCCACTCTTCGACGCCATGATGGCTCAGGATGATATGCGCCAGGACATCGGCCAGTTGCTCGGGGAAACCTGCCATCTCTCTCAAGAGGTCATCCAGTATCATAATCCCCAGAGAGATGTGTCCCAGAAGTCTTCCCCTGTCGGTGTAGCGGAAACCGCCATCGAGGTTGATTTCATCGATCTTGCCTATATCATGGAGAATACATCCTGCCACAACGATATCCCTGTCTC
>CAYOYU010000234.1:0-3599 GCA_964408265.1 uncultured Syntrophorhabdaceae bacterium
TTTGCTATGTTGTCTCTATCTCTGTGAGTTCTCTTATCCTGGAGGGTACACAACATTTTGCTTATCTTTGTTGAATGTGGCACCGCTCATTCTTAGGTTTATACAAGGGTACGTTCGGCGTATAAGGAGGGTTTATGAAACGGTTCATTGTTGGCTTTATGTTTTTTGTGCTCATTGGTGTCACGGCGATTACCTCGGACGCCCAGAGTCCCGGAACGATGGCCGGCGGAACGGGGTGGGGAGCGGGAGTTTTCAGTTCGAACGGTGAACGCATCTACTATACCTCTACGACCAACAGCGGCAAAGCAATCGCTTACTCGGGCGGTCCCGCATCAAGTGACTGGATGATAACCATAGGGCAAATAGCATGCGTTTCATGCCATGGCCCGAGTGGTCGCGGCAGTAAACATAGCATGGGCTCGATGACGATGACTGCCCCGGACATACGCTGGTCAGTCTTACAACGAAACCGATATGATTCCGAAAAATTCAGACTGGCCCTTGTAAGGGGTCAAGGTCCCGATGGCAAAGAGTTGAAACAGGACATGCCGCGCTGGAAGATCAGCGATAGTGATCTGGCTGACCTGATCGCTTTCCTCAAAACATTGCCGTGATGCCTTGGCTCTAGCCCATGTAACCAAGGGCAAGCATATGCACCCGGTGTGGGGTGAGGTTCGTCTATGCATGGAAAACTCTAGCATTGCCACTTCTAATGGGTACCCGCCCCGATCAAGGAGGGGCATGCACGGCAACCAGAAGGCTGGTTCGGTCCTGGTCCCATCTGAACAGAAAACCAAACTGGAAGGGTTGGCACAGTATTGCCCTTTATTCCACTGTATGCCGGTCACCCGGGAACTCAAGGAAAAAGAGAGACGACCCGTGCAGCCGCAGGGGGCGCAGAGACGGCCGCCCAGAACGCCTAAAAAGAAATAGCCCAGCTAAACGCGGAGGCCTAGGTTTATGCCTTGAAAGTGGGTGTCAGGGTTTCTCAGAACCTATGGGCTTTCTGTCTTGTCTGGACAAGACTAAAAGCCCCGCCACAGATGCTGCTACCGAAGCTGTCAATATGGCAATTCTAGAATTCTGTATCTGCGTGTTGTTTACAAAGGCAAGGTTGGTAATGAAAATTGACATGGTGAACCCAATGCCCCCCAACATCCCCCCATTCCCGCTATGTGACGCCAGTTGAGGTCTTCTGGAAGCTCGCACAAACCGATCTTTGCCGCAGCCAGAGTGAAAAGTGCTATTCCTATGGGTTTGCCAATGACAAGGCCCGCAACAATACCCAAGGTATTGTAGTCTACTCACGTACCATGCGGACAAAAAGGTGATCCCTGTGTTCGCAAGAACGAATATGGGCACAATAAAAGACCTTTGCGTAACCTCCTATTTCCTTGTTTGACCCTTGCCAGACTGTCTGGCCTATCGTTTTTGACCCGTTCGTATCCGGTCGTGCCTCCCCACCCGGCCCCCGTGCTTCGGCTTTTTCGCCTATCGCGGGGGAGCTCCTTTTCTTCCCTACTCCATCATCAGTACTGCCTTCTTTAAGTTGAACGCCATTCCCGTGAGCAGCAGCTCCATGTTTCCTTTCGTGACTCCGAGGTAGCGCATCCGGAAGAGGCGATATCCTCGCTTTAAGGTCCCGATGTCCTGTTCGATCTTGTAACGCACACTACTGATAAGTCGGTTGGCGAGACGATCCAGCAAGGTAAGCGGTTTCCCCCGTGCAGCCTTCTGCATGATCCCGTCGATGTACCCTCGTTCTTCGAGGATCTCACGATTCTTCGCACTGCTATACCCTTTGTCTGCAAAGACCGGCGTATCTTGTGAGAGATGGGACTCTTCAAGGAGCTTCTCGAATTCGCGAATGTCGGCAACATTGGCAGGAGTGATATGACCCCCCAGGATAAACCCATCTTTGCTTTCTACCGCGATATGGGCCTTGTAGCCATAGTACGTTCTTTTCCCCTTCTTCAGCCACCTGGCATCAGGATCATCAGAGTAGGCAACAGTGGGGGAGACAGGATCTTCATGTTCTTCTTCCTTCCTGTCCTCGGGTATCACTTCGATTACCTTCCTGGGTCTCCGGGAAGACTCGATAATCGTTGCGTCTAAAATGGCGCCATTAGATTCCATGACAAGGATGCCCTTTGTCTCAAGCTGTCGGTTGATCTCGGTAAAGAGTGTCTCAAAGAGATGAAGGTCCAGAAGGGCATTCCTGAACCGGCAGATGGTTGAGTGATCAGGCAGATCGCTTGAGAGGGAAAAGCCACTGAAACGGATGAAGGATATTCTGTCCTTTACCGCTTCTTCCAATCCGGGATCGCTTAAGCCGTACCACCGCTGAAGCAATAAGAGCTTGAACATGGGGAGGGCAGGATACGGAGGTCTTCCATCGGCGCTCGGACCCTTCTTGTACTTTTTACTGAGTACCGTTTCTATGTTCATCCAGTCTATGAGGGCATCGATCTTCTCTAAAAATGTATTGGTGTATCCTCTTTGGTCTATGAGGTAGTCGGCAAACCCTTTTGTGGTAAATCTGTCTGTCACGGGACGTCTCCTTGCGGTGGGATATCCCTTATTATACCAAGTATATCAGATAGTTACAATCACTAAGAGGGGTATTTACCGTGCAAAGGTCTTAATAAAGAAAGGTACCGGCTTGTCCAGGAATTGTTCCAATTTGTATGAAGGAGAGAACTCGTCTCCTCTTCGGAACGGAACAGCGAAGGCGAGCAATACTCCTGTTATGGTGGCATGAACTCCTGACTTAAGCATGAAGAACCACTTCACGACTCCCAGGCGAGATAGACCACTATATTGTCGATTTCTAGCCGGTTCAAAACGATCAGAGCCACAAAAGCTCCTAAGGAACAGGCAAGGAAAATGATGGAAAGATCTCGGACGTAGAAGAAAGCAATCACCAGTACAGCGCCGAGATCATCAATCATTGCCAGGGCGGTCAAGACCACCTTGAGCGAAACCGAAACTCTTCTTTTCTGTAGCGAAACCCCGCCCAGGGAAAAGGCAATGTCCGTAGCCACGGGAATACCAAATCCTGATTGCGTAGCCCGGTTTTCCAGATTACACTTGGCAATCTTCGCTAAACGTGAAGGCGCTGTCATGCAATACTTGCAGGTGTGGTTTAGCACTGTGGATTCGACTTGGTCCCTCATTATCCCAATATTCAATTCCTAGGCCCATCAACTCAGTTTCCTGCCAGATAGTAATACACCTTCAGACTGATAAGCAGTAGGCCAACGAACAACACCGTTCACGTGCGTCTTGTACCACAGTTCTGTCAGGGCTTGGCCAAGCGCAACAACCACCATTACCAACACAACACAAAGGAGGGAAAAGATGAAGCTTCGTCCCAAGGACGATCTTGCGTACCTGGCGCTCATTATCCTGGCCGTGGCCTATTTCGCTGGCGGGGTAGTGGACAGCCTTCTCTACAGCGACCCGCCCAGGAAACCGGCGGCCACGCAGGAGACCACAACAAACCAAGGAGGAGGGAATGAGGCAGACGGAAGTGGACACGAAGAGGCTCCGGGAGGAGATCAATCTGGTGGGTTTCTGCCAGAGGAGCGCCTTCAAGG
>CAYOYU010000234.1:3609-7903 GCA_964408265.1 uncultured Syntrophorhabdaceae bacterium
CCGAATGGCGCAGTGTTCTTCTCGCCCTTCCGGGCTGAGAAGGAGCCTTCGTTTCAGGTGTCGCTCTACAAAGGCGCCTGGTACTGGAAGGACTGGGGCGCTGAGGAGTCGGGGGATATCATTGACCTGGTACAGGCCCTGAGGGGCTGCTCCTTCAAGGAAGCCTGCCGGATGCTCGTCGAAAATGACCTCGGGCAATACCAGATAACGGATCACCAACAGAAAACCTACCGGGAGAGGGACGACAAAGACAAAGTTGCATGGGTGAGGAAGACCTATCTGAGTCTCCTCAAGCGGCCGGTCCTTACGAAGGTGAAGAAGTATTTTGAGGACAAGGGCTTGACATATCACATGAGCATGGGTGCCGTGCTGTACCGCGATCCCGAGGATGTTGATTACGTCGCCACACCGTCGCCAAATCCGTTCGAGATCACCGGCCTTGAGTGCCGGGGATACAGCGGCCACGCGAGGAAGACCCTCGGACGGAACGGGCTCTGGATCTTGCAACGGGATCCCGGGCGAATCCTCGTGGCGGAGAGCATCCTCGATGCGCTCGCAGGTGAGGTGTTGCTGGACCTCAATGATGCAACACTTGCCTCGATAAACGGGGTCACCAATGCTTCCAAGTTCGTGGAGCTCTATGAACGGATGAAGCCAAAGGAGGTCCTTCTCGCCCTGGACAACGATAAACCGGGCAGGAAGGCAAAAAAGGAGATCGAAAGCTCTCTGCGCTGGAAGTGGTGCAGGGTGAGGACTGTCAGGGACCACGAGAAGGCGGGGGTCAAAGACCTGTACCGGCTTCTCGCTGCGTCCGGCGCATAACACATACAAACAACACAAGACAAGGAGATGAGCATGAAGATACTTCATACGGGAGACGTGCATTTCGACAACCCGCCGCAGTTGCTGGCCGAGGTTGTCACGTGCACCGACTATCTCCTCGGGGCGGCGCAGACGGAAGCGCCCGATCTGATCGTCGTTGCCGGGGACACCTTCAACGACACGGTCGAACTCGGATCGCCGGCCTCACTGGCCGCTATGGATTTCATTCAGAGGTGTGCCCTCATCGCCCCCACGCTTGTCATACGTGGAACATCGACGCACGACGCCGAGGGCAGCGTCAATGCCCTCGCCAAGCTCAGGGGAAGATACCCCATATTCGTCACCGACCGGCTCTGCCAGGTCGCGTTTACCGGGTCTGGTTTCATAGAGGTGGACGGGATCATTCCGGCTTCATGCAGGGCCATCATATCCTGCCTGCCCTCTGTCTCGAAAGCGGTGGTCGCGAGCGCTTGCAAGTCACAGGAAGAGAGCAACCGCGACACCACCGACCTCCTGAGGGATGTCCTTCAGGGGTGGGGCGCGGTCAACAGCAAGGCCAGCTGCCGCGGTGCGCCTGCCATTCTGGTGGGCCATCTCACCGTGACTGGTTCCAGACTTCCCACAGGCCAGCAGATGGTCGGCAGGGAGCTCGAGCTGACGGTGGGCGACCTTCGGCTCGCAGGGGCCAAGCTCGTCTGCCTGGGGCACATCCACAAGGCTCAGTCCTGGGGCGAGGTCTTCTACTGCGGCAGCATCACGCGGCTCAATCACGGTGAGGCAAACGACGAGAAGGGCTTCTTCGTCCACGACGTTCTCGGTGAATCACTGTCGTCAAAGTTCGTGGAGACGCCCGCGCGGGTCATGAAGACATACAGGCCCGCCGCGATCCCCACCGTGGAGGACGTGGCGGATGTGCAGCCGGGAGAATTTATCAGACTGGTCTATGAGATCAGCGAGGACAATCTCGCTAGGGTGGACGAGAAGGCCATAATACAGGCGGCGCTCGCGAAGGGTGCCGCCGATGTGAAGATTGAAAAAGTCATCGTACCCAAGAACACGATGCGCGCTGAAGGCATCAGCACGCTCAGGAGCATCAGGGAGAAGCTGGATCGGTGGGCGGAACTGAACGGGGTCAGCTTCAACGGGACGACGGACGCGAAGATCGCTGTCCTCGAATCCGGCGAAGACCCCCGGGGGTACTTTGCCATGTACAGGGAGGCTTCATGAGACCAATATATCTGAAGTTGAAAGGATTTACCGGCATCAGGGCAGGGATGGGACTCGACGAGATCGAGATCGATTTCTCGTCCCTGCCGGATGGTGTCGTGGCATTCTCTGCTCCCAACGGCACGGGGAAGACAACCATCATGGAGAATCTTACCCCGTACCGGATCATGCCGTTTCGGGCGACAAGCTACTCACCCAGGGCATTCTCGTTCTACGAGCACACTTACGGCGACGCCGTGAAGGAACTCGTGTTCAGAATGAACGGCACCCGGTACAAAAGCCTCGTCTTCATCGAGGCGACGAAGAAGAAACAGGAGGCCTATCTCTACATCGACGAAGGCGGCGAGTGGAAGCCGCTGACCGACGGGAAGGCAGAGTCCTACGACGAAGTGGTGGAGACGCTCCTCGGGAACCCGGAATTGTTCTTCATGTCCGTGTTCCGGGCCCAGAACGCGAAATCATTGACAGCCTACTCTAAGGGGGACATCAAGGATATCTTTACCGAACTACTTGGTATCGATCACCTGAAACGGCTCTCCGAAAAGGCCGGCATCATACGGGGTGAAGTCGTCGCCCTGCTGGATCGGGTCAGGGCCGAGAAATCGGAACTGACGCAGTCCGCCGGGAAATCGGGCGATATCGAGGCGAGGCTCGCGGCGACCGCTGAGGCGGCACGCTGTCTCAGGGAGAATGCCACGGCCACGGAAGCGCACCTCACTGAACTTCAGGCTTCCATGGCCGAACTCCAGGCCAGGATCACCAGCAACTGTGTCCTCATGGCGAAGAGGAGTGAGATCATTGCCGACCTCGACGCACGAGGGAAGAAAGTGGCAACCCTCACCGCTGAAGCCGACCGGAAACGACGAGCCTACGAACGCGATATCGCTGAGGCGCGAGAGCGCATCACCGCGCTTGAACAGCTCAGCGCGAGGCTGGCCGATCTCGATGCTGCCGGCGACAAAATGGCCGTCATGGAAGAGCGGACCGGTGCCGTGCGAGCCAGGGTGGCAGAGCTTCAGGAGGCGGCGATGCTCGAGTCCGGGCGTATCATCGCGCTCAACCGCAGGGAGAGCGATGCGGCCCGCCTGGAGAAGGAACTCCAGAGTCTGCAGCACCAGCGGGAGAGACTGGCCCGCGAGCGGCAGATGGAGCTGGATGCAGCGAGACGGGAAGAGGCGAAGCTGAATAACGACGCCCCCTGCGGTGGCGGTCCCTTTGCCGAAACCTGTGTCTTCGTGAAAAGCGCGGTGGAGGCGATACGGTGCATCCCCGAACTGGAAGCTGCGGTCGCGATGCTTCTTGTGGTGCCGGAAGGAGAGAAGGCCCTTGCCCGGGAGATCGAGGCACTCAAGGGGGAGCTCAGGCAGAAGGAGGCCATCAGGAAAGATCTCGATGCAACGCTCGCCCTGAAAGGAATGGCCGAGAAGGAACTGAAGGAGCTGGAGAAGACCCTTGCCGCCCTGAAAGGAGACATACGGAGCCTGGAGCAGGCACGGACCGCCGCTGTGGAACTCGTTGCGGCGAAGGCGAACCTTGATGGGCTTTTCGCTTTTTCCACCGACGCAATGGCAGGGATCGCCCAACAGGTGAACGCGGAGAACAAGGAGATCGGCAGGCTTCAGAAGGAACTCGGGGAGATCGCAGAAAACCTCGATGCGGAACTGGAGGCGAAAAAGGAGGAACTGCTCGGTGCTATCGCGAAGGGTAGGACAGACCTGCAGGAGCAGAGGACACGGCTGGAGGCCACGACCCGGGAAGAGGGAACGCTCCTGGGCGAGCTTGAACGGGCGAAGGATGCGTCCCGGCGTCTTCTCGACGTCGGAGAAAGGGAACACCACCTTGCCGGTGAGGCCACGGAATGGTCGATGCTCGAGAAAGCACTCGGCAACGACGGCATCATCGCGCTGGAGATCTCCGATGCAGGCCCGCAGATCACGACTTATGCCAACGAACTCCTGAAGGTTATTGGCGGTAGATTCAGCGTGAAGATTGAGACCCAGTTTGTCAGGGTCAAGGGCGGTACGAAAGAGGGTTTTGACATTGTGGTCTACGACAGCCGCACCAACGAGGCGAAAAGCCTTAAGTTGCTTTCCGGCGGCGAGAAGACGTGGGTGGAAGAGGCGATCACCCGCGCCATCTGCCTCTACCGGGCAAGCGCGAGCGGGATTAGATACGAATGCCTGTTTTCCGACGAGAAGGACGGAGCGCTGGACAGTGAGAAGAAACGGGAGTTTTTCGACATGAA
>CAYOYU010000235.1:0-7893 GCA_964408265.1 uncultured Syntrophorhabdaceae bacterium
AGCGCAGAGACTTTCTTCGATAAACTTGCCGAAGCCGGCGTTCAAAACCTGATCGACATCCGTTTGAACAACGTTTCTCAACTGGCAGGATTCACCAAGAAGGATGATCTCATCTATTTCCTGAAGAGGATCTGTGGCTGCGGATACAGGCACGAACCGCTCCTGGCTCCCACCAAGGAATTGATGGATGGCTACAAGGCTAAAGAAATCGGCTGGCCGGAGTTCGAAAAAGAATTCAACCGGTTGCTGGAGGCGCGAAAGGCGAACACCCTGGTGAGTCCATCGCAACTTCATATTGCCTGCCTGCTCTGCAGTGAACCAACAGCAGGCAGATGCCACAGAAGTCTTGTAGCTGCCTATTTCAAGAACCACTTTGGCAACATTGAGATAAAACATCTCTGATGTTCCCCGGCAGCCCTTGACGGTAATGGCACCCCTTACGATTCCGTTGTGTTCGATGAAGGCTTTGCGTGCCTCTTGACAAAGCTGATGGTGAAATCACCATATACAGGAAGTGTGAGCCAGGAAGGATTTCACCACAAGAGGCCAAAGAGGGAGGGGTTATGTGCAGGAACATAAGAAGACTATTTAACTTCGAGCCACCGGCTTCGGACGAAGAGATCCGAGCAGCAGCTCTTCAGTTCGTGAGGAAGATCAGCGGGTTCACGAAGCCTTCCGCCGCGAACCAGGAAGCCTTTGACACAGCCGTCAATGAAATAGCCAGGACATCTAGCAGACTGCTGATGTCTCTTTCCACAAAGGTTCAGCCAAAGAATCGTTCCGTCGACGAGGACAAAGCACAAACCCACGCCAATCACGGGTAAATTGCAGGGGCGCCCGGTTAAGGGCAATCCCACGATGCGAATCCTTTTTGGGAATACTCGAAATTATCTTTGTGTTATCATGAAAAAGTAGAAAGGTCGGCCTGCAGATATATTCTCCGAACAGGGGAGGAGGGAACGATGGTAGAAAAACTCGACCTTTTGCAGGACCTGGAAGCTCTGAATGTGTTGAGACAAGCCTTTGCCGAGCACCCCATGCTGCCTCCGGACACACCGCCTGTAATTCGAGAGGCCATGGTCGAGCTCATAGTCGGCACATTCAGCGGCACAAAGAAGGCATGGCTTCACGGAATACGCGCGGAAGACTTTCTGGCATGTGTGGCATTCACCACTGACGGACGCTTCAAGCCTGGAATGGCCACCATGCTCTCCTTCGTCTTCAGGCTCTTCAGGCTGTTGGGTTGGAGATTGACCCGGGAATTCTTCAGGGCACTATCGAAAAGACCTGTTTATTCGGAGCCTTATCTCGAACTAATGCTCCTCGGTACACTGCCGGCTTATCAGGGGGAGGGAATGGGTAAGGTAATGCTCGATTTTCTCTACGACTTTGCAGGTACAAAGGGATACCGGGGGCTTATACTGGATGTGGCAAAAGATACGGCGGCCCACCGGTTCTACGCTAAGGAGGGTTTCGTTGTCGACACTGAGATAAAGATGCACAGGATGCCCATCTGCTGCATGAGGAGGGAGACCGTCGTACCGACCCAAAAAGACGGGTTAGGGAATTCTAAAGGGACGCACAGGAGAAGAGCGGCAAAACCTTGAGGGGCCTGAGGGGCGCCGCTTTCTGCGGAAAAGTCTTGTGGAAGCCTTTTGAAATGCTATATATTCAAAGCAACCATTAAATAAGCTGTCCGAAGTGGACTACAGCGAGGAGAGGATCACATGAAAAAGCTTATCGTTTGCGCAATCATAATTTCTCTGGCGGTCATGGGATGCGCCACAAATACACAGACGGGCGGCCTCGTGGGAGCAGGAACAGGTGCTGCAGTGGGTGCGCTCGTGGGGCAGGCGGCGGGACGAAGCACCGGCGCAACGCTTCTGGGTGCTGCCATCGGAGCAGCAGTGGGCGGGTTGGCGGGAACCGCAATCGGCCACTACATGGATAAGCAGGAAGCATCAATGCGTCAGGCCCTGGCAAATTCTGAGGCCGCAAGCATTCAGCGTGAACAGGAAGTGCTCCAGACAGCTCAGAGAGATGCCACGAAAAAGACAGTGGATGTCCTGACGGTAACCTACAACCAGAAATTGTCCGAGCGCCGGGCAGAGTCCGTCAAGAACGCCCTCGTGGGGCTGGGTATCCAGCCTCAACGGATCAGCACTATCGGTTACGGCTTCACAAAACCTATAGCGGACAACAAGACCGAGGCAGGGCGCCTGCAGAACAGGCGTGTGGAACTTCGCATTATACCCATAGAGACGGCCCAGCGTTAGGTCCGCTAGCAGGCTTTCGGCACTTGGCAAACCAACAGAAGCGATGAATAACGGGACGGTTCATAACCGTCCCGTTTCGCCTCACCCCTAAAGGTTCCGCAGAGATGTTCCATGCAGACTGCTGATGTACGTAATAACCTTGATAAATATGGGAAATAATGGTACATTAATACGTCGCGTACAGTCAGGACCACTATCTGGACCATCGCTGTATAATCAGGTACGAGGATCAAGAAAAACATGGAAAAGGACAGCATCAGGAACATCGCAATAATCGCGCACGTCGACCACGGCAAGACCACGCTTGTGGACCAGTTGTTCAGACAGAGCGGGCTTTTCAGAGAGAATGAGGTAGTAGAAGAACGGCTCATGGACTCCATGGACCTGGAGCGGGAACGTGGGATCACCATCGCCTCCAAGAATGGTTCGTTCCTTTACCGGGACCATCTGATCAACATCATAGACACTCCTGGCCACGCCGATTTCGGCGGGCAGGTGGAACGGGTGCTGAAAATGGCAGACGGGGCACTGCTCCTTGTTGACGCTGCCGAAGGACCCATGCCCCAAACCTATTTCGTCCTGAAAAAAGCCCTCGCCCTCGACTTGCCTGTGGTGGTGGTGATAAATAAGATAGACAAGCCTGCAGCGCGATGCGAACAGGTCGTGGATGAGGTATTCGATCTTTTCGTGAAACTCGGTGCTCCTGACCATATCCTCGATTTCCCCGTCATATACTCCTCAGCCAAAGAAGGGTACGCTACCCTGGAACACGAAGTTAGAAAGGGCTCCATGGAGCCTCTGTTTGATATGATAATTGACAAGGTACCACCTCCACGTGGAGATGAGAACGGTCCTCTTCAGATGCTCGTCAGTTCGCTCAGCTATTCCCCTTTTCTTGGACGGCTCGCCATAGGGAAGATTACCTCGGGTACACTTCAGACGGATAAGAACGTCGTCGTTGCCTATCAGGACTCACCCCCGGTGCCTGCGAGAATCACCAAGATCTATCGCTTCAAAGGAGCCGCCATGGTCGAAACGGAAGGCGGTTCTGTCGGTGAAATCGTGGCCGTTGCGGGAATGGAGGCCATAAAGATAGGCGATACCCTTACGGACCCCTTGAACCCCATACCGCTGGAAGGCGTGGAAGTTGACCCTCCAACGGTCTCCATGAATTTCGTTCCCAATGACTCGCCCTTTTATGGCAAGGAAGGCAGATTCGTCACCTCGCGTCATTTGCGGGAGAGACTTTACCGGGAGACACTCTCGGACGTAGCTCTCGTGGTAGAGGACAATGAAGTCGGGCAGGGATTCAAAGTTTCAGGAAGAGGCGAACTCCACCTCTCCATCCTTATCGAGAAAATGCGGAGAGAAGGGTATGAGTTCCAGGTCACGAGACCCCAGGTTATCATCCGGGAAAAGAACGGCAAGAAATACGAGCCTTTTGAAGAACTTATCATTGATGTAGACGAAAATTACATGGGCAGGGTCATCGAGAACCTGGGCGGCAGAAAAGGGATACTCCTCGATATGCGTCAGGAAAACGGCATGGCCCGCCTCAGGTATAAGATACCCACGAGGGGACTCCTCGGTTTTCGCTCGGAATTCCTCACCGATACCAGGGGCATGGGAGTGATGAACTACGTCTTTCTCGAATTCGATGAGTACGCCGGTGAGATGAAGAACCGCGACAAGGGTGTGCTTGTGGTCATGGAAGAGTGCACCACCGTGGCCTATGCGCTTTTTAACCTCCAGGAGCGGGGACGGCTCTTCCTGGGACCCGGCGAAAAGGTCTATGAGGGACAGATAATTGGCGAGCATTCCAGGGAAACGGACTTGGTAGTCAATCCTGCCAAGGGAAAGAAACTGACAAACATGAGGGCTGCAGGCTCTGACGACGCCGTGATCCTCACCCCCCACGTGAAGATGACCCTCGAGGAGTTTATCTCTTACATCAACGACGATGAACTCGTTGAGGTTACTCCCCGCTCAATCAGAATACGGAAGGTCATACTTGACGGTCTGGAAAGAAAGCGGGCCCGTATCTCGGCAGCATAAAGGCCGGCACAAACGCTATCAAACTTTCCCATAGGTCGCCTTCACCCGTTTGGATATCCTTAGATAGACATACCATATGGCAATATACAGGATAGTCCTGATATTGTTAACTAATGAAGCATCCTTCAGCTCCTTCAAGGAGTCGCCCGTCATCCCCACCAGGTTCGGCAGATAAATTGCAAAAATGGAATAGTAGAAAACGGACATGAGGTAGAGCCTTGCAGCTTTGACTGCATTGGGCAAGACCTTCCACATGGATAGACCTGCGTATATGCCTAACAGGGCCAGGGCGATAGTGCAGGCTCCGCTCACGGTGACGAGGCGGAGAAGGGCAGGGGATTTCTCAAAAAGGGGCCTGCTTATGGTCACCACGAGAGAAAGATTTATCACCGCCGCAGCAGGATCCAGAATGGTAAGGCTTATGCAGAAGAAGAGCAACCAACCCTTCACACCCTTGTAACGGGAAAGGGGGTTTTCGGTACCGTTGCTCATCCCTAGGTACCTGCGATGGAACGGACGATTTCAAGGAGATCGAAAAGCGTGTTGGTCATGTTGCAGAAGACCACCACAGTGAGACCACGGTCTCTGAAGTGGGCGAGGTACGAAGTAAAACCGGATATCGCACCCGTCTTCCCGGGAACAAACTCATTGCCCCGTTTCAGCATATCCATACCGTAGCCGTAGGTAAAATCGAACCCGGTTCCGGTGACATTTGCGTACTCCTGCCCGTTGTTGAGACGCGCAGCCGTTGTCATTTCGTCGATAGATTTCTGTTTCAGAATTCCGCCCGCTGCAAACACTTTCCGCAGTTTCACAAGGTCCGTAGGCGTCGACATGTAGCCCCCGCTCGCGTAGGGCGAAGAAAGGCTCATCACCTCAGCGTTCTTCAGCACTTTACCCTGAAGATAATAGCCCGCAGCCCGCCTGGGGATGATGAGGGTGTTGCTGCCCATCATGGTATTCGTCATGCCCAATGGCTTGGTGATGCGCTGCTCCACGAAGTCGCTGTAGGAAAGACCGGTAACCTTCTCTATGATGAGGCCCAGGAGTATGAAGCCGGAATTGCTGTACTGGGCCTTCTGGCCGAGTTCAAAATAGAGTTGCTGAGTCTTCAGGATGGCCAGGAGATGCTGAGGGATCAAGACTTTCATCTGGTTGCTCTTGAAGGGTTCGACGGCTCCAATCTCCTTGATTCCCGACGTATGCAGGAGGAGGTGTTTTATGGTGATCTCCTCTCCACTGGGGTAATCAGGGAAATATTTCATAATCTTATCGGAAGTGCTCAGCTTGCCTTCTTCCTGGAGAAGCATTATCCCTAAGGCGGTGAGGAACTTCGTTATGGAGCCGATGGGGAAAACGGAGTCGCTTTGAACGGATACGGTATGCTCCACCTCTGCAAAACCGTAGGTTCGCGTGATGGTTGTGCCGTCGGCCATGGAAACAGCGATGGACAGACCAGGAATATTCTTCTGCTTCATTACCTTTGCCGCAACCGCATCAATCTCCTCTGCATTCACCACCTTCTTTGGTTCCGCAAGGGCCGGTCCGACAAGGAGAAAGACCGAGACGAGCAAAGCAAGTGTGATTATTGAAACTCTGGAACGAATACAGCCTTTCATGATCTAACCCCTTTATTTTAGTCTATGTAACAGGATTCTGCTCAGGATTCTGCGGGGAGACTATCACCCGGTCATAGGAAAGGGAAATGAATCCCCTCTGGGCTGACCCCCGACACCGACGGAAAAGTGGGTCTGCATGATCAGCCACTTTTCACCCCTTTTTTCAAGTACCGCCGTTAGACGGCCCGGGACAAGGAGCACGCCGCACCTGCTCATTACCTCAGCTTCACAATCCGCCGCTACCCAAGCCACGTTTCCGGACGACGAGATTGAGGACCAGGTGATCCTCAGGAGCGATCCCTGGGACTGTGCAAAATCTTTTGTCAAGCCCTCTCCGATGGCCTGACGCCCGATATACTTCTCACCCACGCTGGTACCTATTGCCACGAGGTCCGGATCAGGCGCATAGTATGAGAGCACCTTGTCCAGATCCTGTACCGCATAGGCATCCCACGATCCGAGGAGTGCCTCGAGTACCGCTTTTTCCGTCTCCACATCTGCCTTCACGGGTTCCTCCCTGCGGCGTCGTCCTGACTATTCTCTATCATATTCGCAATCCCGAGGCACCAGAAATCGTACAGGAACCCCTCTTCCAGAGAGGACTTGACCTATGTCAATGCTCTATGGCGCCAGCTGTCTTATCCTTTACTCAGAGGAGATGACCATGGTCCACACGGAAAGTATAGGCGAAACGGAAAAGAGCGACATGGGCACCCTTGTACGCTTCGTAGGAATCTATTGTCGTGAAAAGCATAGTGGGGAAAAGAAGGACTTTTCCTTGAAACAGCTTGATCTATCGGAAATCATAAAGAACCCTGTTCCCCTCTGTGCCGATTGTACCCGCCTTCTCAGGTATGGCCTGATGATGCGGCTTAAATGTCCCCATGAACCTAAACCTATGTGCAAGAAGTGTCCCAACCAGTGCTATCGGGGAGAATACAAGACCCGGATCAGGGAAATCATGAAATTCTCCGGCCTCTATCTCGTCAAGCATGGAAGGGTAGACCTCCTTTACCACTACTTCAGGTAGATCCGGTAGAGGGACAAGTCCCTGTTCCTCCGCCCCGGAACCTGTTGAAGAATGGGCCAAATTCTGCTAACATCCTTAGTCAGCAAACCGATAAGCCGATTCATTGCACTTAAGCAGGAACGTTTCCTGAAGCAGGAGGTTCTGGTGAAAAGCAGCCACAGCACGGTGTACCTGAAGACGTACCTGGAGATGGATTATCTGCACCAGGTCAATTCCTTTGTGGAAACTTCCGCCACGGTTTTTGGTCTTGAAAAAGAGGACAGGCTGAAGCTGGTCCTTGCCTGTGAAGAAATATTCAGCTATGTCTGCAGGGTCTCTGCTCCGGCGACCCCAATAGCCATTGACCTGATGAACGGAGTCTATTATGTGAGGGTGAGGTTTCATTTCGATCCGGTCTCCATGAACCTTCAGGCCCTCAACCTCACGGCCAAAGCTTCCGTGGCAGACGAATCAGGACTCGATGAGATGGGGATTCTCATTGCTTCCCGGTCCGTTGACGGGTTCTATATCTCCCACAAGTCAAAAGAGGGGAAAGCTCTGGTATTGGTCAAGGAAAAGCGATACCCCGAAGCATCTGAAGAGCCTGTCCCCTCCGAAATGCACCTGGCCTCCTTTACCGTGCAAACGGCAGGACCCGAAGCGCTCAAGTCTCTTTCCCGGCAGATTATGAACCATTATTCCCGGAGTCTTTACCCCGGGTCGTTCCGGTTTCCGGGCAAGATGGTAGACATGGTGGGGAGCGGTGAATATGGAGCCTCCATCGCTGTAGACGATGAGAACAGGCTTGGAGGAGGAATACTCTTGTATGTGGCCGAAAGTCAGATGGTGGAAATCTTCGGGCCCTACATATTTGCCAAGGGCAACGGTCGCATGATGGCAGAGAGCCTTGTAGATGCGGCGATCGCTGCAGTTG
>CAYOYU010000236.1:0-1594 GCA_964408265.1 uncultured Syntrophorhabdaceae bacterium
CTATAGCCGCCATGGAGGCCGATGTCGTCCTGGTAAGCGCTGAAGGAGAATATGATCCCGCTGATCCCGCCAGATACTCCCTGCCCTGTGCACGGTTGGGAGGCTTCTTTTACAACGACGGCACAGGCATGGCGGGAAGCTTCTTCGGCGAGGTCTTCGCCCAGGTCCGGATCGGATATAAGAGAGGTGCTCTTGTGGCCGACTGGGTCGTAACCAAGTTCGCATCAACGGACGATTCTGTTCCCGTCACAATCGCCGCAAATACCTTTCCCGTGGTCCCCGCTCTCGGCCAGACATACAGGCTCTCCGTCCAGTGGACGGCGGCAACAAGGACTTTTACCTTCAAGGTCGATGCCAGTTCAGCTTCGTACACGGTGACCGATGCCATCACGAACGTCCCCTTCACCAAATCGAAGGCCCTGAGTGTGGACAACTATATGTACGGCGGAGGAAGTTACAGGGCAAGCGTATCCGCCACCTTCGACAACGCCTTGGCCAAGGCCGCCGATAACACCACGATCCTCCTATCCGATGATTTTTCTGCAGCTTCGGGCCTCATTGATTCGAGCAAGTGGCTTGGAAATGACATCAACAAATCCCGCGGTCTGGAATTGGTCCGGGAGGTGAGGAACGGCCAACTCTATACGAGAGTTAGAAACAGTGCCGGGGTAAGCGACCCGGTGGAAAGCGCTCTGCCCATCCAGAACCCCGAAGCCTTCAATATGTTCCAGGCCAAGGTCACCGTTCCGGCCGGATTCTCCTCCCCTGCGAATACCTATGCGGGAGCGCGCCTCGTGGGAAGGTTTTATAATGACGGAACCATAGCGGGTGGAGGATACGCCGGAGATATCGGCGCGCAGGTACGGATTTCGGCGGTCGCCGGCAGCAGCAACCTCCAGGGCGAATGGGTCGTTTATAGACACACCGACCCCAACACCATGTACACGATCGCTTCCATTTCAAACCGCATATTCAGCAAGGCCATCACTCCGGGAACCACCTATACCCTCTATCTCGCCTGGGACGGGACCTGGTTCACCTTCGGAATCGGCGATGCCGACGGGACTGGCATGGAGACATACACCTACCCCGCCCCGGCAGGCACCAGAAACCCACCGCAGAGGCCCGCAAAGGCATTGGGTACCCTGGCGAGATATACATCATCTGCCGCCGCGGCCAGTATCACCGCCGTGTACGATGACGTAATGGCCGGCTTTTCGGGAGGCACCATCTCCGGGACGGTAAAGGACAACTATGGCCTGTCAATAGGGTCCGCTACGGTCACCGCAAGGGCCATCGACAACAGCATAGCAGGGTCGGCATCCACTACAGGGACCGGCACGTACAGCATCTCCATACCCGCTGGGACCTACACGCTGGAGGCGACTAAGGCTGACTATGAGAGCATCACGGCCCCCGTCACCGTTGAAGTCACAAGCGCGATCCCCAGTGTAACAGCCAATTTCGCCATGTTCTCCACCCTCTCCGACGAGGTGCAGATACGCTCGGCTATTGCCGCCAGTATTGCAGCCGCAAATTCAGGAGACATCACCACATTCATGTCATATTATTCTCCGAATTATCTGGACTACGG
>CAYOYU010000236.1:1604-5635 GCA_964408265.1 uncultured Syntrophorhabdaceae bacterium
AGGCGGGGGCTCTCGATGGGTCTGCTCTCCCGCCGTCGTCGCTCACGGTGAACGTCGTCACGGTGTACGGCGATAGAGCTACGGTGGCGGTTTCGGACTCAAGCGGCAGCACCAATACGCTTTACTTCACCAAAGAAGCCGGTCTCTGGAAATTCTACGGCAACCAGCAATATTATCGCATCATCGCCCTTTCCGTCCACGAAGGCACCGGATATTATGCAAGCATACAGATCCGTGATCCCATGCAGCGTGCTTCGTCGCCGCCCATAGTAACAAGAGGAGGACTGCCCGGGCCGGTTCCCATGACCTGGGATGCTGCGGAAAAAACATGGAATGCCTGGCACATCGTCGACTACGGCGCTTCGCCCCCGTCCTACGCTTCTTTTCATATCGATATCCCCTCCGAAGGAGCATCCTACGATGTAATGGTCAATGGCAGTATCGGATTCGCTACGAATCTCACTCCCTCAGGGATACTGTCAGGTCCCCTGACGTCGTTCTCTTTTGTTGCACCGTCGGGCGCACAGACCTTCAGTGCCAACCTCATGGATGCCAATGGAAATATAATCTGGCGCTCCGGCCGACACAGACCAGACACGACTATCCCTTACACCGGTCCGCAGCTGCCTATGGGGAACTACCGTTATCAGGTAATCAGCGAAGCCTCCTACAGCGAAACAGGGCAGGCCGTTTCCCTCGCCTATGCTGATTTCACCAACCTCGTTCTTTACGATGACTTCTCCGGCACTGCCATAGACCTCAACAAATGGCAATCCGGGGAACTGTCTCGAGAGATCGTGGACGGCAAGCTCTCCCTGAAAGTAGCGACAAAAGGAGTAGGTACCTCCGATGACCTGTTTTTCCGCACCACAAGCCCGGCACCCTCTGTGGACAGCATCGTCGCAATCGAGGCGGATGCAGTCCTTCTCGCCGCCGAAGCCGGCTATGATCAGTCAAACCCGAATGAGTACGCAATCGCCAGCGCCCGGATAGGAGGCTACTTTTACAACATCAATCCGACCCCAACAAGCGTGCTGGGTGATGTGAACGCCTACGTCCGCATCGGGTCGGACAGAGGGAGGCTCAGGGCCGGGTGGATGCTGCGGAGGATTGTCGCCACGGATGGCTCGGCTCCCCTGGTCGTGGCTTCGGGCACGTTTCCTGACGTGACGGTAGTCCTGGGGCAGACCTACCGGCTGTCGATTCGCTGGGATGCAAGTTCCAGGACCTTCACCTTCGGCGTTAAGGACCCCGGAGGAACCCAGCACACAACAACCTACACCGTATCCGACACAACCGTAAGCCCCCCCTACGGAAAAGGCAAGGTTGTCGGGGCTTCGGCAGGGCCTATTGGTTCGGTCTATTTCCCGGGAAGCGTCACGGCCACCATCGACAATGTCGTTGCGAAAGATGCCAGCAGTAACCTCCTCGTCTCCGATGACTTCTCTTCGTCTCTCATCGATCAGACAAAATGGAACGGCCTCGAGTTGGTTAAGGAGATCAGGAGCGGCCAGCTCTTTACCCGGGCGAGGATGCCGGTTTCAGGTGCGAGTTCGTCTACCCTCTACATAGTGAATCCTGACAGCATAAACATCATGCAGGCAAAGGTGCGCATAGACAATCGGGACCTTCCGCCTTCCGTTGTGCCCTCTACCGGGCTGGCAGGAACCTTCTACAATAACGGGTCGCAGGATGTATCGGCTTCCGTGATCCTGACCCGATCGAGCCCGAGTGTTGGGTTAGTGGCAAAATGGTCTGCAGGCAATGCCAATGGAATCTTCTTAATGCCCGTCTCCTTTGACGAGAACCATATTCTCCAAATTGCCTGGAACGGCAGCTCCTTCACTTTCAGGGTTGATGACGAATATCAGTCCTACACACCCACGGGTACCATCATTCCTGCTCTTCATCCATCACGGATTCTCGGTTCTGGCCTCTCAAACACGCTCTCTCAGGAGGCCGCACTGATCGCTCAGTTCGATGACGTCTTCGTCGGCTTCTCCGGCGGCAGGATCTCGGGGAGTGTAAAGGACCCGTCGGGTACGGGGATCGGGAACGTCACGGTCAACGTCATGGCTCCCGGCAACATCCAGGTGGCTTCCGGTACCACCGATTCGGGAGGAAACTTCTCCATCAACATCACCTCCGGCAGCTACACCATAGAAGTGACCAAAACCGGGTATGAAATGATAAGCACTCCTCCCCTCGTAGAAATCACCAGTTCCTACCCTAACGGCCAGGCCGCGGTAGTGATGGTTTCAGTCGACGTGCTGCCGCTGGGGCAGGGCTGGAACTTCATCTCCTTTCCCAAACAACCCCCCTCGGGGGGCAACATCAGCACCGTTCTTGGAAACGCCTCGCCACTGGTGGCGATCATCTGGGGCTTCGACAACAGCACAAAAACCTGGAAAAGATGGAGACCCGGTGCCCAAGACAACGGCCTCACCAGTTTCGAATCGGGCAAGGGCTACTGGATCTATATGACCGGCTACAGCTCTCTCGACATGCAAGGCTGGCAAACCGTTGCCAGCACCTCGGTCCAACTCTACCAGGGGTGGAACCTCGTGGGCTGGATGGGCCCGGACGGAGCCGCTCCATCCGGTGTAGTCAACACTCCGGCTTTCACCGGCAAATGGATAATCCTCTGGACATGGGAGGGCGGGCAATGGCGGGCAATTCATTCGACTGTTGCGAACCTGCCCGTGGAAAGAATTGATAGGCTGGGCCAAAAGAAGGCCTACTGGTTCAGGATGGCGCAAGCCCTGACCTGGACCCAGTAAGTTTGGACCCTTTTAAGTCTTCAGGAATCCCGCGGGGTGGGCCGTTTAGGCCGGACCTCCCCGGGCCGGTTGACTAAGGCGCCATAAACATGGGAAAATAGTAGCACCTATGCTGAGACGGCGCCTCAAGTTCCCCGTTCCCCGCCTGAATGAGAAGGGCTTTACCCTGTTGGAGATAATCATCGCAGCAGGGCTTTCGGCACTTCTCTTCCTGGTGCTCTATGCCACCTATTTCGGTATCAACAGCGCCGTCGAGGCCGCTTCAAAAGGGCAGGAAGTGCGGGAGACGGAACGGCAACTGGTGGAGCTCCTGAAAAGGGACCTTCGCGGCGTCCCGGCCGACCAGCGTTACCCCTTTGTGAGCCAGGTCCAGGACTTGGACGGCGAGACTGTTTCCACTCTGGAGTTTGTCAGCACCTCTTTCCTGGGACAGAATAACTACGGGGTCATTAAAGTAGGCTATACACTCATCAAGACACAGGATGGCGAGAAGATTTTTTTCCGGCAGGAAGTTGAGGACCCAAGAGAAGACCTCGCCAAGAGCACTACGAATTTTGAATTGACCAGACTTGTCACATCCTTTCGCCTGAGTTTTTATGACGGTACCGATTGGGTCGATAAGTGGGATTCCCGGGCAAAGAACAAGCTGCCCGGACAGGTCCGGATTACCATGACCATTGACGACCGCAAGGGGAACATGAAGACGATCATTACCGATGAAAGCCTCCCGGGCTCCATATAGAGGCGAGCAGCCCTCGGACAGAAAGATTCAGCCCAACCGGGAAGAAAGACGGATCAAAGGGACAAGAGCGTGATCGTGGCAAATGAAAAGGGGTTTGTACTGGTGACGGTTTTGATCGTCATAGCGCTCCTTTTCCCTATGGTTCTGGCATTCTATTCAACCGCACAACTTCACCTGACGCAGGCGGGCAATTTCAGGGACAGCATCCAGGCTGTCAGATATGCCCGGTCAGGCGTCGAAGGGGCTATAGGCCTTCTCAAGAACGATGACGCATCCTATGACGGTCCGGGCGACAACTGGGCAATGCCCTTTCCGCCTTTATCCATGGGGGATGGCATTCTTGAAGTGCAAATTACCGACGAAGATAGTAAACTAAATGTAAACAAACTCGTGAACGCAAACGGCATTGACATAGACACACAGACAGACAAGCACTTGAGAGGGCTCCTCCTGCGCAAGGGGAGCAGACCGGAGATCATAGACGCCCTCATCGACTGGATGGACTTCGA
>CAYOYU010000236.1:5645-7845 GCA_964408265.1 uncultured Syntrophorhabdaceae bacterium
AGCGGAAGATACCTATTACAAGGAACGCGGCTACAAGGCCAAGAACGGCCCCCTGGACTCGCTCGATGAGCTCTACATGATCCGGGGGTTTGACAAAGAGCTCCTCCTGACAGGGGGACTAAGAAGTCTTTTCACCGTAGCCCCCACGGACGGCAAATTGAATGTGAACACCGCCCCCATCGACATCCTCTATAACCTTCACGAGGAGCTTCGGGAGGGGCTTGTGGAGGAGATCGTGCGACGCAGGGAGGCAGAGGCGTATAAGACCGCCGATGAGGTGAAGAATGCCATCGGCCTTACCGATACGCTTTTCGCCAAGTTCGCCCCCTTCATCAAAGTCAGCTCTTCCATCTTTACGGTGAGAAGCAAGTACACTGCCGGAAAGATGGTGAAACAGGTTGAGGCCACCCTGAAAAGGGATGGGAGTACGATCACGCTGATTTCATGGAGGGAGCTATGAAGCGGAAGGCAGCTTCCATATTTCAGTATGACCGTAAATGGTACGGCGTCCGCTTTGAACTCCAGGGCAAAACCCTGGAGAATGTCGAAGTCTACGAGGAAAAAGAGGTGGGAGAGCTGAAAGAGCTCTTCGGGGAACAGCCCTATGCCGTCTCCCTGAGCCCCTCCGCCGGCTATCTCATGAGACTCTCCTTTCCTTTCAGCGGGAGGCGCAAGATCGGTCTCGTGCTCAAGAGCGAGCTGGAGGAGACCCTTCCTTTTCCCCTCGATTCGGTTTCCATCGATTTTCGGGAAATGGGTGGCGGGAGCGTGCTTGTGGCTGCGGTACCCGACACAGCCACGGCGGGGCTGAAGGACCCGAAGACGGAATGCATCACCATGAACAGCCTGGCCGCCCTTCACCTCTTAAGGTGGCTTAACGCAATAAACCAGGATACCTTTCTCTATGTCTATCTCGAGGAAGCGACGGCAGTTATAATGCTCTTCCGGGACGGAAGTCTCAACGCAGTGAGGCAGTTCTACTACAAGCCCGGAGCCGAGGTTATCAGTCAGGTCCTGGATGAGATGGGACAAAACGGCAAGCTTGCCGACATGCCCTGTTTTCTCCTGGCACCCAGGGAAGAGGTGGCAGCTGAACGTGCAGCCATCGCCCAGCAGTTAAGAATACGCGTCGAAACGCCTGTCCTCGGCGCCTACCTCAAGGATTTACCCATTCCAGACCATTTCTGGAGCGGCATCGGCTCTGCCCTTTTGTCCCTGAACATGGGTCAGGAGATCAACCTCCTCACGCAGACCAGACGATCGCCCCTCAAGGAAAGGGCAATTACATACGCCGCCGCAGGGTTTGCTGCCCTGGCGTTGATCCTTCTCGGCATCTCTTATCTCAACGTTACCTTGAAGGAACGAGCCTACCAGTTCCTTTCAAAAGAAGAGTTCAGGATCTACCAGAAAGCTTTCCCCAACGCACCCCCGGTAAAGGACGTTGAAAGGGTCCTCGAAACGAAATTGCAGAGCATGGGCACCCACACCACTTCATCGGGGATTTCCACATCCACGCCCCTCGGCGTTCTCGCTCAAATCAGCAGCATCATAGACAGCAAGATCGACGTGAAACTCAACGAATACAACTGGGACGACAAACAGTTCAACATCAGCGGCACCACCGTCTCTTTTGCAGCCGTGGAACAGATAAAGTCAGCCCTGGTCCAGATTTCGGGGGTGAGGAACATTGAAATAGAAAACGTTGATTTATCAGCGGCAAAGCAGGTAAAATTCAAGATCCGGGGCCAATTTTGAAAATCGAAGGAATGCTCCCCTCCTTATCCGAAAAAGTATACTGGGTTATCCTGGCCGCAGCAGGAATCATGTTTCTTTTCGGTGCCTACTCCATCGATAGAGACGGCAGACTGCTGGATCAGAAGATAAAATTGCGGCAGGCTGAACTGGCCCGTGTTATCCACCTGAAGGATACGTACATGGCAAGAAAGTCGAGGGAGACCAAAGCAACCTTGCAGGTAGCCCAAAAGCCGACGCTGTCCCTGGCGCTGGCTGAGGACCTCGTGGCGAAGAACTGCACAAGCGGCAGACTTGTTTCGCTCCGCCCATCGGTCTTCAAGGAAGACAAGACCAGCACAACCACAATTGATGTGAAGGTTTCGGGACTGCCCTTCAGCGAAGTGATAGGATTGGTAAAGGCGGTCGAGTCGGCAGGCCTCACGCTAAAGAAGCTTCAACTTACAAT
>CAYOYU010000237.1:0-7810 GCA_964408265.1 uncultured Syntrophorhabdaceae bacterium
GGCGTACAGCTGCGATAGCACCTATGGAACCAACAACGAGTTCGGCTTCGACTATCTCCGTGACATCATGAAGTATTCCATTGAGGAATGCGCCCAGCGGGACTTCAATTATGCCATTGTCGATGAAGTGGACAGCATCCTGATTGACGAGGCAAGGACACCTCTCATCATCTCCGGTCCTGCAGAGGAATCCACAGACAAGTATTATAAGGTCAACAAGCTCATATACCACCTCAAGCAGAACCAGGACTTCATGATTGATGAGAAGGCCAGGAGCACCTACCTCACGGAAGACGGCATAGCACGGCTCGAGAAGATGATAAATGTCAGCAACCTCTACGATCCCAAGTACGTGGACCTTCGCCGCCACATCAATCAGGCCCTGAAGGCTCACCATCTTTTTAAAAGGGATGTGGATTACATCGTAAAGGAAGGAAAAGTAGTCATCGTCGACGAGTTCACGGGCAGGCTCATGCCCGGCAGACGATTCAGTGACGGCCTCCACCAGGCCTTGGAGGCAAAGGAAGGCGTGAAGATAGAGCGGGAAAACCAGACCCTCGCCACGGTCACCTTCCAGAATTACTTCCGCATGTACAAGAAACTGGCGGGCATGACAGGCACTGCTGACACGGAAGCCCTCGAATTCAAGAATACCTATAAGCTCGAAGTTGTGGTCATACCCACAAACCGTCCTCTGATCCGTACCAATTTCCCCGATGTGGTCTACCGGACGGAACGAGAAAAGTTTAAAGCTGCAGTTAACGAGATAGACGAGCTCTACCGGAAGGGTAAACCGGTCCTCGTTGGTACCCTCTCCATCGACAAGTCAGAGCGCATAGCCGATGTACTGAAACGAAAAGGGGTGCCTCACCACATACTGAACGCGAAAAACCACGAGCGTGAGGCAGAGATTGTAGCTCAGGCAGGCAGGCTCAAGGCAGTCACCATTTCTACGAACATGGCAGGCAGAGGCACAGACATTCTCCTCGGTGGAAACCCCGAGTTCCTGGCCCTCCACCTCAGCAAGGGGCAGAAGGGCACCGAAGAATACGACAAAGCCCTGGAAAAAGCCCGCGAGATCTGCGCGAAAGAGAAGGAAGAGGTCATAAAGCTCGGCGGACTCCACATCCTCGGCACAGAGCGCCACGAATCACGAAGGATCGACAACCAGCTTCGCGGAAGGTCTGGACGCCAGGGTGATCCTGGCTCGTCACGGTTCTATGTATCCCTGGAAGACGAGATAATGAGGCTCTTCGGCTCAGAGAGGATTGCTCCGCTTCTGGCCAAACTGGGAATGAAGGAGGATATGCCCATCGAGCATCCCCTCATCACCAAAGCCATCGAGAATGCACAGACAAAAGTCGAGGGTCATAACTACGAGATCCGTAAATACCTCCTTGAATACGACAACGTGATGAACAAGCAGCGCGAAACCATCTACGGCATGAGGCGGGATGTCATGGCCGGAGGTGACGTGAAAGAGCGGATCATGGAGATGCTTGACGAGATCGTTGAAGACTTCGTCTATGAATGCACTCCGGAAAAGGTGTATCCCGAAGAGTGGGATTTTCAGTCCCTGAGGAACAGAATCTTCGAAACCTTCTTCCTCCACGTTGATTTCAGCACCATCGACCTCCATTCAATCACCCGGGAGGGCGTCCTGGATATGGTCAGGACGAGGGTTCTCAGCGCTTACGAGCAGAAGGAGCGCGAATTCGGCTCTGAAGAACTCCGGGCCGTGGAATATTTCATCGTACTCAACTGCCTCGATACCCACTGGAAGGAGCACCTCCTTGCCCTGGATCATTTGAAGGAAGGGATCGGACTGAGAGGGTACGGCCAGAAAGATCCCCTCAGGGAGTACCAGAAGGAGAGCTTCGAACTCTTCATTGAGATGCTCGACCGGGTAAAGATAGACACAGTGCGGAAGGTTTTCATAGTCCAGCCCGCTCGGGATGAAGAGCTCACCTACAAGGAACCGGTTATGTTCACGAACATGGGTGACGAACAGGCTTCTCCTCATCAGGCAGATAAGAAGATCGGACGTAACGATCCGTGCCCATGCGGCAGCGGAAAGAAATATAAGAAATGCTGCGGACGGTAGGAGCCTTAGGGCAGCCGCAATACAGGATACACGATCCACGATATATCATGAATCCCGCATCATGCATCGCCATAAGGTGGAGGTGACAAAATGATCTCTACAATCGAATTCGCCGCCATAGCGTCAGGCATAAAAGCAGCCGGTCTTGATCTGGGTCTCGTCTTTTTCAAAGAAGCGGTAAATGCTACCACCCTCTACACAAGAAACAAAGTCAAGGCTGCACACATCCTCTACGACCGCAAGGTCGACAGTCAGCCCGTTCGCGCACTCCTTGTAAACAGCGGATGCGCAAACGCCTGTACGGGTCGCCAGGGCGTGGCCGACTTGAGGACCATGAGCAGGGAACTGTCTTCACTCCTTGACGTAAGCCCCAAAGAAGTACTCTTCGCCTCCACCGGGGTCATCGGTCGCAGACTCCCCGTGGAGAGGATCATCCTGGCCCTGCCGGCGCTTGTGAAAAGCCTGGATGCTTCCCATGCCGAGTCTTTTGCGAAAGCTATAATGACCACAGACACTTTCCCCAAGATGGTGGTCCGTCCTTTCAGCGGAAAGAAACAGTACAGCATCGCCGGTATGGCAAAAGGCGCCGGTATGATAAATCCCCTATTTGCCACCATGCTCGCCTTCGTCTTCACGGACTATCCCGTCTCGTCGGATGCCATCAGAAAATCCTTCACCCATGCCGTGAGGGAAAGTTTCGAGCGCATTACCGTTGATGGTGAGTGCAGCACCAATGATTCGGTGATGCTCTTTACGGGGCGGGGCAAAGAAGACCCCGCTGCCCTTGAACAGTTCGATGGACTCCTTCTTCAGGCGATGAAGGAGCTCTCCCTGATGATCGTGAAGGACGGCGAAGGAGCAACCCGTGTGATCCACGTCGTCGTAAAAGGCTCGAAAAAGAAAGAACATGCAGAGCGTATTGCACGGCGCATAGCCACCTCACCTCTCACCAAGACCGCCTTCTTCGGATGCGATCCCAATTGGGGAAGGATCATCGCTGCCGCAGGTGATGCCGGGGTACCCCTTGTTCCCGGCAAGGTCGAGATCACCATGCAGGGAGAAACCCTCGCCCGGGAGGGCGTCGAAGTTCCCTTCAGCGAAGAAGAACTGAAGAAACTGATGAACAGGAAGGAAATCGAGGTGATTGTGGACCTTCACGAAGGCAAGGCGTCCTTCGATATCTTCACCACCGACCTTACCTACGACTACGTCAAGATCAACGCTTCTTACAGAACCTGATGGTTCGGGTGGCCTAGGGTTCGAGGGTTCCGTTGTTTCCCTGGGCCTATTGAATCCTTCACCCCTCGTTCCTGGTCTTGCCTTCCGCTCTCTGCCTGAGGGCTTCATAGGCAGCGACCGCGAAGGACGTGGACACGTTCAGTGAGGGGAAACTGTCCGAAGTGGGGATCCTCACCAGTACATCACATCTCTCCCTGGTGAGTCTTCTCATGCCCTCTTCGCTCCCGAAGACGAGGCATACAGGCCCGCGCAGGTCAGTGTTCCACAGGAAGTTCGCCGCTTTCTCATCGAAGCCGTAGCAGAAGACGCCTGTCTTTTTCAGTTCTTCCAGAAACCTTACCAGATTTGTGACACGGATCACTTTTACATGTTCTATGCCGCCCCTCGATACGGCAACCACCGTCTCCGTAACGCTGCAGGCTCTGTCCTTTGGAATGATGACAGCCTCTATGCCAAGGCCCGCCGCGGTCCTTATGATACTGCCAAGATTCTGGGGATCGTAAACTCCATCGAAGGCACAGATGAGAAGGTCCTTCGCGCCGGCCATCCTCTTCAGGAGGCTCTCGGGTTCGTCATAGATCACGTCATCCCGTTCGAGACAGATGTGGGATCTGAGATCCTTGAATTGCCTCGAAAATGCCTCCCTGGGAAGCACCCGGAAAGAGATCCCTTCTTTGCGTGCTTCATTGATGATCTCATCGAAAGCCCTTTCATGACCCGATTCGATCCACAGTTTTCGGCATCTTTCGGGATGTTCCCGGATAGCCTCGAGGATGTTGTTTCTGTTAGTGAGGTACGGCATCTCTTATGTCTCCTGCGATCTTGGCCAGGAGTCCTGTCGGGTCGGCGCTGTCCCGTACCGCCCTCCCCAGGACAATATAGGTGGCACCGCGCGCTATTGCTTCCCGGGGAGTAATAGTCCTCTTCTGATCATCTTTCTTCTCTTCAATTCTCACGCCTGGAGTAACGATGATAAAGTCAGGGCCGCAGAGCTCCCGGATCATCTCTATTTCAGAACCCCCCGCCACGACGCCGTCCAGTCCGGCTTCCCGTGTGAGGGAAGCCAACTTTCTGGTGAGGTCGAGAACGGAAATGTTGATCCCCATCCGGTTCAGTTCGTTGTCGTCTATGCTCGTCAGCACCGTTACGGCAATAGCTTTCGGCCTGGGAAGTCCTGACGCCTTCGCCGCCGCGTGAAGCGCACCCGCCGTCTCCTTCATCATGGTGAAGCCGCCTGAGGCATGGACGTTGAACATGTCCACCCCGAGTTTCGCCGCCTCCACGGCTGCCTTGGAAACGGTGTTGGGAATATCGTGGTATTTGAGGTCCAGAAAGACCTTGGAATTCTTCATCTTTATGAAATCGACGATCTTGGGGCCACAGTGAGTAAAGAGCTGCTTTCCTACTTTGAACATGCCTACATAGTTCTTCAGCTCCATAACAAGTTCCTGGGCTTCTTCAAAATGTTCCACATCGAGTGCAAAAATCAATCTCTCCTTCGGGTCCATCAGCACCTCCTCAAAACATAACGTGTAGTCTGCAGCACATAGCGTCTGGCGGCTAAGCAGTTGAATTAACCGGGCCTGTTGCGCCTCCCGTTCTTGCCTTCCCACGCCCCGGTATCGTTCTGATTCTAATAGAAAACACCCCTTATTACAACACAATATCTTCCTCGTTGGCTGTCGCTGCATATGTGCAGTTGTTCCCAATCTCATAACTGCCAACACAGGATATTCGCTACTCCCTTTGTCAACATTAACTTCTTTTCATTAAATTCCTTTAATTTTTTTTCTTGACATCTGCTACCCCCTATTATAAGGTTAGAACAAATAAACTCGCGAAGGAGGTGACGTGACGCCAGTTTTACACAACTTTAAAGAGGCATTATTATCAAACCTAAAAAAGGAGGTAGGGATGAAGAAATTTGCAATTCTGTTTCTTGCTTTGCTCATTGCAGTTCCTGCAGTGACTTACGCAGGTAGCGCAACAAGCAGGTGGGACATGACACTCGGCGGCTACGTGAAGTTCGACGTAGGTTATGCAGACCAGGGCCAGGGCGTTGACTACCGAACGGCAGCACGCGGAGGGACTAACGTTACAGACAAATACGGCGCGCTCTCATGGGCAGGCGGCGAGACAAGGCTCAACTGGGCCATTAAAGGTCCTGACACAATGGGCGCAAAGTCGTCCGCTTTCGTGGAAGGCGATTTCAGAGGCGTATCAGGAGTCACGGGAGCTGGCGCAAACCCCGGTTCACCGAACTATGGCACCTTCACCCTGCGGCATGCATTCATGAACTTTGCATGGGCCAATTCAAGCCTGCTCATCGGCCACACCTGGCAGCCTTGGGGAATTATCCCCACATTCAACATCCTTGCATTTTCTGAGAACCACTTCATGAAGGGCGCCACAAGGGTTCCCCAGATCAGGTTCACCCAGATGTTCAGCAAGGAATGGTCACTCGTATTGGCAGCCGCAGCGAATAACCAGGAATTCTTCGGCAACAGCGGCGCCAACTACATCGACGACAACAACAGAAGCCTCTGGCCGGACCTCTCCGCCGAGGTTAAATACTCCACAGACAAATGCGGCAAGATCGGTCCCTGGCAGCTTATGTTCGGCGCCGGTGGTCTCTTCGGAAGAGAGAAGGTCACCTGGAACCAGAATACAGCAGCGGCCCCTATTTTCAAGGATGACGACCTTAACAGATGGGGTTTCTCCTTCTGGGGCTACATCCCCATCATCCCCGAGAAAAAGGGTAACAAAGCAGGCGCACTCGGCATCACCGGCAACTTCTTCACCGGACAGGGCCTCGGCATCATGCTTCCCGCCTATCCCGGCTATGCGCAGAACACAACAGCCGCATATGACTATACCACCGCCGGTTTCGGCAATGGCGGTATAAGTGGAAATGTTGACGCCAGATACCCGATGACCTATGGCTTCTGGGCGGCGGCAGCATACTATTTCACCGACCAGGTCTGGTTCAACTTCCTCTACGGGATGCAGTCGAACCAGTTCAGCACCGGCTATCAGGCATGTATGGGAGCTGGCACGAACAAATACGTCGAGAACTACGTCGGCACCCTGTATTATGATCCGAGCCCGGCAGTCAGGTTCGGTCTCGAGTATACCTACCTGAGAACACAGTACCTCAGGGCAACAAACGCGGTCACGGGCGAGAGAGACGGCTCCATGAACGCAGTGAGACTTGGCGCATACTACTTCTTCTAAGAAACTGCGCAGCTGAAACACGAAGGGGGCTTCGGCCCCCTTTTTTTGTCGTTAGAATCCTTCTCGAGTTCCTTGCCGGATCCCCTACATTCCTAGCCCGGTCGCTGTTTTGGGGCCGCCATTGTTTATTGACAGGGACCAGCTCTTTTGATATGCTTCAGGAGCACGCCAACATCAAGCCGGAGTGGTGGAACTGGCAGACGCGCCGGACTCAAAATCCGGTGTTCCTCGCGAACATGCGGGTTCAAGCCCCGCCTCCGGCATTTAATTTCAACTACTTACACGCTATCACCTCCAAGAGTCCGGTTCCATAAATCGTCATTGTGATAAAATTGTGATAATTTCCAGGTTGCGATCCGACCGACACTCATCAAGGACCGATATGCCCCTTCGCAAGCTTTCAGTGTGGTGATGCGCATACCGCTTCGTCGTGGCAAAAGACTTATGTCCCATCAGGGTCTGCACGGTGTACGGATCCACCCCCGCTTGGGAAAGCCTTGTGGCGAAGGTGTGTCTCAGATCGTGAAATCTGAAATCCGTGATTCCCGCTCTCTTGAGAGCCCTCTCGAATGGTGACCTTAAGATCCCTTTCTTGATCATCTGGCCCACCGGATATGTGAAGACATACTGGTTTTGTGTCGATAGAGGACGAACCTTTTCCCTCTGTTTCTCTTTGAGTAAGTCGAAAGCAATCCGAGAAAGAGGTATGGTCCTGCGTTCACCCGTTTTCTGGCCGTATATTGTTACTACCTTGTTTGAAAGGTCGCAGTCCCTCCAGAGGAGGAAGAGTATCTCGTTTCTACGACAGCCGGTCTCAATGGCGAAAAGCACGATCTCTTTGAGCCATTGCGGGCAGGCCTTCAACAATTGCCCTTCCTCTTCATCGGTAAGCCACCTGTCCCTGGCCGCGGGCTCTTTTTCCATCGACACTTGTTTTACCGGATTTTCCTTAACCCACTCCCATTCCTTTGATGCCTTGCTATAGCCGTGCTTCATCAGGGCTAGCTCACGGTTCACACTGGCCGGGGAAGCGTTTTCCAGGCGTCTGCATACCTTGTACTGACTGATGAGTCTGGGATTGATGTCGGTGACGATGAGGTCCCCAAAGAACGGGAGGAGATGTTTCAAAGAGACATCATCACGTCCGTGAGAAGCTTTGTTCTGCCTCGAATACTCTACCATATACTTTTCCATCATCTCCCTGAATGTCCTGCTTGCGCCTTCCGGTTTCTC
>CAYOYU010000238.1:0-4876 GCA_964408265.1 uncultured Syntrophorhabdaceae bacterium
CCTTTATCTGGATGACCCGCTCGCTGATGGCAAGGTCGTTGGCCTTGCTTCCGATTGTATTTGTCTCACGAACCATTTCCTGAATGATGAAATCCAGTTTCCGGCCAATGGGATCTCCGCTCTCAATGGTCTGCCTGAAATTGTCTATATGGCCACGGAGTCTCACCGTCTCCTCGGATATGTCTAGCCTTTCCATATAGACCACCAGTTCCTGCAGCACCCTTACTTCGTCGAGGGCTGCATTCCTGGCGCCTTCCAGGATCTTTTCCTTTAACTTCGCCTCGTGGATCTTGAAAGCCTCGGGACGTCTCTTCTCGATTTCCCACAGGTTGGCCTCGATCGCTCCTATTCGGGTGAGCAGGTCTGCAAGGATCAAGCCCCCTTCCTTTGCCCTCTCCTCATTCAGCTTTACAAGGAGGTTTGTGAAGGCCTCGGTGATGATCGAAAAGTCTTCTTTATCTGCTGTATGATATTCACATACTGTCGAACGTTTTCCTCGTTAATCTTCGGGGCTGCCAGAAAGCCGGGAGCCCTTTCCCACTTGAAGGTGATATCCACCTTGCCCCTGTTGATGTAATGACGGGCCATCTCTCTTAATCGCAACTCCACGGCATAATCGATCTTGGGAAATTTCACGTTGATCTCAAGGTAACGGCTGTTAAGGGACCGAGCCTCACCATAGATCTTTCCTTCCGGTGTGTCCATCTCAACTTTCGAGAATCCTGTCATGCTATACGGCATATTGTCACCTTCCCCTTAATCCTCTGTGTCCCCTTAATCCCGTATCTCTTATCATCCCCATTTCTTCTTCTGTTCTCTTAATGCGGTCCTGTATTCTTCCCGCCAGTCGTTAAACATTAGGATGCATTCCTCGCTCCCATAATCAGTATAGGTCCACTGAAGTTGGCGGAAAGAACCATCCTGATACATGAGGGTGAGGTCGGCATATATGCCTTTACCCAGATAAACCCGGTGGCTGTAACCCTTGGTCGTGGCAAGGATCACCTGCTCCAGAGACAGGTATCCCGGGTCTATGTTTACTCGCCGACTGCCTTCATGGCAGAGCTTCTGCTCTATCTCGTTGGTGGCGATCTTTACCTCTGCCAGCTCTTCCCGGCTCCGTAAGGGTTCGAAGCGGAAAAAGACCCGTCTAAGGTCCCGACCCATCTCTTTTTCGTAGTATCGGGTCAGGTCAAAGGGCGCGACAGCGGTGCTGCCCGCTTTTTTTCCGAGGAGGGCGGCAAGGGCATCCCCTACAGGGGCAAGGACTTCTTCCTCGCTGAAGATCACGCTCGTGAAGTACTGGACGGGCTTAGGTTGTCCCGGAGTTCCCATAATATGAAATATTCCCTGTTCTTTCTTTCTTTATCTCGTGCGGCTTCCGCAACACCGATCGGCAGGAGCCCGATGGATTTTCCAAACTCCTGGATGTCCTCCAGCACACGGGCTATCTTTGCTTCATCTTTGACTATGCCTCCCTTGCCCACCTCGTACCTGCCCACCTCGAACTGAGGTTTTACCAGTGATACCACATGTCCTCCCCTGGCGATAAGCGGTACGAGGACGGGGAGGATCTTCTTCAGCGAGATGAAGGATACGTCTATGGTGACGATGTCCGAGAGTTCGCCGATATCGTCGAAGGTGAGGTAGCGGGCATTGAAGTTCTCCCGCAGAACCACCTTCTCATTATTTCGCAAGCTCCCGTGAAGCTGATAGGTCCCCGTGTCGATGGCATATACCTTTGACGCCCCGTGCTGAAGGAGATAATCGACGAACCCCCCCGTTGAAGAGCCGATATCGAGGGCAGTCTTTTGAGCCACAGAGATCCCGAAATGGTTCATGGCGCCTTCGAGCTTGATGCCGCCAAAACTGACATAGGGCAGGGGGTTTCTGCGGACCTCTATATCCACATCATCGGAGAACTTCTTGTCAGGGCTGGTTATGCGCTGATCACCGATGTAGATTTCGCCGGCCATAATGAAAAGGCGGGCCTTTTCTCGCGACGGGGCCAGCCCCCTCTTTGCGAGAATCACATCTACGCGCTCTTTAACCAATCTCTCAGCGTCCTTTTGATGCCTTCTTTGTCGAGGCCGGCCTGTCTTCTCAACATCGACTGGGAGCCATGGGTGAGAAACGCATCGGGCATGGCCAATACTTTCACGGGAACCGTGATCCCTTCCTGTGACAACAACTCCATGACACCGCTGCCGAATCCGCCGATTCCCGCATTCTCCTCAAGGGTTAGTATTCCCTTCGAGGTGGCTGCCAGGCTTACAATCAGATCGCGGTCCATGGGTTTCATGAACCTCCCATTGACAACGGTGCAGTTGATCCCCTCATTTTCAAGTTCGCGGGTTGCTTCCAGGGCGGGGTAGACAAGGTGACCGCAGGCGATGAGGGCGATCTCCCCTCCTTCTTTCAATACTTCCCACGCACCGATGGGGATCTCTTTGAAATCCTCGTCCATTGGGACCCCCCAGCCTTCTCCCCTGGGATATCGGATGGCCACGGGCCTGTTGTAGAGGTAGGCGGAGTAAAGCATGTGCCTCAGTTCGTTCTCGTCTTTCGGGCTCATAAGAATGATGTTCGGTATGTGCCTGAAGTAGGAGATGTCGAAAGCACCGTGATGCGTGGGGCCATCCTGGCCTACTATGCCGCTCCTGTCCACGGCGAAGACTACGGGCAGGTTCTGGAGACAGACATCGATGACGATCTGGTCGTAGGCGCGCTGAAGGAAGGTGGAGTAAATGGCCACGAAGGGCCTGAGACCGCCCAGTGCCATGGCTGCCGCAAAGGTTACGCCGTGTTGCTCAGCGATGCCGATATCGTAGAACCGGTCGGGAAAGAGTATGGAGAATCTGTCGAGCCCTGTCCCCAAGCCCATTGCAGCGGTGACGGCGATGATCTTCTTGTCCCGCTGCCCCAGTTCTACTATGGTGTCGCCAAAGACGTCGGTGTAGGTTTTCGAACCGCGGTGTACCGAATTTCCTGTGGCAAGTTCGAAGGTTGAAATCCCATGGAACCTTGCAGGATCCTGCTCTGCATGAGAATAACCCTTCCCTTTCTTTGTAATCACGTGGATCAACAGAGGACCTTTGAGCTTCTTGATGTTTCTCAGATTGTCCACGAGGTGGGTCAGGTTGTGACCGTCAACAGGACCTACGTACTGAAATCCCAGTTCTTCGAAGAGAGCCCCCGGAGTCACGAATCCTTTTAACGATTCCTCGAGGTGGCGAAGGGCCTTGTAGACCTTATCCCCCAATGCGGGGAGATTCTTCGTCATGTTCTTGACCTCTTCCCTGGCCTGGGTGACGAAGTCTCCTGTCATGATCCTGTTCAGATAGGAGGAGAGGGCACCTATGTTTTCAGAAATGGACATTTCATTATCGTTGAGGACGACGACGATATCGCTTTTCAAGTGGCCTGCGTGGTTGAGAGCCTCAAAGGACATGCCGCCCGTGAGGGAACCATCGCCGATGACTGCCAGTATCCGCTCGGTACCGCCAAGGCGTTTCTTCGCCTCGGCCATACCTACGGCAACGGAAATAGAGTTGCTTGCATGACCGGTGTCAAAGACGTCGTAGGGACTCTCTTTCCGCGAAGGGAATCCGCTTAAACCGTCGTTCTGGCGCAGCGTGGGGAACTTGTCCTTCCGCCCGGTGAGGATCTTGTGAGTGTAACACTGGTGGCCCACATCCCATATGATCTTGTCCCGGGGCGTATCGAAGACGTAATGGAGCGCTATAGTCAACTCAACGACGCCGAGGTTCGACGAGAGATGACCCCCTGTCTCGGATACGACCCGGATGATCTCTTCCCGGATTTCTTCGGCCAGCTTGGACAAATCCAAAATAGTGAGGTTTCGCAAATCCTCTGGGGATGATACTCTTTGAAGGAACATCAGAGAGCCCTGTTGCCTATAAACCTTGCCAACTCCACGAGCACAGCGGAGTCTTCTCCGAGATATTCCACTGCTGAGGTTGCTTCTTCAACGAGTTGTTCCAGCTTTATCCTGGAAGCCACGGGGCCGAAGTGCTTGATGTAAGTCTGCTTTCCCGTGTCCTTCTTTAGTCTCTTGCCGACAAGTTCCTCATTGCCCTCCAGGTCGAGAAGATCATCCATAATCTGGAAGGCAAGTCCTATAGCTTCACCGTACCGGGTGAGGCGCGCCAGTTCCCTTGCCTTGGCGCCTCCAACCAGGGCACCGAGGCGGACGGAAGCACGGATCAGTGCCGTGGTCTTGTGATTGTGAATAAAATTGACCACCGTCTTCGTTCCTTCCTTGCCGTCGTAGAGCACGTCCATTACCTGCCCGGCCACCATGCCCTGCGCACCTGCGGCCGTGGCAATCTCGAAAATGACCTGTTTGAGGACCTTGGGATTTAGGCGCTCCGTATACCGGGGGTCTGACATGACCCGGAATGCTTCAGTGAGAAGGCCGTCACCGGCAAGGACTGCCATGGCTTCGCCGAAGACCCTGTGACAGGTGGGTTTGCCCCTCCTCAGGTCGTCGTTGTCAATACAGGGAAGATCATCATGGATCAGGGAATAGGTGTGTATGAGTTCAATGGAACAGGCCAGGGGCAGAAGATCATCGCTCGGCTTCCCCTTGGCTTCGCAGACTGCTATGGCGAGGACCGGCCGTATCCTCTTCCCGTTCGAAAAGACCGTGTATTCCATGGCATCCCTCAGGACGCCCGGCGTCTTGTGAAAGGATGAGAATATGTCTTTAAGGGTGTTTTCGACTACAATCTTCTTCTCATGCAGATATGATCCGAGGTCCACTATGCATCGTCCTGATTGAAGGGTTCTTTTCCCGTTGATCCGTCTTCTTTTCTGATGAGAACCTCGACCTTTCTCTCGATTTCATCCAGCC
>CAYOYU010000238.1:4886-7741 GCA_964408265.1 uncultured Syntrophorhabdaceae bacterium
CTTAATGCTGTCGGCTAAAAGTTCCGTTACTTTCTCGATTTCATCCAGCCGCTTGGAAAGGTCTTTTGTCAGCGCAAGCCCCTCCTTGAAGAGGTTGAGGGCTTCATCGAGAGGTAAGTTTCCGTCGTCGAGGGTTTTCACCACTTCTTCGAGCTTTTTGAGCCCTTCTTCGAATTTCACCGTGATAGTTATTATATGATTTAGTCTCGTATCTTTGCAAGTATTTCATGCCCGGGACAAAGGTGTTGAAAATTTGTGACAAAGGGTGTATTTTTTTCATTTATACAAAGACCTGCCGGAGCGTGCATGAAACTCCCTATTACACGAGAGGGATTCGACAACCTGAAGAAGGAGCATGAATTCCTCCTCAACACGAAGAGGCCCAAGATACTACTGGCCATCGAAGAGGCCAGGTCCCACGGGGACCTTTCAGAAAATGCCGAATACGATGCGGCAAAGGAGGAGTATGCGTTTCTGCAGAAGAAGCTGGGCGAGATTGAGGAGCAGCTGAGGAACTCGGAAATCGTCGATGTAAAGAAAGCAGATGGTGAAACAGTCTCTTTCGGCTGCAATATATTGCTGAAGAACCTGGACACCGATGAAGATGTGGTCTACACATTGGTAGGCCCGTACGAGTCGGACATCCAGAAAAATAAGATATCCCTCACATCGCCTCTGGGCAAAGCTTTGATGGGCAAGTCCGTGGGGGATGAGGTCACCTTCAACGCTCCCGGCGGCCGGAGAGTCTATGAAATTATTGAAGTCAGATAAGTTGGTCTTTTAACCCTCACCGTTTTATTCTATTTCCTGGCACCACGCATGGTTCTCTCTGTTCTTCTGGTATATCCCGTTAGGATTGGAGCGTGTCGTCTTTGTTGTTTACGGTATAGCACCCCACATATTTGAAGAAGTTCTCTGCCCGGGCGACTGGATGCGAGGGTCCGCGGAGACAACGCGGTACGGGCGGTTGAACCGGTGAAGAGATCCGGCATACCGGGCCTTGTTTCCATGGATGGGGCGCGGCTGTCAATGAAAATCGGGCGAAAATATGGTATGGTAAGGGGCGCATGGAGAAGGCCGGATTCTATATGCTCGGAGTAATCCACAGGGACCATGAAGGACCTGGGCTTCTGGCATCATGGCTCGAATCAGTGGAGCCGGAAGTAATTTCCGTTGAGTTTTCTCAGTACGGTCTCCTGTTCAGACAGAGGTACGGGCAATACTACCGTGCGAAGATCGAAGAAAGCACGGCAGTCCTCGAAAGGGCCGAAGGTGAATGCGTGAAGGCGGCTCTAACCGACTATTTTAGCCTGCCTTATGAATATACAGTACCCGAAGAGTACGGGTCGCGACGGAGTGTTCCTGTATACCTGGTAGACGTGGATTTCTTTTCTTACCAGAAGCTGAAGGAGGTGGAGAATCTGGTATCTTCCGCCAACGTCAGCAAACTCCGGGCCGGAGACGGCAATAATGGCGTAGCCGCTGAGCGAACCCTTGCCCGGCTTGCCCTCCAAAAGAATCTGGCTGTGGCATCCTACGATGAAGAGATGTACATCAGGGACCGGTGCATGAGCGACAGGATCTCCCTTCTTGCCAGGTATCACAAGGGCAAACGATTTCTGCACATCTGTGGGTGGCGGCATCTGAAGGACCCCTGTGGACTTTACGAGAACCTGAAACCTGTAAAGGCTTTTATATATGATACGGCTTTTTGTATTTGACCTTGGAAATGTGATCCTGCCCTTTGAACACCGGCAGATCGCGCATCAACTCTGCGCCCGGTCATCAAGCAAGGTGATTCCCCGGGGCGAGGAAGTCTTCCAGTATCTCTTCGATCAGGAAGATGGGCTTGTGAACGAGTACGAGGAAGGACTCCTCTCATCGGAAGCCTTTTACGGGAAGATTCGGGACCGTTACAATCTCACCATCGATCTTGAAGAATTCGCACAAATCTGGAACCCCATTTTCAGCGAAGACAAAGAGGTTAGCAACGTGATCCGCTACCTTAAGGATAAAGGGTACCCGGTCTTCCTGTTGAGCAATACCAATGAACTTCATTTTGCCCATATTATCCAACATTACCCTATAGTTCACCTCATGGATGAGTGGATACTCTCCTTTGAAGTAGGGGCGAAAAAGCCGGACAGGAGAATTTTCGAGGTAATCTTTGAGAAGATGAATGTGGAAGGAAGGGAAGTCTTCTATATCGATGACGTGGAGAAGTATGTGGAAGCAGCCCGGGAGATGGGAATAGAAGGAATGGTCTTCAAGGGGGTGGAGGGGCTGCATGAGATTATCAGGAGTAACTGCATTTGAACTTAGAGCGGTTAGCCCCCATCACTGCGGAGAGTGACGGATGATCCCCTATCCTGAGATTGATCCGGTAATCGTCAGGATCGGCCCCCTCGCGTTGAGATGGTACGGGCTCATGTACGTCTTCGGTTTTGGGACCTCCTATCTCCTTGCCGTCTATCAGATCGGCAAAAAGGTTGTTAAGATAGACCGGTCCATCATCGACGATCTTTACTTTTATATGATCCTGGGCCTCATCGTGGGAGCCAGACTCGGTTACGTCATCTTCTACAATTTGAAGTCTTATATGGACAACCCTTTTGAGATCCTTGCTGTCTGGCACGGCGGAATGTCCTTTCACGGCGGTCTCATCGGGGCCTGTCTCGCAGCGTATATAGTCATGAGGAAGAGGGGGCTCGACTTTTTTTCCACGGCAGACCTGATAATCCCCACGTGCCCGCCCGGCCTTTTCTTCGGCAGAATGGGGAACTTTATCAATGGTGAACTTTTCGGTCAGCCCTCCAGCGTTCCCTGGGCAATGGTCTTCCCGCAGGGAGGGCCCC
>CAYOYU010000239.1:0-7717 GCA_964408265.1 uncultured Syntrophorhabdaceae bacterium
CTGGCCCACAAAGGGGATGTACTTCACAAGGCTCTTTATGGTGATCTTCAACCCCAGCCGTGATATGACCTGGAGAATGAGTTCCTTTGTTATTATCTTCCCTGCCATACTCTTCCCTGTATTTTTGAGAATGTCGTAGAGGAGCATCCGGGTCCACCCGTCATAGTTGTCCATCTGCTCGGGGGTAAGACCAAATTTTCTGTTTACTGAGGTAATCATCTCCTTCAGCACCACCACATCAACGGCAATGTCGGTCCCGGGTACGGGTATCAACACCGCCGCACCGGATATCACCGCCCGCTTGGTCACCATCCTCTTGCATTCCCTTCTTATGATATCCAGTTCAGTGAGACTCTTCGGCAGCATCCCACCTCCCTTTCCCTATCACCTTGAGGGATAATCCTTCCTCCTCTCTGGTCTTTATGATCTTCCCCTCAGACAGTTTCCACGCCATTGCGGCATAGTGGGCGATCTTTTCGATGTCGTGGATCTTCATGCTGTTGTTCCATATCCTCCATCCGTATCTCAGGATATTCCAGATACAGATGATTGGATTGCCGGTGAGGTCCATGAGATCCACCCCCTGTTTGGTATACTTCTCCACGGTCTTTTCTTCTATATACTGTTCCATATGGGCAGAGAACTCTTTCCACTCAGCGATCCGGTCCATATCTCCTCACTTCAGCATGGCGAGTATGGTTCCGCCGGTCTTCTGGAGTTTATAGGATGATTCTGCCGGCAACTCCTTGTGCTGGCTCGCCCTTGTGTACGTATTGACCACATGGAACATGGTGTCTCCTGCTTCCTGAGGCCACGCCCATGTCACCGCATCCTGTTCGACCTTGCCCAACTGGAACTGCCGGTTGAAGTTTTCTATGGTGGATAGGGGGTCAGTGACAGGACTCTTCAATGACAGCTTAAACTTGTCCTTGTGTTCGGTGAGGTGGTAGGAGACCTTGCCCAGGATCTCCGGGAACTCATCCAGTATTCTTCTGCTGGTATGCTTGTACTTCTGCATCTCTTCTTCTGTTGAAATGAGCCCATTGGTACAGATGAGCCTTAAGATAAAGGCCGATAGAGAAAGGGATGCGATCCCCACTTCAGAATTCGATATGGTGAGTCCCGGCGTCATCTTATCCCCGTTCACGGTAAAGCTCTTCTTCCCGTCCGGTATGGAGAGCATCATGAAATCCGGGTCCACCGAGCACTGGACCTCGGTATCAGGTCCATACCCCAAGGAATCCAGTTTCTCTATCACCTCGAAGTTATCAACGGGAATATACCTCTGGGTGAATACCGCTCTTACTTCTTCACCGTCGAACCGGACGAACAGTTGTTCGTTCTTCTCCTTGGCGATCCAGTGGTTCATGTTGTATGCCTGGACCTCATGGGGGCACTTCTTCAGGTAGAAAAGCGGTATCCCCAATCTAAATGAGAAGCCCAGCTGGGCCATGTGCCTCATTTTGAAGGATTCATCCGCTATTCGTATAGTCTCCAGGCTCTCGAAGGATATCTCCTTTACCGGCACCGTCCTGTCGTAGCAGGTTGCCGAGAGGTCATCGATCCTGTCTGCTGCTTTTGCTAATGTGGTCATTTGCTGCATGGTTTCCTCCTTGTGGGTTAAATGTGCATTCGCTGCAATTGAGTGGAATCCGGCACCTCTCGCAGACCCATTCCTTGTCCATAATCCCGGGAAGGTTGCGGAAGATCAGTTCCATAGTCGTGGTCATGGGTTTGTCTATTGCCCATGCAATTCTCCGTAAGGTGCGGGATGATTCTTCAGAGAGTTCCGGGGTGTACGCCATAGTTGACCTCTTTCGGGTTTATTTCTGTCATCGGCCGTTCCCATATGACGACGTTCTCCGGCAACGTATCGAGAAGAGGAATCACTTCCTTTCTCTCAAGCCGTCCGTATCCTATGCCGGGGAAATTGAGGTTGTACCGGTACTCCTTATTCCTCTTTGCTGCCTGGGAGAGTTTGAAAAGGCTGTGCTGTATAAGGTCCATCCGTGCCTTCTCGTCGAACCGTACCTTTACCTGGAAGATCCCGTACCTCTTGTATGACAGGAGCCCGTATATTCCCAGATGGCCGCAGATATCGAAGATCATCCTGCCGAATATCCTGTCTATGCCCGGTACCTTTCTCTTGAGATCGAATGCCGCTCCGCTCCCCATGACGAGCCTGAAGTCAGAGGTGAGGAAGGAATTGGCGGTAACAATTATGAATCCATGGGACTTGAACATCTCTCCTGTTTTGAACTGTGGCATGGTCTCTCTCCTACAGGTTGTGTGTCTCTTTAAGGCTTAAGAATGAATCGGAACTCACGATGACATGGTCCAAAACTTCTATTCCCATGAGTTTCCCCGCTTCGATGAATCTTTTCGTGAGGGTGATATCGTCGGGGCTCGGGTTCACGTCCCCGGATACATGGTTGTGACAGAGGACGATGGATGAGGCATTTGCCAGGATTGCCGCCTTGAATACTTCCCTTGGAGTCACGAGGCAGGCGTTGAGAATACCGATGCCGACCGTCTCTATCCCGATGACCCTGTTCCTGGTGGAAAGCATGATGGAGACAAACCTCTCCCTGTCAGACGATCCGAGTTCTTCTTTCACGAGGTTAAACGCCTCTTCAGGAGAGGAGACCGATGGTACGGCTTCGGGTTTCCCTTCACGCACCAGGCATACCCTGCATTTCAATCTCCGGTAGAGCGTCATGCCTGCCTCCCTTTGAAATTGCCCATGAGGATCTTGCCATTATGCTTTCTTCTGGATAGGTCAATGGGCATATCCTGGTCATACTTTGCCTGGCTCGTTGTTTCTCTCGACTGGACCACGATGAAGAGGTCGTACTTGTAGGGGTTGTAGTCGTTCGCTACGATTAAGAGGGTGTCATAGAATGTCCTTCTCACTATCTGCTGCAGGCATTCCTCTCCGTTCCTCGCTGAGAACCAGACGTCATCCTTCTCGTATTCCCTCGCCTTGTAGAGCACCCCGTAGGCCCTGTCCTTGTCCCGGTTGTCCATGATGGTATTAAGGGACTCGAATTCCGCTAAAAGCGCACTGAGGAGCATTCTGTACCTCTCAGGAACATGGAGCGCCATCTTCTTCCTCTCCTCCGGTCTGGTGAGTGCCGCCGCATCTCTCCACTGCTCCTTGGGGGTAATGATAAACGTGTCCACCAGGCATCCCATGGTGACCTCCTTGAATTAAAATTGAATTGTTGGATTGTTACTTCTTGGTTCCGAGGATTTCTTCGATGAATACGGATCTTTTACAGGGCTGTCCTAAATACAGTCTTGAGTACGAGAGATAGAGAAGTTTCATGGCCCGTGATATGCCGACGAAACAGATCCTCCTCTCCTCTTCAATATCTCCCCTCTTGGTTGGCATGATCCCTTCCACGAGACCGATGACGAATACTATCGGAAATTCTAGCCCCTTGGCCTTATGGATCGTCATGAGGGAGACCCCTTCCTTGTCATGGGAGGAGTCATCCTGAAAGGTACCCGTAAATTCCAGGAACGATGCTATATCCTGGTACTTCGCTGCCGCTAGCTGTAACTGGTTCAGGTTTGCTATTTTCACATCATCGGGGGAGGGCACATCGTCATCGGTAATGTACCGGTCATAATCCAGTGTACTTCTCAATAGAGCTATCAGTTCTGCCGGCGGCACCTTCTCTTCCATTAAAGGCTCGAGGAACCGGATCATGTCTTTCACGTTATGCCGCACGTAGGGAATGGTGATGATCATCTTTTTCAATGCTTCATACAAATGGATGTCCCTCTGGGCTCCAAACTCCTCAAGCTCTCTTGTAAACGTCTTCCCTATATATCTGTTCGGGGTATTGATGACGCTGAGCAACGCCTCGTCCCCTTCATGGGAACCTGGATCGTCAATGAGTCTGAGGTAATCCAGCAATATCCTAACCTCGTGCCGGTTGTAGAAATTGAGGCCATTTTCTATGTGATAGGGTACTTTATGCTGTGAGAACATCTCTTCCACGTACCTGCTCTGGAAGTTGGCCCGGTAGAGGATCGTGATGTCCTTATATTGAAATCCCCTTCTCTCTACCAGATCCCTGATCTCGTTAACCAAGCTCAAGGCCTCTCCTTCCTCGTTGGAGGATTCCAGGAGCATCACCTCTTCTCCATCCCCATTCTTGGTAACAAGTAACTTTTCTATCTTCCTCTCATTGTGGGCTATTAAATTCTGGCAGGCCTTCAGTATCTGTGGTGTGCTGCGGTAGTTGAGATTCAGTATGAACTCCCTGGAGTCCGGAAAGATGCTTTTGAAATTGAGGATATTCCCCACCGATGCCCCGGTGAAGGCGTAAATACTCTGCCAGTCATCCCCTACCACGAAGAGACTCGCTCCTTCCGTGCCCTGTAATAGCTTTACTATCTCCATCTGTGCGGGGTTGGTGTCCTGGAACTCGTCGATCAGTAAATGACGGAAGGTGTTCTGATACCTCTGCCGTATCTCTTCGTTGGTGTTCAATAGTTGGTACGTCTCGTAGAGGAGGTCGTCGAAATCCATGAGCATCCTCTTTTTCTTCTCTTCTTCATATGCGGCGTACACATTGGCTATCTTGAGCATCGTGGCGTCCCCCTCGTAGAGGATTCTCATCTCTTCCACGGATATGAGGTTGTTCCTATTAAGACTGATCTCCCTCAATACCGTTCCTGTTGATAATTCACGGTACCTCAGCTTTTTGATAATGTCCCGAATGAAGATGATCTGTTCCTTGCCCTGGAGGATCTCGAAGACATAACCCTCACTCCGTAACAGAAAATGGCAGAATGAGTGCAGCGTTAATAACATCACCCTTCCTGCGAGATTTCCGAGTAATGGTTCCAGCCGGTTCCTCATCTCCTCCGCTGCATTCCGCGTGAACGTGAGTCCCAGTATATGCTCCGGGGGTATCCGGTGTTCCGTGACGAGTATCCTGATTCTCTCCATCATGGTTCGAGTCTTGCCACTCCCGGGGACTGCGATGACTGCACAGATACCATTGAGGAACTGCGCAGCCCGCTGCTGTTCTTTATTCAGTTTCATGAGGTCCCCCTTTCCAGGGTGCTTATTGCCATCTTTACCCTGAACATGGTGGAGATGATCTCGTTGATCCTGGGATTCGTCTTGTCTGCGGTTACTAATTCGTGCAAGGTCTTCTCCTGCTCCTGGAAGAAAGAGTTGAGGAAATCGAGTATCTCGTCCGGCTTGTGCCTCTTTAGAAGCCTTTTCACGTTGACGATCTTCCTGGTCCTGTCGTCGTATCTCACGGTGAGGTATGCCTGTGCCTCCTTTACAGTGACCTTGTTCATATGGCTTCCTCCAGGTATTCGGTGCACTGCTTTCTATAGACACACCCACCGCACTTCCATGAGGTGTCATTGGGAATGAAGGTGCCCGACTGGATACCCTGCCAGACATGGCGGATCTTCTTTGCTGCTCTTAACTCATCCTTTTCCGTCCTCACCGTGTAGTATTGCTCGAACTTTGGTTGCTTGGTCTTGATGAGGCAGTCGAAGCGCAAGACGATGTCTTTCTTATGCCCCATGGCTTTCACTGCCATCTGGTACAAAGTTACCTGGAAATTGTTGTTCACGTCCTGCATTGAATAGGCCTTACCGGATGTCTTCCAGTCGGTAATGATGAGAGTGCCGGATGCGTCTTCTTCCATGAGGTCGATGTAGCCCACGATGGGAATGCCGTCTATGAGAAAACCGAAAGGTTCCTCTATGGCGATCACCGTGTACCCGTCGTCGGGTATCTTCTCGCAGTAGACGCTGAGCAACTCCTTGCCCTCTTTAAGGAGAACATCCTTTCCTTTGCCGGATGAGTACCTGATATCACGTCTCCCCCGGGATGCTTGATTCCAATAGTGTTCAAAGAGCCTGTGAAGCTCTTCCAATGGCATCCTGGCACCCACCATCCTCTCCTGTGAAAAGTCAGCTAATGCCTTATGGATGGCGCTGCCATATTCCAGATTGTCAGGGGTAAATTCCGGGGGGAGTTTGTCTATCCTTCCGAAGCGGTACTGAAGCCCGCACTCGATGTAGTCGTTGATGGAGCTTGCCGATAAATGGGGTCCTTTCTTCATTTCTTGTATGTCCATGTCACCTCCTCATGAAATGTGCAGTATCCTGCGGGTAAAAGGAAAAGGGGACAGAAGATCTGTCCCCGTGTATGATGGTGGGTAAACTTATGCTGCCTGCTGGAGCGTCTTGATGAATGCCGATGCATCCTCCCGGGAAAGATCGTCGATGGATACTTTGTACTGTTCCTGGACTCTCCTGTTGAGATCCTCTTCCGATAAACCCCGTCTTCTGCAGAGATTGAGGACAGCCCTTTTCTGTGCATCCGATATCTTGGGAGATGGGGTAGTCTGAGGAACGCTGGATGGTGGTGCGGGTGTTGGGGTGGGAACGGATGCAGGGGCAGTCTGGGCCGCAGGTGCGGGAGTTGCAGGTTGTGCCGGCCTGGGATCCTCTTTTATTGGAATCACCTTTCCCTTCCTGTTTCCCTGTTCCGTGACGATATCATCGAGGTCACCCAGTTCCTCAAGGCAGGTCATGCCGATATTGGTGAGATCACGTAAGACCCGTGCCTTGGCCCTTGTGGATGCCATGCGGATGATGTGTTTTGCAATGGTCCTGTCGGTATTCATGGGATTGGCGTCACCCACGTCCTCGAAGACCTTGCCGGAATAGGTCTTTGCGTAGGCGGTGCAGATGGCCTCCATGCCGTTCTCCTTGGTGGGGTACTGGACAGGGTGGGCTTTCAGTTCCACGAGGTCCATCTGGTGGGCGAGATCGAGGAGTCCCGCATAGAGGGCGAAGTCTTTCTCCTTTACCTTGATGATGAACCGCTCGTCGAGGGTAGGTTTTTTCCTGGAGAGATACTCTGTGGAGACAAGATCATTCCCTGTGCACTGGAGTGCCGCGATGATGTGTTTGCAGCGGAAAGTCGGATCGTTCTTGCTTCCTTTGGCATAGTCCCCACAGGTGCAGGTGATGCCTCTTTCGTCATTGGTGATGCCGTAGCAGATCTTTCCTTCCGAAGATTCTACATAGAAGGTGTCATTTACCTTGAATACCCTCAAGGCTTGGGCTTTCTCATTTCTCTGTTGTGCTTCTGCCTGGGTCATTGGTCCTCCTTTGATTGGTTAGAGTGGTACTTCTTCTGATTCCTCCTTAATGAAGTCTGAATCCGCCTGGGTCTTGTGGAAGAATTCGATGGAGTTTGCGATCACTTTGAGGGACGTGCGCTTTGCTCCTTCGTGGTTCTCCCACTGTTCCTGGTCGAGAGATCCGGAGACAATGACACGATCACCTTTTTTGAGATTCTTCTCGGTGATCTCTGCGAGTTTTTTGAAGGCGACGACTTTCATCCAGCCGGTGTGGTCCTTGCCTGAGCGGAACGCAAGGCTGAATGAGGCGATGGGGTTGCCCTCGGATGAGTAGAATACTTCCGGGTCTGCTCCTAAGTTGCCGGAGAGGGTAATGATGTTCATGGGTGTTTCACCTCCTTTGGGTTTGGGATATTGGGAATAAAGAGACGGGTAGTACGGGGTTACGGGATTTAATATATATGGTGGGGAAGGCCACAAAGGTATTTCCAATCAAATAATGAATTGAATTATTTACTGAACTATCTGGACCACTGCCACACTGTTAAAAAACAAAAAAGTTATTCTGTGAAGAACCATGT
>CAYOYU010000240.1:0-3731 GCA_964408265.1 uncultured Syntrophorhabdaceae bacterium
TGTAGACTGTGCAAGTCTATCCCTGATCTGGGCCAGCGTCGAACCTGTTATAAGCACTTCCGCATCATATTTTCTCGTCAGACCTTCCACCCTGGCACCAAGGTTTACATTGTCCCCGATGACCGTATAGTCCATCTTCTTCCCTTCCGCCCCGATATTACCTACAATCACTTCGCCCGTATTCAGGCCGAAACCGGCGCGTAATGGGACCCGCCCCTCGCTCTCCCACTTCTCTCCCAGTTCCTGCAACCGTTTGACCATGGCGAGGGCGCACTTTACCGCCATTTCAGCATGTTTTTCCTGGGGGAGAGGTGCCCCCCAGAAGGCAACAATCTCGTCGCCTACGAACTTGTCGAGAGTCCCATCATGTTCGAAGATAATATTTGTCATCTCGCCGAGGTATTCATTGAGAATCGTTACCACCTCTTCCGGAGAATGGTGTTCTGAATAGGTGGTAAATCCCCTCACGTCCTAGAAAAGCACCGTCACTTCCCGCCTCCCCCCCCCAAGCTTCGCAAGGTTCGGGTTCTTGATGAGCTCATTCACAACCTTCTCGGTCACGTAGCTGGAGAACATCCCCCTTATCCTCTTGGCGTACCGCTCCTCAGTAGCGTACCGGTAAGCGGTAACAACGAAATAGGTAATGAGTATGCTATTTCCTGGATAGGCCACAGTGATCCAGAGATTCCTCCAGAAGAAGAGGTAATAGGCTATGAGGAAAATGGCGACTACAAACGCGGCAGCCACGATGGCCCCATGGACTGCCCGCATCCGCACAATTATCAGGGAGAAGAGGAGCCCGGAGAAGAAGATGAGCAAGAGATTAATGATGTTCGCTGGTTTCCGTATCTGGTGGTTGTGGAGGATGGAGGCAATTACGGTGGCATGTTTTTCAATTCCGGGCATGGCCGCAGATGTGGGGGTTACTCTGAGATCATAGATGCCCACTGCCGTGGCCCCAAGAAGTACCACTTTGTCTTTCACCAGGGACGCATCCACCTTCTTTTCTATCAGGTCAACCACGGAAACATACGGAAAGGTCCCTTCGTGTCCGTAGTAGTGGATGAGGACCCTGTTCCAGAAATCGGTTTTGATAAACCTGTTGCCCAGTTGGACTCCTTCCGCAGCTTTCAGCGTCATGGACTCGAGCGGGAGTCCGAGGTACATCCTTGCTGCCTGAAGGTCAATGGAAGGGTAGAGCTCTTTGTTGTACTCTACGGCGAGTGCTTCCCAGCGCAGCACACCGTCTCTATCGGGCAGCATATTGATATAGGATAGACAGGAGGCCTTATCCGAAAACTCCTTAAGGGGCAGTAGCACACTCTTGGCGGCTATGGGCGGAAAGATCTTCAAATTGTCCAGATTTCTCGTCATGGGGAAGGCATTGTCCGCGAGGATGGGGTCCTCGACGACCTTTTCATCGCCCTTGAAGCTGAAGACTATGGGGAGGATGACATTTCCGGCGTTCTTGATTGAGGCGGCCAGTACCTCGTCACCTGAGGAGGGCTCGCTCAGGATAATATCGAGCATGATCACCTTGGCTCCCATCTCCTTCAGTGTGTCTATGATCGATGCAATCCTCTTTCTCTCCCAGGGCCATCTGCCGAGAACTTCGAGGCTCCTGTCGTCTATCCCTACTATGGCTACCTCGGGAGGAGGTGTAGTCTTGCCTCTGAGTTGGTACCGGACGTCGTAAAGGAGTACTTCCAGTCTTTCTATGGGCAGGAGCCGTATCACCGCAAATGCGCAGAACAGAAGGGTGATGGTCAGACAGAGGCTTAGGGGGATGAGGGATTTCTTCATGGAGAAATTAGTCCTTTTGAACAGGTGCCTGCTGTGCTATATTGTATAGGAAAGTAGAATTTCCTGTAAAGTCTTACTTCTAGTGCGCCCGTAGCTCAGATGGATAGAGCGTTGGCCTCCGGAGCCAAAGGCCACAGGTTCGAACCGCGGCGGGCGCGTTTTTTTGAAACCACTGAAACAGTAAAATCAGGCAGATCTCTCGGGCTTCTTCGCTGCCACTCCTTCCACTTCGTTGGCGCCCTGCCCTATGAGACGGGTATGTTCCTGTTTCACACACCTGTCCATGACAAAGTAGATCCCGGCCTCCTCAACGATCCTCTTGGCCTCTTCATTGACGATACCCAGCTGGAGCCAGATTGCCTTCGGCCTCAGAGATATCGCCTCCTCTACCACGGGGAGAACGCTTTCAGACCGCATGAATACATCAACTATGTCAATCTTCACTGGTATCTCGCTTAGCGTTTTGTATGATTTTTCACCCAGTATCTCCTCTGCCTGGGGGTTGACCGGTATGACCCGATACCCCGCATTCTTCAGATACCTCGCCACAAGGTTGCTCGGTTTTTCTTCCTTGGGTGAAAGCCCTACCATTGCAACGACTTTCGACTCTTCTAATAATTTCTTTCTCTCCGCATCCTGTTGATCCATGGGTTCTCCTCTTCAAGTGGTCTGTGGTATAGGTCGAAAACGAACTATAGTATATCATAATGCCCATGCGGTGTTCCCAACCGTCCGGCTCTTCCCGCTGGGTAGTCCGGGCACCGTTGTCGGGGGTATCTGCCTAATCTGCCGGTTAAAGGTTTAGAATTCCGGTCGGCTATGGAGTTTCTTGCAGTGAGTATTCTAGGGTGGATTTGGAAGCTTATCCAGTATGAAGCAATGCGTTGGCCGTGATCCGGGGAGCTTCCTGAGCGGTAATGCTGAACCTGCAGCCTGTCAGGTTTCCGATGAGAACACGGTGGCTATTGAGCGCAACAGATCTTTATCCCTGAAAGGCTTGTCCAGAAAACCATCAACCCCGTATTCCTTGAGCCGCTCCCTCTGGTCTTCGCCCATAAATCCGCTCGAGATGATGACCTTGATATCCTTCCTGACGTCCCTGATTGCCTTAAGCACCTCGTCGCCCTTTATGCCCGGCATGATCATGTCCAGGATGACGAGGTCTATGGCCTTATGGTTTTTGGTGAAGAATCGAATGGCACCGTCACCGTCGGATGACTCGTAGACCTCCACGCCTTCGTTCTCGAGAACCCCTTTGAGAAGGTTTCTTACCACATCCTCATCATCAACGATGAGAATCTTCCGCTTTTCTATCTTCGGGTCGTCGTTGATTTCTCTGCCGGATTTAGCGGTGTGGGTCACTTCAACGGGCAGGGGAAGGTAGAGTATGAATTTTGTACCCTTGCCTCTTTCGCTTTCCAGTTCGATGAAGCCCCCGTGCTCTCTGATAATCTTGTCCACAAGATAGAGACCCATCCCAAGATTGGTCCCATTCTCTTTTGTCGTGAAGTAGGGCTCAAAGATCTTGGTTTGCAAGTGATCGTCAATTCCCTTGCCCGTGTCCTCTATCTCAATAACCGCAAAGTCCCGCATGCCCGCATACTGCTTGCGGTCTGTTTTGACCTTCAGAACCCCTTTGCCGTCCATGGCATCCTTGGCATTCATGCAAAGGTTGAGAAATACGTTCTGTAGCTCATCTTCATCGCCTCGTATTGGTGCCAGCACGTTGCAGAAACTTCTCTCTATTTCTATGTCCCTGAAGCTCTCATTTATGAGGAATATGACGTCTTCGAGAAGTCCGTTCAGATCGACAATCCCGGTCTTCCGGCGTTGCCTCCTTGAAAAGTTGAGGAGGTGCTGGGTCAGCTTCGCTGCCCTCTGCGCCGAATGCTCGATGGCTTCTGCATATTTATAAAGTTTCTGCTCAT
>CAYOYU010000240.1:3741-7352 GCA_964408265.1 uncultured Syntrophorhabdaceae bacterium
TGTTGAAGTCGTGCGCTACGCCGCCCGCGAGACGGCCGATGCCTTCCATCTTTTCCTTCACTAAATGTTCTTCGTTCTTGATCTTCTTTTCTGCCACGTCCCTGAAGACAATTCCGTGCCAGCCTGCCTTGTTGTAACGATCTGGAATGGGATAGCTGTCTGTCCTGAAAAGTTTGAATTTGTCGCCGGCCCGGTAACGAATTTCGCCGTAGAGGCCTTCTTCCGTCCGGTAGACATCCTCCCCTATACCCGATATGATGTTTTCTATCCGCTCTCCGACAAGAAAGCCCTTAGATCCTTCAAATTCTATTCGCGCCTTTCTGTTGGCAAAACAGATAAAACCGTTTTTGTCTATGAGGAGTAGCGCATCGGGAAATTCATCAAGTACCTTTTCGTATAAATTCTTGGCATGTACCTTTCTCTTCGAACTATGGACATCGGATATCATCACAAGGGACTTGTTATAGATATCGCAGACAATCTCCAGTTCTCGGAGGACCCGACGATCCAGTTCCACATGAACCTTTTTCCCCAGTACAAGGAAGCCGAATATCTGGATGTCCCTCCTCAGGGGGTAGATGTATAGCGTGCCGTAGCCGAATGAATTGCTGGTGAGCGTTGGAGAGACAGCTTCCCCACTCAGCCCCCTGACGCTCTCAACATCCATATTGATGAGAGTGTCCTCGAGACTGAAAAAGCCTTCCCGTTTGATGCCGTTGTCGGTATGGACGATCTTGCACATGTCGAAGAGAGACTCTTCAACGAATATCTTCGGCACCGTCGTCACAAGGCTATCCTCATCGTTGAAGCAGTTTAAGACCCGCATGATTATGGAATAGTTGTTAATGGCCCTTTCATAGAAATCCCATTGAAAGCTCATTGAGTTCGGAATGAGATTAGCTGCTTCCAGCTTAAGCGACATGGAGGAAGTCCATTATTTTCTGCATTTCTTTGCTGATCAGGTCTTTTGCTTTCAACAGAATGATTCCTTCGGGGCCTGTAAGTGCCTGGGGCATCGCGGTGAATCGGTCTGCACTTTTCACCAGGTTGACCAGTGCAGAATGACGCCCCGGATCCTTTTCCTCGTGGTGGTACCGTATAACCGTTGCTATTTCTTCGGGGAATTTCCATTTGAGCGCGATTACGTTGCCCACTTCCTGGTGGTCTATGCCGAAACGCTCCCGTTCCAGTTTGGGCAGGTCCTTCCCGTCGCGAGCCGCCTCTTTGACCATCTGCCCGTAGCTTTCAGCGCCCATATAGAATATTACCTTGCCGATATCATGGAGGAGGGCTATGGTGTAGACCTTCTGGGGATCGTCGCGGAAGCTTTTTTCCGCGAGCACTTTGGCAGCACAGGCCGTATGTACAGAATGTTTCCAGAGGGACACAAGGTCTTCCTCCCGGAGCTTCAAGTTCTTGAGTATGCTCTCCACAAATACGATGCACATAACAATGGATTTTACTTCCTCAAAACCGATACTGATCATAGCCCTTTCCAGGCTGAATATTTCTATCCCTCTGCTGTAGTAAGCCGAGTTGGCGATACTGATCACCTTTGATGAGATGGACTGATCATGTTTTACAATCTTGTTCAGGTCCGCGAAAGAGGAGTTCTTGTCACCCATGACCGCCAGTATTCTCTCCATGACGTTGCTGATGGTAGGGATGACTTTCAAGTCCGTAGCCCTGTGGATTAGTTCATCTCTGAGCATATGAGCAGGCATAGTCTGTATTTATCTTGTCGTATGGACGTCGAATTAATTAAGAGAATACTGCAAGAAAACTTGAAAAATTTTCTGCCGGGGCTGTGAACATTGGTGGCAGGGTTGGACTGGGCCGGGGGCAGGGTATTGTAACTGTTCGAATTGATTTGCTAATGTCTCTCCAATCTGTTATAAAAATAACCTGTTTTGGCGTGGAGCTCCATCAACCTCCGGTAGTCTATCTACTACCCGGATCCTCGGCACGGTGCCGGCTAAGAGGGGTGAGACCAGCGTAACCGATAGGGATTATGAATATAGAGGACTTTGACTATACCCTTCCAAAAGACCTGATTGCCCAGCATCCGAAAGGGGAGCGCACCTCATCGCGTCTTCTGCTCCTGGACAGGACGAGGGGTACCGTGGAGCACAAGATGTTCGGTGATATCGCCGAATATCTTTCTGCAGGTGATACCCTTGTATTGAATGAGACGAGGGTTTTCCCTGCCCGGCTTGCCGGCGTAAAGCAGACTGGCGGTAAGGTGGACATACTCCTCCTGGAAAGACAGGAGCGGAACAAGTGGTACTGTCTGGCGGAAGGAGTAAGATGGAAAGGGGAAGAGATTAGTCTCTTCTTCGGGGATATTCCCGGAGAGCTGACGCGCAATGGTACCTTCTGGATTCTTCGATTCCTTACGGAGAAGGCCGACGAGGATATCATAGCGGCGCAGGGGGTCATGCCTCTTCCCCGGTATATCAAGAGAGGCAGTGACGGGGACCCCTCTGACTTCGAGCGGTACCAGACTGTCTATGCCCGGCTGGACGGGTCCATCGCGGCGCCCACGGCAGGTTTCCACTTCTCCGGGGAGCTTATTGGGAGACTTGAAGCTAAAGGCGTAGAGATTATCAAAATAGTCCTCCACATAGGTATTGGAACATTTTTGTTGATTAAGACGGCTGCCGTGGAAGACCACAAGATGCACAGGGAGTACTATGAGATAACGGCGGAGGCCAAGGAGCGCATCGATCGTGCAAGGGCCGCGGGAAGACGGATAGTGGCTTGTGGGACCAGTGTTGTGCGAACGCTTGAGACGATTTATTCCGGAGACGGAAGCTGCCCGCTGGCGGGATACACCGATCTTTATATCCACCCCGGGCACAGGTTCAAGGCAGTGGATGCCATGATCACAAATCTCCATCTCCCCCGATCGACGCCGCTTATGCTTGTGTCGGCTCTGGCCGGCAGGGAGAATATACTCTCCTCGTACCGGGAAGCGATGAGTGAGGGGTACCGCTTCTACAGTTATGGGGATGCGATGTTTATTATATGAATGGAAAATTATGGCTGTACTGGATATCATAAAAGAGAACGGCGGGGCGAGGCTCGCCACCCTGCATACAGCGCATGGAGAGGTGGAGACCCCTGTATTCATGCCTGTCGGGACCCAGGGAACCGTGAAGGCCATTACCCACAGGGAACTGCAGGAGATGGGCATTCGTCTGATCCTCGGGAATGCCTACCATCTCTATCTCAGGCCGGGAGACGAGCTCATACGGGAGATGGGTGGTCTGCACAAGTTCGCATCCTGGGATGGCTCGATCCTGACCGACAGCGGAGGCTACCAGATCTTCAGTCTCAGCGTTCTGCGCCGGCTGACGGAAGAAGGGGTCCTCTTCCAGTCCCATCTGGACGGATCCAAGCATTTTCTGACTCCCGAAAGGATGGTGCAGATCCAGGAGAACATAGGATCGGATATCTACATGTGTCTCGATGAATGTGTGCCTTACCCCTCTTCCTACGAGTATACGGAGGCTTCGGTGGGTTTGACCACGCGGTGGGCCGAACGTTGCAGAGAGGCCAAGAGGAGTAATGATGGTCTGCTTTTCGGTATCATTCAGGGAGGGCTTTAC
>CAYOYU010000240.1:7362-7605 GCA_964408265.1 uncultured Syntrophorhabdaceae bacterium
GTCAAGTCAGCCCAAGCATTGACTGGGATGGATTTTGATGGATACGCCGTGGGGGGGTTAAGCGTGGGCGAACCCAAGAGCATTATGTGGGATATGGTGAACGTGGCAGCCGATTTTCTTCCCAGAGAAAAACCACGGTATCTCATGGGGCTTGGATTTCCGGAGGATATCGTGGAAGGAGTATGTAAGGGCATCGACATGTTCGACTGCGTTATCTCTACCAGGCACGCCCGTAACGGAAAC
>CAYOYU010000241.1:0-3693 GCA_964408265.1 uncultured Syntrophorhabdaceae bacterium
CCTGCTCACCCTCTCACCTTCTCACCGTCTCACCGTCTCACCTTCTTACCGTCTCCCCTGCTCACCTTCTTCCCTTCTCACCTTCTTACCTTCTCACCCTCTCACCTTCTCACCTTCTCACCCTCTCACCTTCTCACCTTCTCACGATAGGTCTCCACGGCCCGGACGATGGCTGATGCCATACGCCCCCGGTAAGCAGGATCGCTTAAGAGCCTTTCCTCATCCCTGTTCACGATGATCCCGCACTCCACCAGTATGGCCGGCATCTGCGCCCTCTTCAGGACCACAAAGTCATCGAAACGGTAAACCCCTCCTGCCGGATCGACTATTTCCAGCCGCTCACCGGGTGTGTCCTCGGTGTGGTGGAGGGTGGGCACAAACCCCTCTTTCACCATCTCGGCCGCTGCCAGCCGGGCCAGAAGCAGGCTCTCCCCGTAGTGGCTGTTCTTCTGTGAAATGAAAAGGGAAAAACCTTTGAATCTGTCTGAATAGAGAAGCTTCTTCCCCTCGTACTCCCATGACTCGAGGTATTGGGGCTGGACCGAATCGTGATGGATGGATATGAAGAGGTTCGCCTTGCGCCGCGCCGCCTCCTCAGTCCTTTCCTCGAGCCTTGCAGGGTTACCGGCTACGATGAAGGAACCGGCGTAGCCCCTCTCCACGAGCTTTGTCCGGAGATCCTCTGCCATGGCCCTGTTGAAGTGGTATTCCTTGATGCCCCTGGCACTCACCGCTCCTCCCTGAGCCTCCGAGTGGCCAACGTCTACAGCCACGACAAAGGCCAATCTGTCAGGGCCGGCCGCCTGGAGCACCGGGCAGAAGAGTAAGAGAAGGAGCAGAAGTGATACCCGATACACGATACATGATCCATGATGGAAACCTGACAGGCACGTCTTCGAACTACGACGTTTGTCTCGCATCGCTCCATCCTGTATCATGTATCGTGTATCCCGCATCCTGCATCATGAATCATGCATCATGTATCGTGTATCCCGTATCATGTATCCCGCATCATGTATCGTGTATCGTGTATCATCCCGGCCTACTCGATGGGAAAATCGAAATAGGTATCAGGGAAAGGTTCATCCTTCAATGTGAAATGCCACCATTCCTTATCGTAATAACGGAAGCCCTGTTTTTCCATGAGCGTTTTGAGGAGGAGCCTTGCCGCCCGCTGCTGAGGCTTCACCTTCTGGTTCGCCGGGTGGGAGAGTTCATGAAAGCAGTCGAACCCGGTTCCCATGTCGATGCTGTTGTCCTGAAACCGTCTCTTTGCCGGCATGAAGCATTCGAAGAGCTTCTGTCCCGGCTTATATTCTTCCTGGGGTGGGACCGGGAGAGGAACGATGGTGAGGTCCACGGTGCTGCCCCTGCTGTGGCCCGACCGCTCTGCGATGTACCCGTCCTTGAAAAGGTTTCTCTTGTCTACGGTCGGGTAAAACTCCTTTCTCGTGGCCGTGTCGTTCACATCGGAAGCCCACCTGACAAAATGGTTTACTGCACGCTGGGGGCGGTAACAATCATAGATCTTGAGGGCAAAAGAGAAGCCCTTCAGGTCTTCCTGGACCCGGGAGAGGGCTTCGGCAGCCTTCCTGGTGATAATGCACTTGGGGGCATTGTACCCGTCGACTCGCTGCCCCACGAAATTGTGGGCGGTGAAGTAGCGAATGTCCAGGGCTATAGCCGGGACAACTTCCCTTAGGTCCACAAACTCCCTGGGCATCTTCTGCGGTGCAGGCGAGGGCTGTGCAGCGGCCTGCTGGGCCGGGGCAGCCTGCGCCGGGTTTTGCGCAAAGGAAGGCGCGCAGGGCAGGGTCACGGCGAGTAGAAAGAAGAGGGAAAGGAAGGCACCCATCCTCCTGAAATGGTGTCCCGTGTATAGTCGAGAATTGATTGTCACTCTTGTACCTCCTCTTTTTTGCCGTGATTGCCGGCTTAAGCCAAGTAAGCCCCGCTTTAGGGCTTCGTCTCTTTCACTGCGACTCCCAGTAGACCCTGGTGGAGCCTTATTGACAACTCCTCCCCCTTGCCGACCTGGGCAATATCGGAGACCACCTCGCCCGTCTTGGGCTTTGTGGTGATGCTGTAGCCCCGCTTCAGGATATTCTCGGGGTTGAGGTCCGTGATCCGCTGGGTCAGGTTTACAAGGCCGTTCCGTCTATTCTTCAGATAGGCGGCAAGGCCGTGCATCAGGTTGTTGGACAGCTCATCGAGGTACATCCGGTGCTGGGTGAAAATATCCCGGCGCTCCCGAAGCTCCATTACCGCCCCGTAAAGCAGATGCCGGGAACGCTCAAGGCGCCTACCCATACCCGTCTCAAGTCCGTTCCTCAACAGGGAGATGACCTCCGCCCACTCCTTCTTACTCCGCACCACCACGTCTGCGGCAGCCGTGGGAGTAGGGGCCCTCAGGTCAGCGGCAAAATCGGCGATGGTGAAGTCCACCTCGTGGCCCACACCGGAGACAATGGGGATCTTCGATGCGCAGATAGCCCGGGCCACGATCTCTTCATTGAAGGGGGCCAGATCCTCAAGGGAACCCCCGCCCCTGCCCAGGATAATCACATCAACTTCTCCGCTTTCGTTGAGGCGGCCTATGGCCTCTACTATCTCGAAGCAGGCCTCTTCCCCCTGCACCTTCACGGGGCAGATAAGGACCGCCATGTTCTCATATTTCCCGTGGATAACCTTCAGCATGTCCCTCACTGCCGCGCCCGCAGACGAGGTAATGATGCCGATCCTTCGCGGAAAGAGCGGCAGGGGCTTCTTTCGTTCCTGGTCGAAGAGCCCTTCACTCAAAAGCCTCGCCTTCAGTTCGAGGAACTTCCGGAAAAGGAGGCCCTGATCCCCTTTCAGCTTCATGTCGCTGGCGATAAGCTGGTACTCTCCCCGCTTCTCGTATACGTCAAGGCGCCCATCGCAGACCACAACGTCGCCGTCCTTGACAAGCCCCTCTTTCCTGTACCGCCCGCTGTAGTTGAAGAAGACTCCTTTTAGCATAGCGCCGTCGTCTTTCAGGGTAAAGTAGAAGTGGCCCGAGGGGTAAAGCTTCGCATTGGAGACCTCGCCCTCGACAGTAAGGGAGCGGAAACGGTTGCTCATGATAAGCTTTATCTGCGATGTGAGTTCAGAGACGGTGTAGATCTCGGCCGAGCCATGAGCCATCAGCAATCAGCTCTCAGCTTCTTGATCAATGATGTCATGCTTTAATCACCAATTTCGAAGCACCAAAGCCCAAACAATCACCAATGGCCCAAGGCGACCGGCGGTCGCTGGACGCTGGTGTCTTTTGTTCATTGCCACTCGGAGCTTATTTGGGATTTGTAATTTGGTGCTTCAGATTCACTCATTTCTTTAAGTGATCCTTTATAAGCTTCATGGAGCAATATTCGCCGCACATGCTGCAGACGTCGTCGTGAAGGTTCCTCTCCTTCCGGAATGTCTTTATCTTGTCGGGATCGATGGCGCATTTGATCTGCCCTTCCCAGTCCAGGGCCTTCCTGAAGGTAGACATCGCCCTGTCCTGCTTCATGGCATTTTCGTTGCCCCGCGCCAGATCGGCTGCATGGGCCGCGATCTTGGTGACGATGATGCCGTCGCGCACGTCCTGGGGACTCGGCAAACCGAGGTGTTCCGACGGGGTCACGTAGCAGAGGAAATCGGCCACGTAAAAGGCGGCGAGGGCGCCCCCTA
>CAYOYU010000241.1:3703-7521 GCA_964408265.1 uncultured Syntrophorhabdaceae bacterium
GGTTATGTGGTCGTAGCCGGGAGCTATGTCGGTGACGATGGGGCCGAGCACGTAAAACGGCGCATCATTGCAAAGCTTCTTCTGAAGGACGATGTTTGTCTCAATCTGGTTCAGGGGCACATGCCCTGGCCCCTCGATCATGACCTGGACGCCGTTCTTCAAAGCCTCCGCACAGAGTTCCCCGAGGATGATCAGCTCCTCTATCTGCCCTCTGTCCGTCGCATCCGCCACCGACCCGGGCCTCAAGGCATCGCCGAGACTCAGGGTCATGTCATATTTCTTTGCAATGGCGATAAGCCTGTCGAACTGGGAATAGAGGGGGTTCTCCTTCTTGTTCACGATCATCCATTCCGCAAGGAAGGATCCTCCTCTGCTCACGATGTCCGTGACCCTGCCCTGTCTTCTCAGCCTTTCCAGGGAACTCTGGGTCACGCCGCAATGGACGGTGATGAAATCAACGCCGTCAACGCCGTGCTTCTCTATGACCTCGAAAATCTCTTCGGGGTCCATTTTGGTGATGGTCTTTCTCTTCTTCACCGCTTCCACGGCCGCCTGATAGATGGGGACGGTCCCGATGGGTATGCCCGCCTCGGCGATAATGATTTTTCTGATCCCGTCAAGGTCTCCGCCGCCTATGCTCAGGTCCATGACTGCGTCGGCGCCTGCTTCCCTCACCATTTTCAGCTTCTCCAATTCGGCTTTCAGGTCGGTCCGTTCCGGTGAGGTGCCGATGTTGGCATTGACTTTTACGCTCAACCCCTTGCCGACGCCCTTGGGGGTGAAGTTCTTGTGCCTGTTGTTCGCAAGGATTGCGGCTTTGCCCTGGGCCACGAGATCGCGGAGGACTCCCTTGTCCACGCCTTCGTCCTTTGCGACCTGTTCCATAATCTTCGTGATCTTTCCCTCCCGGGCGGCTATCAACTGGTTCTTCATGGTCGTATCATCTCCATTTTTTCTATGACTTTCAAAGGGTTCGGGGCAAAGAGGTACATCGCCTGCCCGCAATCCCTGCTGCCCCCGGGGGCGATGATGTCCGGCGGCCTGCTTGCCCCCATGAGAGTTGCATCTATGTTGTAATCGGGTCCTGCATCCCCGTCAAAACCTGAATTCCCGCACTGCCCGGTTTTCGTCTCCATGGGGAGCACGCGCATCGCCCTTTCAAGGGCCTTGCGGAGGACAGCTGCGTCATTCTTCACCGTTGCACAGGCCCTGACCTGCGGAAAACGGCCCATTTAGGCAAGGAGCATCCCTGCGAGATGTTTGGATACACCGAATTCCGGCTCCCCTCCAATGGAGACTCTGCCCGAACAACAACCTATACTTCCGGAGAAGGCTGCCACATCGTCGATCCCCTTTGCCTCACGGAGGGCGTAACAGAGGTTCATCTCCGCCTCAGGGATGAGATCTGCCGGGTTTAAGCCGGCAAGGCTCGTAGAAGCCTCTCTCATGGCCTTCAACACCCCGAAGCGGTCCGCCTCAACGCCGGCCAGCATGCCTGGTGAGCTGTAAAAATAGCCGCCGCTGTCTATACGGTAGCTTTCCGCAATCAATCGATCCATCTTCTCTTCAGCAGCAAAGAAGGCGTCCTGAAGGGGATAACCAAGAACAAGGTAAGCCAGGATCAGCGACGAGAAGCTGCAGCCCGTACCGTGTACCTGCCGGGCAAGCCTCTTCTTCCCGCAGAATACGAAGTCACTCCCATCATAGAGTATGTCGACGGGGTCTCCCTCCAGATGGCCGCCCTTCAGCACGACGGCCCGCGGACCCAGGGTGAGGAGAACCCGTGCCGCCTCTTTCATACCGCTCACGTCCCTGATCTCCATGCCCGTTATGGCTGATGCCTCATCGAGGTTGGGCGTGATAACATGGGAGAGGGGAAAGATGAGTTCTATAAGCCGCCGCATCCCTGAGTCGGTGTTGAGGATGGTCCCGTTCTTGGAGGCGGCCACGGGGTCCACCACGACAGGCATTGCGGCCTGGCTGCCGAGAAAAGCGTGAATCTCCTCCACATAGGGAGCATCCAGGACTACACCCACCTTCAGGCCGTCTACGGGACTATCTCCCGGCGCCGTCCGGATCATGGAACTGAATTCCGCAACAGGGATGGGAAAGAGGCTCCGCACACCCCGGGGTCCCTGGATCACCAGGCAGGTAGGCGCTGTCACGGCATGTATCCCCAGCGAAAAAAAGGTGTCCGCATCCCTCGTGACCCCCGCACCCGATGAAGGGTCATATCCTGCTGCTGTAAGTACCTTTTTCATGTGAATGGTGAACAATATACCATATTTCCCCATGGGCCGGTACGAAAAACCGGGGAAGCTCCAGTCTCGCCGGAAGGCAACCCGCGAACGGAGCCCTTCTATTGGCAATTCAGGTGATTCCGGAGGCGGCCGGTCAGGAGATCACGGCTCCCTGGCAGGAGCTCCCTGCCCCTGCAGTGCAGCCGTAGCAGTGGTCGCCGGTGACGATCTGCCGATTACCCAGTTTCTCCATGTCGAAGGCCGTGATGTGATCCGGGGCGCCGTGGTTTGTGGGGAGATGGAGCATCTGGTTGAAATCGCAGTCGTAAAGGCGGCCCTCCCACGACACGGAGAGGGTCGTCCTGCACATGACGCTCCCGAGGGCGGCAGGATTGAAGGCCTTGATGAGATCCCTCATGTACTCCTCGTAATTCTCAGTCCCCTTCAGGTACTCCAGGTACCGGCCGATGGGCATGTTTGTGATGCAGAAGAGACGGCTGAAGCTGATATCGTACCTTTCACGGAGTGCCTGCCGGTAATAGGTTTCCAGGCCGGCCTGGGATCCCGGCATGAAGGCCCCCCCGGGGTTGTGGACCAGATCAAGAATCAGGCCCGTGCCTGGCTGGCCGAACCCCTTCGAGTTGAGTTTTCGGATGGCCTCGACCAATTCCGGAAAGACTCCCTCCCCTCTCTGCCGGTCGGTGACGTGAGGATCAACATGGGGCAGGGAAAGGACCACCTCGCTCTTTGTTTCGGCAAAAAGATGGAGAAAGGATTCATACTCTTTATCCAGCAGGATCACCCCATTCGTCCTCACCATGAGACGGCGGTTGAGCCCCGCGCATTGCCGGAGAAACCAGGCCATATGAGGGTGCATCTCAGGGCTGCCTCCGGTGATGTCGATGGCCGGTATGGGGTGTCCCTTAAGGACCTCCAGACAGCGCTCCATCACCGCTTTCGGCATCTCCTCCCGCCGCAGCGGTCCGGCGCTCACATGGCAATGGCGGCACTGCAGGTTGCACCGGTAGCCCACGTTGATCTGAAGGACCTCTATCCCTTCAGCCTTGAGAGGGGCAGGAATCTTTTCATCGAATGAGGGGTTAATGGTGGCCATCTTTACATTTCCTTCTTTCTGATGATCTTTCTCATCTGGGTGGTATGGGCCAGCACCACGGCCGCAGCCACGGCCGCGCCGACGTGTTCGGCTTCCATCATCTCCTCCCTGACGATACCCAAGGATAAGCACCGGTTCGTGTAGGCGTCAATACAGTAGGGGCATTTCTGGGTCGTCGCCACGACCAGGGCGATGAGGGCCTTCTCCCGCTCCGTGAGCCTGCCCTCTTTCATAACTTCCCCGTAGTAATCGAAGAATTTCTTGCCCAGTTCCGGAGAATCCTCACCTATATTGCCAAAATCCTCAAGGTCTTTCTTCTCGTAATAGTCAGCCATTCAGGCCTCCTTTCGCTTGTGGCGGTAATTGTGTGTGTCAAGACTTCTTTGTTTCTTGTTCTTTTCGACGGAAGCGCCAGAATTAGGGTTTGCGCCTTTCTTCGTTGCCGCGTCGTCAGGCGTCCTCGG
>CAYOYU010000242.1:0-3298 GCA_964408265.1 uncultured Syntrophorhabdaceae bacterium
CACGAAGGTGATTATCCCCCTCGATAAGGGACCCTTCTTTGCTGTCTCCCAGTGGCCTGCAGTACACCACACCATGGGCGGCATCAGGATCAACGCAAAAACACAGGTCATCGATATCTGGGGAAAAGTGATCCCGAAGCTCTATGCGGCAGGTGAGTACACCGGCGGCGTGCACGGCTCCAACAGACTAGGAAGCAATGCCATTCCTGACTGCGTCGTCCACGGAAGGATCGCAGGTATTAACGCAGCGGCAGAAAAAGCTTAAACGATTGACACCAAACGGGGGCCGGACAGATTCCGGCCCCTTTTAAAATACGGGGAGCACCCATGAAAAAGATCCTTTTCCTTTCAGTTATCTTCTGTTTGGCCCTGATCCTACCCTTCGGCGTCCTCGCGAAGGAAGGCATCCAAAAACAAAAAGGGGCTTCCTGCACACCCTGCCACGCTGATTTCTCCTCGGTTCTCCCCAAGACGCACAAGCCCGTGAAGGGCATTGATATTTCGGCCTGCACCGCGTGCCACAAACCTGATTTTTCGGGCAAGGCCGAGCCCAAACCGTTCTCTGCACAGATCCATCGGGCACACACAAAAAAGGGTGTCAAAGCAGACTGTCTCCTCTGTCACCAATGGACCCCGGGCAAACAACTTGGGCTCAAGGGCACTCCGGCAAAACTGGGCCCCATAGCAAAGAAACAGATGCCTTTAATCAAGGAAGCCTTTACCTCCTGGTCAAACTCCAAATATCTCGATTCCCTTCACGCCAAGGCAAATGTGGGATGTCTGGCCTGCCATGGAAAAACCCTGCCCGAAACGGGTGATACCGTTGACAATGATCGCTGCCTTGAATGTCACGGCAGCCTGGACTCCCTTGTCGCCAGAAGCGCGCCGAAGGATTTCCCCGATAGGAATCCTCACAAGTCTCATCTCGGAAGCATCGCCTGCACCGTATGCCACCATGCGCATGCAGCATCGACGGTCTACTGTCTTGGATGCCACCCGAAGTTCGCCATAAAGCCTATCCCCGGTGCGTGACCGACCCATGATGGCCGTTAACCGAGATAGGAAGGTTACGAAGACTATCCTCGCGGGTGTAGCGATCCTGGGTGTGTTTCTCCTCGCTGCACAGCCGTCAAAGGCCGTCGACCTTACTCTTCAGAAAGCTGAAGCGCGCCTCTATTTCAGTCCCGACGGGGGCGGCGCCTCCGCCATCGTCGACGAAGTTAGTAGAGCTCAAAAGGAAGTACTCGTCCAGGCCTACACCCTCTCGTTGCAGTCCATAGCGAAGGCCCTCACGGAGGCACACAAAAGAGGCGTGAAAGTAATGTTGATTCTCGACAAGTCGGAGTTGATGGAAGGTCTCACGGCTGCGGCGATTCTGTCTAAAGAAGGTATACCAGTGTACCTGGATGGAAAACACGCACTCAGCCGGATTCACGTCATGGTCATCGACAATAGGAAGGTAATTACCGGCTCCTTCAACTATTCCAGGGCCAGCGAAGAGATGAACAGCGAGGACCTCCTCGTGGTTCAGTCCGCAGACCTGGCGAAAGCCTACCGCGAGAACTGGGAAAAACACAGAAGCCATTCGGAACGCCACCAATGAAGAGCGATTATTAGGTATTCACAGGCAAGGAGGTAATGGGGTGAGCAAATACAGAAAAAGGGTCTTCGGAACAGCGCTGGTTCTCTTCGTCTTTGTTGCGGGCGGTTTCCTGGTAGCCGGCGTTGACGACTCCGTTCCCTATGACGATGAGACTTTCCTGCGTACCACCGGCCTCAGTCTTTTCTTTAAAGCTGAATTCGGAAAGCTTGCCTCAGAAAAGGGATCTGCAGAGAGCGTGAAGGCTCTTGCAGGACATATGAAAGACAGATACTCGGCGCTCTTTCAAGAATTGAAATCACTTGCCCGGAAACGAGATATAAACCCCTCTGTCAGATTCGACGTGTTGCAGCAGAATACGCTGGAATACCTGTCGGCCCAGCGCGGCGCCGCAATAGACAGGGAATATGCCGGGGCAACCATCGATGACCTTGGAGAAACACTTCAAAGCTTCAAAACTGCCAGGCACTCCAGTGACCCTGAGATCAGGGCATTCGCCGAAAAGGTCATACGCTTCTTAGAGGAAGATATTCATGCAGCAAAAAAAGTGCTTCTTGATCTGCCACAGCCGATCCTGAAGTAGCAATGAGCGGTTAAAACCGCCAAAAAATAGCCTTACAGGGAGGAAAAGATGTTTGGATTGGGCATGCCGGAACTTATGATCATAATGGTGATCGTCCTTATCGTCTTCGGTGCGGGAAGGCTTTCCGAGATAGGGGGAGCAATAGGAAAAGGGATTCGCAGTTTCAAGAGCTCCGTAAATGAAACCGATGATACCTCAGCAATCGCCAATAGCCAAAAGACGAACAAGTAAACTCCGTTGACCCTCTGTCCTCAGTCTGTTTCCCTGGACCGGTCTTCGTTTCCAAACCGATTAGGAGTAGAGGCAATTTGGGTCTTCCAGGGTAAACCGGCCGTCGCGGCCCCGTTTCAGAGAGGGACCCGCCGCTTAAGGTCGTCGGGATAGGGATATTCCATTCGTATCGCCGCAGCCCGTGCTACTGCTTCCCCAAAACAGCGGGCTACGATGAGGAGGGCACAATCGATACCGGCTGAGACGCCGGCTGAGGTAAAAAGGTTACCGTCTTCGACGACAGATAGGCTGTCTTCCACAATAACTCCGGGGAAAAGTTGTTTCATCCAGCCCAGGACCGCCCAGTGTGTAGTTGCCCTGTGTCCCTGGAGGAGTCCCGCTTTTCCAAGAAGCAGGGAACCGGTGCAGACAGATGAAACAGTTTTTACCCTGGCCGCCTGTTCCCTGATCCATCCCAAGAGAGGCCCGTTGTTCATCTCTCTGCGCGTTCCCAACCCCCCAGGTATGAGGAGGATATCCAAAGGAGGACAGGTGTCGGTAGTGTAGTGGGGGATAACCTTCATTCCTCCACCCGTCAAAACGGGTCCCGCCTGTTCGGCTATGAGGAACGTCTCAAAGGGGCTCGGCTCCTCCATCCTTTTTTCCTCGCTGAGCCGGGCAATCGAAAAGACCTCGAAGGGGCCGCAAAAGTCGAGGACTTCCACGTCATCAAAGAGAAGAATACCCACCTTAGTCCGGATCATGGCGTGCTCCTTTCCTTTGTGCCCGGTTTTCGCGGTATGCCCGATTCGCAAGGCACCTTCGTCTGGCACAATCCGCAGCCATAGCTGTCAAAACCGTACTGCTCCTTCACATAGGGGCTGACAATATTGTGGACATAGTCG
>CAYOYU010000242.1:3308-7507 GCA_964408265.1 uncultured Syntrophorhabdaceae bacterium
AGTCGCGGCATTTGAGCTTGTCGTGCCCCTTTTTTGTGACGGCCCCTGCGGGACAGCGTTCTATGCATTTCCCGCACCTTCCGGTTGAGAAAAAAAGGCAGTATTCATGGTGGTCCTGGTAAGATCTCTGCGAAGGCGCTATCTCCGCGCGGGCCACCACCGAACCACACCGCATGGCCTTACCCTTCTCTGTGATAAGGCCATCGCAGAGGCCGAATGTACCGAGCCCTGCGGCATAAGCTGCGTGTCTCTCGGACCACCGCGAAGCCAGGCTGAAGCGTTCCGACGTTTCCTGGCTCCAGGCCGGAAGATCGATGGGCGCCGCCGCTTCCAGTCCCATCCCTTTGAGAAATGCGACCAGGTGTCTTCTGAGCAGGGCGTTGAATTCCTCACCATATTTTCTGGAGCGGGCCCATTTTTCTCCGGGGTACCGCGTGGCCCTCCTGTTTTCCTTCTTCGTCCCCTCGGCCTGAGGCAAAACCCAACTTATCACCGTCAGCTCCCATGCCCCTGCAGGAGATAGCGGGAAGGCCGATTGAAAGGCCTCCAGTGGGGTCCAGTAGAAGGAACCGATCTGTCCTTTCAGTTCCGCCCAGAGTGGATCATCGCCCCGGGCGAAACCGACAAGCGGTTCTGACCAGGCCAGTGAATCACCGGTATCTTTGAGGCTGTTCTCCGGCAAGGCCAGAAAATCACCGATGCAAGAAATAATCCGGTCAGAAAGTTTATTTATCCCGTGAGACGTCCTATCCTCCATTGATCCCCCCCTTAACGGACCGGCTGAAGATATTCAGCTCAGCTTCTTCAGCAGCCATGCCATATTCTGGCCGAGAACCCGCATGGTTGCTATTCCCTCCTCGTCCTTCTCAACCTCGCCTATATCCCTGCCTATTCCCACATTCCAGTAGTTAGCTCCCGGAACGATCATCTGGCTGATAAAGAAGAAGTGGTTCATAGAATCGAAGGTATGGATGGCCCCTGCCCTGCGCACCGCAACGACAGACGCCCCCACCTTTCGTTTGAACATGTCGCCGTTCGCCCGTGCCACGAAACCGGCCCGTTCGATGAGGGCCTTCATGCCTGCAGTAAGGTCGGCGAAATAGACCGGCGAGCCCAGAATAACCCCGTCTGATTCCTTTATTTTGGTCACACATTCATTCAGTATGTCATCATCCACGGCACAGCGGCCGTTCTTCAACTCGGCACATTTATAGCAGGCGATGCATCCCCGTATCTTCTTGCCGCCAAGCTGAAAAAGTTCCGTGCCGATGCCTTCCTTCTTCAACTCCTCAAGGACGTAGTTGAGGAGAATGGCAGTATTCCCATCCTTCCGTGAACTTCCGTTAAAAGCAACCACTTTCATGTCCGATCCTCCTCAGTCAATTTGATTTATCTTCGCATGGGGAGCGATTAGCCGGAGACAGTCCTGGAGTCCCCTTTCTTGCGTGCCCCTCCCCTGCTGCCAACCTTCTTCATTGCTGCACGGAGCGCGTCGGCAATATCTTCAAGGATATCCGCAGGATCTTCGAGACCGACGGAAAGCCTCACCACTCCGTCCGTGATACCTCTGGCGTAGCGCTCATCCTGGGGCAAAGCCGAGTGAGACATTGTGGCCGGATAGGAAATGATGCTTTCCACACCTCCCAGGCTGACTGCAAAGAGCGGCAGCTTTATCCGGCGCAGGAACTCCTTTGTCAAATCTCCGTTATCGATCTCAAAGGAGACGACGGCGCCGCCGCCGGATGATTGTCTCAGATGCACATCCCTGCCCTGATGGGTCGAGAGAGTGGGGTAGAAGACCTCTTTGATTCCTTTCTGAGAAACCAGTCGGGATGCGATGTATTCAGCATTCTTCTGCTGGGCATCCATGCGTGCCGTCAGAGTCTTTATGCCGCGCAGGACAAGCCAGCAATCCTGAGGACCGAGGATTGCTCCGAAACCGGTCTGGATGTTCTTCAGCTTTTTTCCCCAAACCTTTTCCCTTGCCACCGCCAGGCCGGCAATGAGATCGCTGTGCCCCCCGAGAAACTTGGTTGCGCTATGGACAACCATATCGAAACCGAGTTCCAAGGGCCTCTGGAGATAGGGGGTCATAAAAGTGTTATCCATGATTGTAACAAGCCCCCGCCTACGGGCCAATTCTGCAACTCCAGCGAGATCGGTAATCCGAAGGAGTGGGTTTGAAGGCGTCTCCACGTAGATGGCTTTGGTCTTCGTCGTTATTGCCGCCTCGATTTTGCCAAGGTCTGTCATATCAACCGAAGTGTGTCTCAATCGCCAGCGCCTGAATATGGTGTTCAGAACACGGTAGGTCCCGCCATAGACATCCTCGGGAACGATGATATGGTCTCCTGGTTGAAAGAGGAGGAAGACCGACGATATTGCCGCGACCCCCGAGGAAAAGGCGAAACCGCTTTCGCCTGACTCCAGGAGGGCTATGGTATCTTCCAGGGCATCCCTGGTAGGGTTTGCTCCGCGGGCATACTGGTACTGCCTGAAATGTTCGGGGTCATCCTGAATGAAGGTGGACACCTGATAGATAGGGACGCTCGCGGCTCCTGTATACTGATCTCTATCCTTCCCCGTATGGAGAATCCTTGTCTTAAAATCCATTTTTGATCCTCTCTTGTTGCTGGAATATCACCTTGAAGGAGGACGGCTGAACCCTGGGACGCTACTGGTTCACGATATTCCGCCAGTCAGTGATCACCGGGTCAAAGCCTTTCGACTCCAGCATGGCCTTTATTTGGGCCAGACTCCTCTGGTCATGGACCTGGAATTGCCCTTCCCGGGGAACTTCCGCGTTCGGGTCACTGTATCCGCCGACGGTCGTCAGCGAACCTGCGGACATCTTCGTAACGCCGAACTGAATGACTTGGTCCCTGAATTCGGCACTCTCCCGTGTGGAAATGTTGATGCCCACCCGAGGGAAGAGCAGTCGGGCTACGCACATGATCTTCACCATATCCCTGTCCGTCACGTCGAAATATCTCCTTTCATCTCCCTCCACGGGGCGTATGCGAGGAAAGGAGAGCGTATATTCCACTCCCGGATATGTCCGTTCAAGGTATCTCAGGTGGCTGAAAAGAGCCGATACATCCTTATGCCAATCAGCGAGTCCCAGCAATGCCCCCATCGAGATCTGCCTGATTCCGGCTTTGGCCATTCTTTCGGGCGCAGCCACACGATAGTCGTAGTTTCTTTTGGGGCCTGCCAGATGAAGCTCCGCATACCGTGCCCGGTCATAGGTCTCCTGAAAAAGAGTGACCCCGTCTGCTCCGGCAAGGTAAAGCTCATGGTATTCCTCGGTCTCCAGAGGATAAACTTCAAGGGAAACCCCGGCAAAATGCCTGCCTGCAATGGTGATTGCTTCCCTGATGTAAGAAGGAGGGGAGTGGTAGCGTGATTCCCCTGTCAGGATAAGACAACTCCGAATGCCCCTTCCCGCAAGCGCCCTGCATTCTTCTTCTATCTCCGCCAGGGAAAGCTTCTTTCTGGGGATATGGATAGCCGCCTGGAAACCACAGTAGGCGCATCGGTTCCTGCAGTAGTTGGAGATGTAGAGGGGAGCATAGAGCCCGATCGCCCTCCCGAAGTACTGTCTTGTTGCCTCTCGCGCGGCTGCCGCAAGCTCCTCGAGAAGACCCTTATCATCGGAAGAGAAGATGCGGCCCAGATCGTGGAGGATTGACTTCCGGGAGGAAAGATATAATCCGGCGCCTCTATTCATCATAGAGAAATCCTGTCAACGGCGACGATGCGGTTGCCGTCGAGGCCGCACCTGCTGCTCCTGCCAGGTAGGCACACCTCCCTGCTTCCACTCCCTTCGCAAAGGCAACGGACATGAGCACAGGGTCCTGGGCTGCCGATATGGCAGTATTGACAAGAACAGCATCAGCGCCCAGTTCCATGGCTTCCGCAGCATGGGAAGGCTGCCCGATGCCTGCGTCAACAATAATGGGCACTTCCTCGATTTCCTCAATAAGAATCTCTATGAAGGTCCTCGTCTTGAGCCCCTGGTTGGAACCGATGAGGGACCCCAGGGGCATGACTTCGGCTGCTCCCGCCCGAACTAGGGCTTTTGCCGCGTAGAGATCGGGGTACATGTACGGAAGGACCACGAAGCCTTCCGCAGCGAGAGTTTCGGTAGCTTTTATAGTTTCATTGTTGTCAGGAAGGAGGTACCTGGTGTCGTTGAT
>CAYOYU010000243.1:0-2697 GCA_964408265.1 uncultured Syntrophorhabdaceae bacterium
CTGGGAAATGCGGTGAACTTTATATATTGGTTGCAGAGAATACAGGGATTGGGGGTTCTACCCAACCTGTATTCCTGTACGAATTGATCTATCACGCGTTCTTGAAAGTCATCTCTCAGGTTCATCACGTAGTGGGGAATTGCCAGATGTTCCGCAACCCTCCTTGCCCTCTCGACTGTTTCAAAAGAACAACAGGCTTTAGGATTCCTGCTGCTCTTGATAGTGGATGGGAGAAGTTGGAAGGTTACTCCAACAACGTTATAACCCTGGTTCTTCAAGAGATAGGCAGCAAAGGAACTGTCGATCCCTCCGCTCATAGCCACGAAGACTGTTTCCATGGTGCCATGATATTACCACATTTCCGGCGCAGTTAAGCGAAACTGGTAAAGTCTGCCTTGGCGGGATGTCTTCGGGAAAAATAAATATGGATTCCGCGAGCACAGAATTGTCTTAGGCCATTGAAAGTTACACGGAATTGTTGTATCATCGTCAAGGGAGGAACCTCTACATGAGCAAGAAAGTAAAGGTTTTCGCGAGTTCCATATTTGTGATTGTCTTTGTACTGGGATTTCTCGTTGGAGTTTCTGCCCAGAGCAAACGCGCCCTGGGTGGCACCGACAACAGGGAAATCTTTGAGTATCTGAAGACCTTCACCGATACCATTGAACTGATAAAGAAGAATTACGTGGATACGGTGAAGGACAAGGATATTGTCTATAATGCGCTGAAAGGTGTCCTGGAATCCCTGGACCCGCATTCATCCTTTCTGACTCCGGAGATGTACAAGGATATGCAGACCGACACGAAGGGCGAGTTCGGCGGTATAGGCATAGAGATAACGATTAAGGATGGTTTTCCCTCTGTAATCTCGGCCATCGAAGACACGCCCGCCTACAAGGCAGGTCTGAAGTCGGCTGATATGATCATTAAGGTTGACGGCAAACTTACGAAGAACATGGGGCTTGCCGACGTTGTCAAGATGATCCGGGGGCCCAAGGGAAAGCCGGTGACCCTTTCCATCATGAGGGAAGGTTTTACTACTCCCCGGGATTTCAACGTGATAAGGGACACGATACACGTAAAAAGTGTGAAGTACCGGATGCTCGAGGACGGTTACGGTTACGTGCGGATCGCCCAGTTCCAGGAAAAGACGGCGAGAGACCTTGACGGCGCTTTCAAAGAACTTGAGAAGACGAACAAAAGCCCTCTCAAAGGAGTTATCCTTGACCTGAGGAACGACCCCGGGGGCCTCCTGGAACAGGCCGTGGAAGTGTCGGATCGGTTCCTCGATGAGGGGTTGATCGTCTATATTGAAGGCAGGAAAAAAGCGGAAAGCAGGATAGATTACCGGGCTCACAAGGGCGAGGATTTCAAGGGCCACCTCGTGGTTCTTGTAAACGAGGGAAGTGCCAGCGCTTCGGAAATTGTGGCGGGTGCCCTGCAGGATCATAGGCGGGCCATAATAGTAGGCACAAAGACCTTCGGCAAGGGCTCAGTGCAGACAGTCTATCCGTTAAGTGACGGATCGGCTGTGCGGCTGACAACTGCGAAATATTACACCCCAAAGGGCAGATCTATTCAGGCAGAAGGCATTACTCCGGACATCGTGGTAGAGAGCAATTTGATCCGTAGCAAGGAGAAGATAACACCCATAAAGGAAAAAGATCTTGTGGAGAAACGGATGGAGCCTGACAAGAGCGTGAAAAAACCCGACGAACCGGATATTAAGAGTACCGATGTCGATGATTTTCAGTTACAGATGGGGCTTCAGGTTTTGAAAGGCTGGGAGGCACTCCGGGGGAAATAGGGTTTATCCCGCTGCAGATGCGAGGTGACGGCACGCGGATCTACTCCGAACCGTCACCTTTTTTTGTGCTGGCAACAAGGCTGTCTCTGAACTCCTCGGGGATTCTTTTCGGTTTTCCGGACTTGTCCACACAGACCATCTTCGTTTCACCCCTGGTGACAATATCGCTCCCCTTGAGAACAATGTGGTCCATAATAAAATAGGCGTTCTTAACCTCCTTTATGGTGGTCCGGACGTCTATGACATCACCGTACTTGAGCTTCTGCAGAAGGTCAATATGCGCCGACCTTACCATGACGTATGTACCCGATTCTTCCCAGGCAGGCAAAGAGACACCGATGTAGAGAAGATATTGGAACCATGATTTCTCGAAAAACCTCAGGTAGTTGGCAAAATAGACGACCCCGCCGCTATCGGTGTCCTGGTAATAAATGCGCGTCGAATACATGGTCTATGAATATCATTTTGCAGCGATGTGGTCAAGGCAACTTCGAACCTTGATATTTTGGGTTGCATGTCTTATTTTAGTTGTGCAATAGTGTTGGTTTAATACGTTTTCAATCATTCGAGGGCATATCAAAAAAAGATGCCCGTCAGAGGGGCGCAGCAAATATCTCCAGATGCCGGACGGTCTGGAATCCTTCTGGATCTGAATTCAAAAAAGGAGGTTACATGGGCGCAATAGAGATCAAACCGAATATCTACTGGGTAGGCGCTGTGGACTGGGCAGTGCGTGATTTTCATGGTTACGTGACACCGAACGGTACGACCTACAACAACTATCTTATCGACGATGAGGTGCGTGCTCTCGTGGATACGGTAAAAGACGATTTTGCCTCAGCCACGATTGAGAACATCAAGGGAATCATCGATCCGGCCCGGATCGTGAA
>CAYOYU010000243.1:2707-7389 GCA_964408265.1 uncultured Syntrophorhabdaceae bacterium
CTCAACCTTATGCCTTCAGCCACGATATACATCACTGAGCGCGGGAAGAAGGGTCTCTCCAGACACTTCGACACCACCAGTTGGCGTTTCAAGACGGTGAAGTCAGGGGAGTCTATCAAGACGGGAAAATATACCCTCACTTTTCTTGAATCACCGATGCTCCATTGGCCGGATTCCATGATGACCTATGTGGCTGAGGCGAAGCTTCTTCTATCGCAGGACGCATTCGGGCAGCATCTGGCCACAACCTCGCGGTTTGACGATGAATTTGTGAGCTGCGCGTCGCAGTTTGAGCTGGAGGATGCGGTTATCGATTATTATGCCAACATCCTTATGCCCTTTGGCCAGCTCATCAAAGCCAAGATAGCCGAGGTTGTGAAGCTTGGCATCGAGATCGACATGATTGCCCCTGATCATGGTATCATCTGGAGGGCCGACCCGGGTAAAATCATCAACATGTACCTAGACATGGCGAATAATAAGGCTGATCCGTCAGTGGCTATCATTTATGACACCATGTGGCACAGCACGGAAGAGATGACCACCCCCATCGTGGACGGCATAAAGGCTGAGGGGGTCAATTGCAAAGTCATAAAGCTTCGCGCCACGCCTGCCAGCGTGGCAGTAAAGGAGTTCTGGAAGTCGAGGGGCTGCCTTATCGGAGTGCCTACCATAAACAACGTAATGTTCCCCACCGTGGCCTCCTTTCTTCAGCAGTTGGGCGGCCTAAGGCCAAAGGGCCGGATTATGGGGGCTTTTGGCAGCTTCGGCTGGGGCGGTGGAGCAGTCAAGGAAGCTTACGAATCCTTCAAACGTATGGGCCTTGAAATCGTTGAGCCCGGTGTGGAGGTCATGTACAAACCATCGGCGGAGGAGGAGAAGAAGTGCTTCGAATTTGGTCGCAATTTTGCCAGGAAGACTCTGGAGTATCAGCAGAAATTCTAATAGAGGAGGTGTAGTATGTGGAGATGCTCGGTATGCGGTTACGAATACGATGAGGCCGCGGAAGGAGTGAAATTCGAGGACCTTCCCGACGACTGGAGCTGTCCGGTCTGTAACGCGCCGAAGGATGCCTTCGAGAAGGTAAGCTGACGCGCTTTCTCGAATGTGACAAAACTTGACTGAAAGGAGATGACCATGTCTAAAACCGAAAAGAACCTTAAAGAAGCCTTTGCCGGTGAATCTCAGGCCAACAGAAAGTATCTGGCTTTTGCGAAGAAAGCCGAAGATGAGGGCAACAAGGCTGTGGCCAAATTGTTCAGGGCTGCCGCAGAGGCAGAGACGGTCCATGCCCATAACCACCTGAGGGAATTGGCGGGAGTCAAGAGCACGAAGGAAAATCTGGAGCAGGCAATAAGCGGGGAATCCTTCGAGTTCCAGCAGATGTATCCTGAAATGATAGCCGATGCACAGGCCGAAGGGAACAAAGGTGCCTTGAGGAGTTTCACCATCGCCAACGAGGTGGAGAAGGTCCATCATGCACTCTATAAGAAGGCCCTGGAGAATCTTGGGAAGAACGTAGAAGTGGACTATTATATCTGTAAGGTCTGCGGATACACAGCCGAGAGTGAAGCTCCGGATGTTTGCCCGGTGTGCGGGGCAAAAAAGGTTGCATTCTACAAGGTCGACTAACGACGGTGAGTGAAGGATGAAGATCGCTGCATTTCATGGCAGCCCGAGAAAAGGTGGCAACACGGAGTTGCTCCTGGACAGGGTTCTGAAGGGCATTGAAGAGAGCGGGGTGGATCATGAGGTCCGGTTTTTCCGCTTGAACGAGATGAAGATCAAGCCCTGCCAGAACTGCAGCGGTTGTGAAAAGACCGGGATATGCGTGATTAAGGACGATATGGAAGAGATTTATGACAGGATCAGGGAGGCAGACAGAATCATCGTCACCTCCCCCATATTCTTTTTTGGCCTCTCGGCTCAGGTCAAGACCATGATTGACAGATGTCAGGCCTTCTGGTGCGAAAAGTACCTCCTTAAACGTGAAATTCCCGCGGGACAGGCGGGAAGGAAAGGGCTTCTTCTGCTGGTGGGCGGCATGAAACGGGAGATAGGCATTCAGTGTAGTAGCGCTACTGCTAGGGCTTTCTTCCGCACTGTGAGCGTGCCGCAGGATGAAGTACTCAGTTATCTCAGCATAGACGAAAAGGGCGCGATTCTGCTCCACCCTTCAGCGCTGAAGGAAGGATACGAGGCAGGCCGGAGCCTTGTGGCCTGAACCTTCAATCAAACGAACCTATCCAATTTGACGGGTGACCCTGCGGGCCGAAGCAGGCTGCAATTCGTTGACACGATCGGGCCGATTGGTATAACCTGAGTCAAGACTTGTTCACTATTTCCCTGATGATTGAGAGTAGGACATAAATGGATAGGGAGTTCTTTCCCATCACCTCCTTTGATGAAGGCGAAGAGGGCATCGTCTACCTTCTGTCCGGAGGCGAGGGGCTTTCAAGCAGACTTGCCGGGATGGGCATTATCCCAGGCACGAAGATAAAGGTTCTCCGCAAGACCGGAGGGCTTATCATAGTGCTCGCCTCCGACACACGGGTTGCCTTGGGCAGAGGGCAGGCCGAGAAGATCCTTGCCGTGAAGACGCAGGCAGTCGACACGGAAGAGCCTGAACAGCCGGGAAGGAAGAGTCTTCTCGTGGCTCTTGCGGGGCAGCCGAATGTTGGAAAATCAACGGTCTTCAACGTACTCACAGGTCTTTCACAACACGTCGGTAATTGGCCCGGCAAGACGGTAGAGAAGAAGGAGGGGCTCCACATCTCCGATTCCTATGAGATGAGGATAGTCGACCTGCCCGGCACTTACAGCCTGAGTGCTTTCTCCGAAGAGGAGCGGGTGGCTCGTGACTTCATCATTCATGAGCACCCTGACGTCATCATCCTTCTCGTGAATGCTTCCGCCCTGGAGCGGAGCCTTTATCTCCTTTCGGAACTGCTTATTCTTGGCCCGCCAGTCATTGTGGGGGTCAACATGATCGATGTGGCGGAATCGCAAGGTGTGCACATCGATATAGAGGCCCTTCGTAAATCACTAAAATTGACAGTAATTCCCATGGTGGCTACCAAGAACCAGGGGATCATGGAATTGGCGGGAGAGATCATCCGAATCTCGGAGGGCGAAACTGCCTACGCTCCCAGCATACCGGAAGTGTCGGCCGATCACCGGGAAACGTTTTCACGGCTCACGGAATTGATCGACGGATATGTGCCTGTTCCCTTCACTCCCATGTGGATAGCGACGAAACTGATGGAAGGAGACCCGGAGATTACAAAGGCCATGGAAGGCATCATGCCAGAAGGCACTTGGAATGAGGTACAGGCGCTCCTCATTAAACACTAGGATGCACTGAGAGCAGTCGTGTGTTGCAGGTATGACTTTGTTGAGAATTTTAGGCGGGCAGCCATCTCCCGCTTCAAACGCGGGCAGGTGCTCACAACGGACAGGATAGATCACGTGCTGACCCGGCCAATATTCGGTCTACCCATCCTTTTTGGTATACTGGCCTGTCTCTTTCTGCTCACCTTCGAGGTTGGCTACCCTCTGCAAAAACTCCTCTCAACAGCTATGGGGTCGATCGGACAGTGGGTCGAGTCATTTCTGTCCACTGAACCGTGGTGGATCAGAGGACTTCTCGTGAACGGTATCATCGGCGGAGCCGGCTCCGTGATAACCTTCGTGCCGATTCTGGTCATATTCTTCGTCGTCATGGCCTTTCTTGAGGATGTGGGATATATGGCCCGGGCCGCTTTTGTAATGGACAAGTTCATGCATATCATAGGGCTCCACGGCAAGAGCTTTCTCCCTATGTGTCTGGGATTTGGCTGCAACGTTCCCGCTGTTCTTGGTGCAAGAATTGTTGAATCGAGACGGGCGAGATTGCTTACCATTTTCCTGGCACCTTTTGTTCCCTGCACGGCCCGGCTGGCAGCCCTCACATTCATCGCTGCAGCCATCTTCGGCAGCAATGCTGCCCTTATAACGTGGGTTTTAGTGGTGGTGAACATTGTATGCCTTGGTCTGGCAGGCCTCTTAATCAGCAAGGTTTTCCTGCGCGACGAACCGGTACCTTTCATTATGGAATTGCCGCTCTATCATAAACCTGACTTGAAGACTATTATGCTGGTGGTGTGGGCAAGGACCTTTGCATTCGTGAAGAAGGCGGGGACAGTAATTCTCCTTTTCTCCATTGCTATCTGGATACTCTCAAACGTACCCGGGGGCAACGTTGAACAGAGTATCCTGTCCTGGCTCGGCCGACTCATCGAGCCCATCGGCGCCCCTCTCGGTCTTGACTGGAAGATGATGGTGGCACTTCTGTCGAGCATAGCCGCCAAAGAGAACTCCGTGGCAACCTTGGGCGTATTGTACAATGTGGGGGAACAGGGGCTGACGGGCGTGCTGCCGTCAGCAATCAACCATGGATCCGCCGCCGCTTTCCTCGTGGTCCTCATGCTCTTTATTCCCTGTATGGCTACAATTACCGTGATGAAACAGGAAATGGACGACTGGAAATGGTTTGTGGCATCCTTTCTTTTCATGCTGGCTCTCTCCTTTGTGGGCGGGATTGTCGCAAATCATTTAGCGCTGTTGCTCCGAATCTGAGGAACTGGAGGCGACCGGTTGATGAAGGATTACTGGTGGGGGAAGGGGTGGAGGTTCGCAATACT
>CAYOYU010000244.1:0-1349 GCA_964408265.1 uncultured Syntrophorhabdaceae bacterium
TCTTATGGGGGCGGTGAATGTCACCTCTCCTATGGTGTATTCCCCCTTTTCGCGTATGTTGTCTAACCGCTGGACGTCGTTGCGCAGGTAGGTCAGAACCACGGCGTCCTCATTTATGGCCTCGGCAGGACAGACAAGCACCCCTCTTTTGTTGAAACCGCCGTGTGTCATGGCCTCAATGAGGACATTCACGTCGCTGGAATGGTCGAGGTGTTTGTGGGTAAGGATAATGCCATCCAATTCCCCTGGATCGAGGCCGTTCTTTGCCTCATGGATCTTGACGAGAGCGCCGGGACCGGGATCGATATATATGTTCGTTGACCTGTATCTGAGCCAGAGCCCCCCTGTGGCGCGCAGCTGCTTGGAAACGACAAACCGCGCTCCTCCTGTGCCAAGAAACTTTATGAAATTTTCCAACGTCGCCCCGTCCGTGCTATTCTTAATTTACAAAATCCATCTATTTTGAATCACTATTCGGAGGATGTCAAATTGGACCTTATAGAATATGCGGTCTTTGGATCGGATTTCGGTAGTCTTGTTCTTATCTCCCGGAACGGTAAACTCAGGCGCCTCGGTGTGAGCAGCAAGACCCCGCCTGAAATCGTCGAAGAGATAATGAAAGAGTATCCCGGCGCCAAGGAATCGCTGAAAACATTCAGGGAAGCGGGCACCCTTCTTGACAGGTACTTCAAGGGCGGAAAGGTCGCCTTCAACCTCGATGTGGACCTATCGTCCTTAAGCGAGTTTACCAGGAGGGTGCTCACAGAGACGGCACGGATCCCCTACGGTGAGGTGAGGAGTTACCAGTGGATAGCCCGCAAAATAGGACAGGAAAAGGCGGCCCGCGCCGTGGGGCAGGCCCTGAAGCGCAACCCTATCCCCATTGTCATACCCTGCCACCGGGTGATCAGAGAGGATGGTTCCATAGGTGGTTTCTCAATGGAAAGGATTACAAAGGAGCAACTCCTCTCGCTGGAAGGCGTGGGGAGGCTGAAAAGATCACCTTCGAAGAGATGAGTCCTTTCGGAAGGAGTCGAGACGCGGGCCTAAGATTGCCGGTGTCTGCGGTTCCGGCTACGTTTCGTTCATGCTGCCTGTTCTATATCCCTTGAGGTCCAGAGCAACATAGAGGAACCCCACCTGCTTCAGCCCCTCGGCGATAGCCTCCCGGTTGTTGAGGACTGTTCCTATCTCCTCTTCGGCTACCTCAATTCGTGCAACGCTCCCGTGATACCTGACCCGTACCTGCCGGACCCCGAGCGCCTTCACCACTTCTTCGGCAGCTTCGATCCGCTTCAGCACGTCCAGTTCGATGGGCGTTCCATAGGGGATTCTCGAAGAGAGACAGG
>CAYOYU010000244.1:1359-7340 GCA_964408265.1 uncultured Syntrophorhabdaceae bacterium
CCTTCGATATCTGCCGTATCTCCTTCTTCGTGAGACCCGCGGCAAGGAGCGGGCTCAGTACGCCCTTTTCCAGGCATGCCCGCCTGCCGGGTCTGAAATCGCTCATGTCATCGGAATTGGATCCTTCCAGAATGTGGGAAAAACCGCGTTCCCCGGCAATTTTCCAGGCTCCCTCGAAGAGATCGCTTTTGCAGTGATAGCACCTCTCTCGGGTATTCTTCAGGAATTCTTTGTCCTCCATCTCGCCTGTTTCGACAACGAGAAAGGGTGCTCCCATCATCTGCGCCAGGGACCGGGCTTCTTCGAGTTCCCGTGCGGGGTAGGTGGGTGATGTACCGATGAGGGCGAGGACATTCTCCTTTCCCAGTACGTCCACTGCCACCTTCAAAAGAAACGTACTGTCAACGCCGCCGGAAAAGGCGACCATTACTTTGCCGAGGGGGCGGAGAAGATCCTTGAGTTTCTGGTACTTCGATTCCACAGTCATCCAGTAATATAGCAGATCAGGGGATCATGCTTCAACCCGGCGCCAGGAAGCTGCACATAAACTTGCCTTGCAGGGGCGCGTCTGGTATATTCCGTAGAAAACTAAGGAGGCACTATGCCGCTTCTTTTTCGCTCTCTCAGCCATGGAGAAATCCCCTTCGGTTTCTTCAACATCGAATCGGACATGATAATCCTGGGCAACTATTTTCTCTTTGCCTCCGATTTTTGCGAGAACGTCTCATCCATGGCGCGGTCAGGCCCAAAGGAGCCCCGAGGTTTCGAATGGGACATTTATCTTCTTGAGGATGCGCGTATCGGCAATCTCATGGGCGCCATAGCGGGCGTGGACCTGTCGGGATTCATCGGCGAAGTCTACAGCCATTTCCCCTTTCCCTGCGATCCTGATGAATTCAGGCAGAACCCCGAGGGTTACAGGAGCAGAAGTCTTGTCGAAGGTATCATCCGGAAATATGTCCCCCTTTCCCGGGCAGCCGTTGTCGTCGATTCTGACCGCGGGACCATCAGCATAGGCGAGTACCTCTTCAGCAGGGAGGGTTTTCATGAACTGCTCCGCTACATCTGGCAGGGAGGATACCCCAAATGGAAGGCGGGAATCCGGCCGGATTATGTTCTCTCCATGAGGCAGACCGTGGAAGAATCGGGAGATCATTTTTTCGCCGATACGACCGCATTCGATTGATTTTGCTGGGCGCTGCAAGTATACTGTAGACCTATGAACGAGGAACATTTCATAGAGATGTGCATGCATGAGGCCCTGGATGCCTCTGAGAGCAACGAAGTGCCCGTGGGGGCGGTAGTTGTCTCGCCGGAGGGCAAAGTGCTGGCCAGGACCCATAACATGACAATAGACCGGAACTCTGCCACGGCCCATGCAGAGATCCTCGCCATTGAGGAGGCGTCCAGGAAACTGGGCAATTACCGGTTGTCGGGCTGCACTGTCTATGTCTCCAAAGAGCCTTGCGTCATGTGTGCAGGCGCCATGATCGAGGCACGGGTGAAGAAAGTTGTCTTCGGATGTTTCGACGAAAAGAGAGGAGCCTTCGGCTCAGTAGTCGACGTGAACAGCCTCGGCCTGAACCACAAGGTCGAAGTTCAAGGCGGCGTACTGGCCGAAGAGACCCGCGCAATACTCAGAGAATTTTTCCAGACAAGGAGAGGTACCGAAGTGGTCATAACGGGGCCGACTCGAAATCGGCTGTACGCCTAATAAGCGTACCGTGGGTTCGAATCCCACCCTCTCCGCCATAATAAACCCATAATAGCAATTAGTTACATATCACTAAATACCAAAAATAGTTTAGATAAAAGTTAGATAGGAGAATTCCAAACGGAATCCGTGGCCAATCGCTGTCGGATGTCCTAATGGGCACCATTTGCCTATCTTTCTCAGTGAAATCGATTCCGGGACTTGGAGAAAAGGAAGGAGTGGAAACCGAAGTAACCGCCAAATAATTACTTGTCGTGTATTGTCTGTGGGCGTAACATTAATGGAATGGTCGACAAGGGTCAGGAGAAATAATGAAACGACTCGAAACGTTACCTAGACTAATGGCAGTCTTTATAATAGGCAGCGTGTTGTCCGCATTTGGGTGCGCCAGATTGGATAGTCGGAGTAGTAGAACGATGTTTCTTCAGCACAGATATGACGGTCAAATGGCTTGAAATGTATGCAATAGCATACAGACAATCACAGAGACTCGTCGACGTCTGTACGTTTCTCAAGGGAGCAGATATCAAAGCACGGAATGGAACGATCTTCAGTCCCCCAGCAGGTGAAACGCCTCATACAGGGATATCAGAACTCCTTTGTCAAGACACACGGCAAACTTACCCGACACATCAGACACTTTATCGAGGCGGTAGCGTAAAACACGAGAGGTCGGCCGTCTTATCCGTCCCTTTGTCAGCAAATGATCTCGAGGAAAAGTAACACAGGGAGCGGTATGTTATCTTCTTCCTGGAGTTGTCTCCATCCGGACACCCGTCTAACTTACTCTTAAGTCTCCGATGCTCTCTTGGAGACCTCATCTTCGACCCCAATGGCTTGTCTCACACGTGTAGCAGAAGAGTAGAGCGGCTTGACAGGTGTTAAGAGCAAGTGGTATGGTGGTGGCACATGATAAAAGTAGGGTCATGAGTTATCGCAGATATGACGGTGGCATTCCCATCATACGCTGATTCAAGCGGCTGGCCATCGACAGGATTATGCCGCAGGGCGGCATAAGGGTCTTGAAGAACTATGAAGTTCCCGGTCTCTCGCGTATTTACCATTTTTACCCTTTTTCTGATCTTTTTTATCGTACCCTCACCGATCCTGTTGTTTTCGCAGGAAGGCCGAAATCTTCTTCGCATATGCGACCTCACAAATGATGACGGCTTAAGGATGGACCCGCTCACCCAGTGGGAAGAGAGGAACGAAAACATACTGAATCAGGTTTTCGACCACCTGCTGGACCTCGACATTGACGGGAATCCTTCGCCCAATCTGGCAAAAAGCTGGAAAAGACTCAATACCCACACAGTCCAATTCAAGCTGAACCCGAATGTCTATTTTCATAATGGTGAACCCTGCGACGCCCATGCGGTAAAATACAGTCTCGAACAGATCAATATCCGCCGGTCACCAAACCACCACATGATGAAGTCTATCAAACAAATTGACGTGATAGACCCGCTCACTTTCAACATAATCACCCACTACCCCGACGGCTTACTGCTAAACCGGCTCTGCCAGTCCGGATTCATTATCCCGCCTCGATACATTCAGAAAGTGGGACTCAAGGGGTTCGAAAAGCACCCCATAGGCTCGGGACCATTCAAGTTCATACGATGGACAAAGGGAAAGGAACTGATACTGGCGAGAAATGATACGTACTGGAAGCCTGATCTGCCCTATATCGATGGGATTATCTTCCGGTTTGCCGACGCGAGAGCACGAGTCAAGATGCTTCTTAATGGTGACCTGGATATGGTAACCAACTTTGAGCCAGCGGCACTCCCCGTAATAGAGGAGCGGGGTTTCATTGTACTGAGGGAGCCATCCTTTACCGCAATGACCATCATGTTCAACTTGAGAAAAGGCAGGGGCCCGTTCCAGGACAAGAGGGTACGCAAGGCAGCTAACTATGCGGTGAATATGTTTGAGATCATAGAGGAAGTGAGACATGGCAACGGAATTAGGCAGGCTACGCTGGGTATGCCGGGTCAATTCGGTTACAACCCCTACATTAAGCCTTATCCTCATGATCCTGCCAAGGCGAGGCAACTGCTGCGGGAGGCAGGGTACCCGAATGGGTTTGACGCGAGTATCCTGATTGACGATATCGATGGCGGCGCCGAAAGCGTCTTGGGCAAAGTGTTGAAAAGGCAGCTTGCCCAGGTGGGAATCCGACTGCGAGTGGAAGGAGGGAACTGTGCCTTGAGGGTAGCCGGCCCGGTGCTAGACAAATCACTTCCCGCCTTTGATCTTGATATGACCGCCAGGACCAGTCCTGATCCCATCGGCCATGTGGCATTCGAGGAAGGGGTAGTCTGGTATGCCTCCGATTCCACCTGGGGTATTGTGAAAAACCAGGAATTTGACCAGCTCTATTCCAGGGTTATCGGGGCTGTCAACCTGAGGGAGCAGACAAAACTTTGTCATAAGCTGGAAGAAATGGTGCACGAGAATGCTTTCTCCCTCTTTGCCTATCAGGAGATCAAGCTTTATGCGACGACAAAGAGGGTTCAGTACACTCCCTACATAAGCGGAGCCCTTTACCTGAAGGAAGTGAGACTTCTTAAATAGAAGAAATGGAAGACAGATTATCCCCTCTGAGCCTTAAGACTAAGATCATCGCAGGCTATCTTCTTGTTATTCTCATCACCGTGTTGGTTGCGGTGGTGGCAATACGAAACTATACCAAGGTTACAAACCTGTACGAAGAAATCAGCAATAAACACTTTCAGATGACAAAAATTGTGTATGAGCTGACGTACAGAATGCTCCAGAGACGCTCAGGACTCCAGGAATTTCTCCTCACCGGGAAAACGAGGTATCTTGTCTCCTACGATGAGAATATCCTGCCCGTGAAAGCCCGGATAAGAAACGCCCGTGAACTCTACCCGTCGGACGCTAAGTATACTACGCTCATCGACAGGTATGAAGCGCTCATCAAAGATTGGGAAGAGAACATTGCAGAGGCGGAAAAAGAGCTGCGGCAGCAGCTTGATTACGGACTCACCGATTTTGCCACCTACAATTCGTCAATCGCAGAAGCCGACAAGAAAGGGAGACTGATCTTCAGGGAGTTGAGGGTTGTTGAAGGGCAGCTTATGAGTACTGTCGGAGCCGATATGGCCAAGAAATCACAGCTAGCCAAACAGGTCGGCCAGTCGACCAAGGGACTGCTCATAGTGGTTGCAATAATAAGTATTTCAATCAGCACTATCTTCGGCGCACTTCTGTCGCATAATGTAACATCGGCATTGGGCAAGGTAGTGCGGGCTGCGCGTGTCATAGCCAGTGGCGACCTCTCATATCGAATCTCTCCATTTCGCAGGAAAGACGAAATCGAAGTATTGGCCGAATCCTTCAACCGAATGGCAGCACAACTGGAAAAGAACATCCATGCTTTGCAGGAATCGGAACAGAAGTATGCCACCCTGGTGGAAAACGCCAGTGACGGTATCGCAATCCTTCAGGACGAACAGTACATGTTCGCCAATAAGAAGTTCTCCGAGATTACCGGTTACAGCCTGGAAGAGATAATCGGAATGAACTATTTGACACCGGTCTCTCCTGAAAGCCGAGAATGGCTGAAGGCCCGGTACCTCAAGAGAATCCGTCGAGAGCCTACACCAATGGTGTCGGAGGGCAAATTTCTGTGCAAAGACGGCAGCACCAAATATCTGGAGGTGAACGCTGCCTTATTCGAATACCGAAACAGGGAAGCGGTGCTCGGTATCTTTAGGGATATTACCGAAAGAAAAGAATACCATGAAAATCTTAAGAGTCTTTCTGACAGGTTGATCAGGATGCAGGAAGAAGAAAGAAAACGGATCTCCCGGGAACTCCATGACGAGATTGGACAGGCCTTGTTGGCGATGAATCTTAACATCGAAATCCTCGAACAGTCCTCAGGTTTGAGCAAACCGCAGAGACAAAAGAGGATAGATGATATGAAGACTTTGATAAACAAGTCCATAGATGAGGTTCATCGGATATCATACAATCTGAGACCCTACCTCCTCGACAACTTCGGTCTCACTTCCGCCCTGCGGTGGTGCATGGAGGGCTTTAAGGAACGGACAGCCATTGACGTGAGCCTCCATATCGAAGGCGACTGGAGCGGTGTTGATCCGCTCATCGAGACGGTCATCTACCGGGTAACACAAGAAGCTCTCAATAACGTTTTGAAACATGCGGATGCCACAAGAGTGCGCATGTCTATGAGCCGGCAGGCAGAATCCGTAGACATCACCATCGAAGATAA
>CAYOYU010000245.1:0-3634 GCA_964408265.1 uncultured Syntrophorhabdaceae bacterium
TCCGCCGCCGTGACTTGCCTGACCGCCGTAGGTGTCCACGATGATCTTGCGGCCTGTCATGCCGCAGTCGCCCTTGGGACCGCCCACAACGAACCTGCCCGTGGAATTGATGAATATGCGGGTCTTGTCATCCATCATTTCGGCAGGTATGGATTTCTTGATGACCTCTTCGATGATGCCTTCCCTGATGGTTTCGTTGGTTACATCCGGGTTGTGCTGGGCCGCGATAACCACGGCATCGACCCTGCGGGGGACCTTGTCTATGTATTCGATGGTGACCTGGCTCTTTCCGTCGGGTCTCAGGAAGTTGAGGATGTTCTTCTTCCGTACCTCGGCCAGGCGCGCCACGAGCTTATGGGCAAATGAGATGGTCATGGGCATATATTCGGGTGTCTCGTTGCAGGCAAAGCCGATCATCAGTCCCTGGTCCCCTGCACCCTGTTCGTGGTCGGTGCTCTCGTTGACACCCATGGCGATATCGGGGGACTGTTCGTCGATGGCGGTGACGACTGCACAGGTCTCCCAGTCGAATCCCATCTGGGAATTGTTGTAGCCTATGTTTTTCACCGTGTCCCTGACAACGCTGGGAATGTGAACGTAACAGTCTGTGGTGATCTCGCCTCCTACGAGGACGAGCCCTGTGGTAACGAGGGTTTCGCAGGCAACCCTGCCTTTTGTGTCCTTGTCGAGGATGGCGTCGAGAACGCCATCGGAGATCTGATCGGCAACCTTATCAGGATGACCCTCTGCTACCGATTCCGACGTGAATAAAAACCTGGTCATAGCCATTAGTGCTACCTCCTTATGATAGTCATTAGCTTTCAGTGATCAACGTGACAGCAGGTTCCTGCCAATCTGGCTGCACGATATGTTCTAAATGCCTTCTCCTCAATCTTCCCGGGCCTTCATGAAGTCCTCGGGGAAGCGCTTTACCATCTCCCGCCTCAGAATGGCTTCACCCTCTTTTGCATTATCCTGTTTCAGGACTTCCCGGAGCAGTTCCTTGCAGAAGCCGTGCTCAAGGCCCCGTATGACTTTCTTGGCCCTCGGGATAGAGTAGGGGTTCATACTCAGCTCATCCAGTTCCAGCCCGAGGAGTATGGGTACATAGAGGGGCTCGCCCGCCATCTCTCCGCAGAGGGCCACATCAATGTTGTTGGCGTGGGCAGACTCCACTGTCCGCTCTATCATCTTGAGCACCGCAGGGTGGAGCGGCTCATAAAGGTACGATACGTACTCATTGACGCGATCTATGGCCAAAGTATACTGGATGAGATCGTTGGTGCCGATGCTGAAGAAATCGACCTCTTTCGCCAGGAGATCGCTGATCATGCAGGTTGAAGGCACCTCGATCATGATCCCTATCTTGATCTCCCTGTTGAAGGGGACACCCTGCGCATCGAGTTCATCCATACATTCCCTGATAATGGCCTTGCTTCTTCGCACCTCTTCCATGCCCGAAACCATGGGGATCAGTATCCTTAAAGGGCCGAAGGCGCTGGCGCGGAGAATGCCCATGAGTTGCGGCTTGAAGAGCCCCGGCTCCTGTATGCAGAGCCTTATGGCGCGCAGCCCCATGGCGGGGTTTATCTCCTTGGGCATCTCGATGTGGGAGACGAACTTGTCCCCGCCGATGTCGAGAGTCCTGATGGTGATATATTCCAGGGCCTTATTCTCGGCGAGCTTCCTGTAGATGTGGTAATGGTCCATTTCCGTGGGGAGCTGTTTTTTCGAGAGGTAGATGTACTCGGTCCGGTAGAGGCCGATCCCCTGGGCGCCGTAGCGTTCCACGATATCCATTTCTGCGAGGAGTTCTATATTTGCCCCCACCTTTACCCTGAAGCCGTCCTTTGTCTCCGATTTCAGCCTGGCGATCCTGAGGAATTCCCTTCTCTGGGTCTTCAGGTGAAGCTGTTTTGCGATGTAATCCCTTTGGACCTGTTTTGTGGGGTTGATGATGACCACACCTTCGTCGCCGTCGACGATGATGGTGTCATTGTTCTTCACGAGGCTCGTGATGTTCCCCACGCCCACGACAGCCGGGATCTCGAGGGCCCTCGCTACGATTGACGTGTGGGCGGTCCGGCCTCCCACGTCCGTCACAAAGCCCGATATCTTGTTGAGATTCAACTGGATCGTGTCCGCAGGAGAAAGGTCGTGGGCGATAATCACCGCTTTGCCCCTTACCTCGTTGGCTCCGATATCGGAGGCCTTCTGCCCCTTGACCAGGATCCTCACCAGTCTCTCGTAGATATGCTTAATATCCTGCCCTCTTTCCCGCAGGTAGAGGTCTTCAACCTTTTCAAAGCTCGAGAGGAACTTCGTCGCCACGATATCAAGGGCCCACTCCACGTTAATGCCCTGTTCCCTGATGACGTTGATCACTTCATTCACAAAGAAATCATCCTGCAGAATGAGCACGTGGGCGTCGATGATGTAGGCATGCTTTCTCACATCATCGTCCTGGATGGTCTCCTTGATGCTGTTCAGCTGGTCTATGGCGGTTTTGATGGCATGCTTGAACTTGGTGATTTCCCGCTCCAGATGCTCCTTTGAGACGGTCCGTTTTGCTACGGAGATCCTGCCCCGCTCAAGGAGGTATACCCGGCCGGTGGTTATCCCCGAGGAGACGCCGGTACCGTGGAGTTCTTTGTTTTCGAAGGCATCATCTTTCATTCTTCTTGAAATCCTTCGTCAATGAGGTGACCCAGTTCCCTGAATGCTTTCTGCTCATCACTTCCTTCCACTTTGAGCAGGATCCTGCTTCCCAGCGGGCAGGCAAGCATGAGAAGCCCCATGATGCTTTTCGCGTTCACCGACATCCCATCTTTTTCCATAAAGATCTTGGAATCATACTCCGATGCCTTCTTCACGAAAAGAGCCGCGGGCCTTGCGTGCAGCCCCAATCTGTTCCTAATGGTAAATACCCCCTCCATCATGTGGCCTGTTCCTTTTTTCTTGCTTTCAGCACATCGGTGGCAAGATAGATGTTTTTCTGACCATACTGGGTGATGAAATGGGCCAACTCTTCAAGAGTCTTGCCTTGCCTGTAGGTGGTCAGCTTTATGAGCATGGGCAGATTGACGCCCGTCACCACTTCCACTTTGCCTTCATCGAGGAAGGAGAGGCTGATGTTGGAGGGCGTTCCGCCGAACATGTCGGTGAGGATGATGACGCCGTCGCCTGAATTGGTTCTCTTCAGGGACTGGATGACCTTGTTCTTCACGTTATCCACATCTTCGTCGGGAAATATGTCGACGAACTCGAACTGTTTCTGTTTTCCCACGATCAATTCCACTGCCGCCACCATCTCGCGGGCGAGATTAAAGTGGGCTATAACAACGAGACCAATCATCTCCTGTCTCCTCCTTTACCTGTTGATATCTCTGTGTATGACCGAGACATCGATGCCACTGTTTGTTGCAGATAATCGTTCCTTGAGTTCGCTGGCCACAAAGACCGATCTGTGTTTTCCTCCGGTGCAGCCCAGGCATATGGTGAGGTAGCTTTTCCCTTCCTTCTCGAAGAGGGGGATAAGATAGCCCAGAAAGTCGAGGAGCCGCCCAAAGTATTTCTTGTACTCGTCGTGTCCGTTAATGTACTCCCCCACGTCCCGGTCGAGCCCCGTCTTTTC
>CAYOYU010000245.1:3644-7273 GCA_964408265.1 uncultured Syntrophorhabdaceae bacterium
CGTACGTCCAGAACCATGTCGGCTTCGAGGGGCAGGCCGTATGCATAGCCGAAGGACATGAGACTCAGCTTCATCTTCTTCTCGTCCTGGTCGAAGCCCTTCAGCACGAACCGTCTCAACTCATGGGGGTTGAATCGGGAGGTATCGATGATCGTGTCGGCGATCTGCCGGATCCAGTCAACCAGCGCCCTCTCTTCTTTCAGCGCATCTTTCACGCTGGAGGTATTCAGAAGCGGATGGGACCGCCTCGTCTCTTTGAATCTCCTCAGCAGGGCCTCCTCGGAGCTTTCAAGAAAGAGGATTTCGGCGCCGTACTTCTCTTTCACCTTCTTGAGGATGTCTCTGCCCTCGGCAAAGAATTCCCTTTCCCTCACGTCCACCACAAAGGCGCACTTCTTTATTGTACCTGCCGTAAGGTCGGAGAGTTCGAGAAACTTCTGCAGCAGGACGAGGGGAAAATTGTCTACACAGAAATAGCCGATATCTTCGAAGGCCCTCAAGGCCGTGGTCTTCCCCGATCCGGATATACCGCTTACGATTACGACCTTCATTCCTGGGCCTTGGCTTCAATTGATTTGAGCAGCTTTTCCTCCAGTTCCACGGCGGTATGGATGCCCTGCCGCTTGAGTATCTGGTTTCTGCAGGCCAGTTCGATAATGGCGGAAACATTGCGCCCCAGGCTCACCGGTATCTTCACGAGAGGGAGGTCGATTCCGAGGAGCCTGTATTTGTGCTCAGTCAATCCCAGGCGCTCACATTCGACCTGTTCGTTCCAGTCCAGAAGTTCCACGACAAGGTCTATCTTCTTTCTATATCTCACGGAAGCCACACCGAAGAGGTGGCGGATATCCACGATGCCGATCCCTCTTATTTCAAGGAGGTTCTTGATCATCTCGGGGGGTTCGCCATGGAGTTCGATTGGTCCCATCTTCTTCACGTATACCATGTCGTCCACCACAAAGGTATGTCCGCGCATGATCAGTTCCAGGGCGCTCTCGCTCTTGCCGATGCCGGGCCTGCCGATAATCAGCACTCCAACCCCGAGAATGTCCATGAGGACGCCGTGGACATTGGTGGTGGGGGCGAGTTTCTCCTCAAGGCACTTGCTGACCCTCTCGATAAAGACCGATGTGACCAGTTTGGTCCTGAGAAGCGGTATCCCTCTGGTATCGCTTTCTGTGAGGAGGTGCTCCGGCACCTTCAGGTTCCGGGTTACCACGAAGCAGACCACATCATAGGTGCAGAGCTCGCTTATGATGGCCGTGCTCTCCTCTTCGCTTAAGCTCCGAAGGTAGGATATCTCCGTGTTGCCCAGAATCTGGATCCTGTGGGGATGGAGATAGACCATGTGGCCCGTGATGACGAGCCCGAGTTTCTGAATCTTGGCATTGTATATCTTTCTGAAGAGTCCGCTGCGGCCGGCAATCGCTTCGAGTTCCAGCCCGTACGGAGTCTCATCGATGAGTTCTTGTACCGTTATGCCCTTCATCTACCAGGTTGTCTTACTTTGAAATCCGAGATTTGAATTGTGAAATGTGAGATTCTTCCGCCCTTCCGCATTTATTATTCGCCTCTGGCCCTTCGCCGGTCAATTGAGTTTCCTGTCCTCGTCCAGGATGTTCTCGTATATGGCGTGGGTATCAGTGAGCCCTACAAGCTTCTTCCTGAACAAGGGGTCTCTCAGGATCTTGGATATCCGTGACAGCATTTTCAGGTGGAGGCTTGCCGATTCCTCCGGAGCGAGAAGGAGAAAGAAAATATGGACCGGCTTGCCATCGACGGCATCGAAGTCGACCCCTTTCCCCGACCTTCCAAAGGCACAAAGGATGGTTTCGAGACCCTTCAACTTTCCGTGGGGGATGGCTATTCCCTCACCGATACCCGTGCTCCCGAGCTTCTCCCTGTCGAGGATAACTCTCAATACTGTCTTTGCATCTTCAATCAGACCAGCCTGTTTCAGGGCCTCAATCAGCTCTACAAGGGCTCCCTGCTTTGTTGTTTCCTTGATGTCTGCAATGACGCAGGATTCCCTGAGAACTTCCCCGACTCTCATACGGTCTTTCCGAGGGTCTGGATGAGACTGAAGTTGCCGTCCTTCCTCCTGTAGACAAGGCAGACGTTTCCCTCTTCCCTGTCCCTGAATATCATGAAACTGTCGCCCGAAGCCTCGAGTTGAAGCGCTGCCTCTTCAGGGTCCATGGGTTTTGCGTCGATGGTTTTTGTAAAGATGATGTTGGAGACAGGTTCTTTCTCACTTGCGGCAATACGTTTTTGCTTTGCCTCCCTGTTCTTCTTCAGCTTATCCCTGTACTTGGTAAGCCGTCTCTCCAACTTGTCGAGGATCGTATCCACCGCCGCACGCATATCGTCCATCACTTCGTGGGCGTTGATTACCACTCCGTTCAGGGTAAACATCACATCTATCCGGTGCCGGTATTTTCTTTCCAATGAGAGTACAACATGGATCTCGAGGGGCACTTCCACATATTTCTGGAGCCTGGCCAGTTTCTCTTCCACATATTTTTTGATATTATCATCGCTTTCGAGATGTCTAAAGCTGATGGCGATTTCCATATTGCCTCCGGTTATAAAAATAAGGTTGGCAGACACCCAACCCAAGGTACAAAGTTAACAGATATACCCCTCCATGTCAATCCAATTCAATCCGTGACCTTACGCTCCCTTGACGACCTTATGTTCAGTATTTCACGATACTTGGCCACCGTTCTCCGGGCGATGGTGATGTTGTGGGTCTTCTTCAGGACTGCCACTATCTCGTCATCCGTAAGGGGGTTCCTCTTGTCCTCTTTCTCGATATGACCGGTGATGAAGTCCATGACCACGTTTGTGGAGAGTTCGTTTCCCTCTTCCTTGCCGATGCCCGTGGGAAAGAAGAACTTCATCTCAAAGATGCCGAAAGGGGTGCTCATATACTTGTTTGTTGTGACCCTGCTGACCGTTGACTCGTGGACGCCCACGTCCTGTGCCACATCTTTCAGGATCAGGGGGCGAAGTGAACGGATTCCATTTTCGAAAAAACCCTGCTGGAAGTTGACGATACTCTGTGCAACCTGGTAGAGGGTCTTCTGTCTCTGCTGGATGCTCTTAATAAACCATTCCGCCTGCTTCATCTTGTTTCTGATGTATTTGCGCGCATCATTGCCCGCTTTCTTCGCGGTGAGCAGGTCCACATAATACCGGCTCATCCTCAATTCCGGTATCTGGTCGTTGTCCAGGCTCACCTCGAACCCGTCTTCTCCCTTGATGACGTATACATCGGGGAGCATGTAGACAGGGTTTTCGTCGGCGAAATTCCTCCCTGGTTTCGGATCAAACTCTTTGATCATTTCAACGATAGTCTTCACCGCCTCCATGGGCTGCCCGGTAACCTTGACCAGGTCCTTAAGGTTGTTCTTTTCGATCAGGTCGAAATGGGAGCCCACTATCTCCTCGAAAAGAGGGACCTTCTCATTCCGGGCCTCGTACTGAAGGAGGATGCACTCTTTCAGGGACCGCGCGCCCACTCCCGGAGGGTCGAGCTTCTGGATCTTCTTCAATACCCCTTCGAGGGCTTCTTCAGACAGACCCGAGGCGGCTGCAATCTCGGAGATAGGGTAGGCGAGATAGCC
>CAYOYU010000246.1:0-7262 GCA_964408265.1 uncultured Syntrophorhabdaceae bacterium
GGGCACCATCTTCTGAAGTAGATAAGAATCGGTCTTGAGATCTCCGAAAGCCCTTTCGAGGGAAACATCATCTTTTACATCGAGAATCACTCCTCCTTCCTCGGTCTTATGGAGCACATCAGACGAAGATACCTTCAATGCCACCGGGTAGCCCATGTCACGTGCTGCCTTGAGTCCCTCCCCGATACCTTGGACAAGTTTGTGGTCAGGTATGGTTAGGCCATAATCCGCAAGAAGACGGAAGACCTCCTGAATCTGCATGATGCCTGCGGGAAGGTGAGCAACCGTCCCTGTTCGTCCAGTTCCATCCGAATTGCGCGTCTCTTTCACTGAACTTCGGTTCCTATTCGAGGAATGTACAAATGTTTTGCGCATGGCTGTGAGCGCATCATCTACATGAGTAAACAGAGGAAAATCTGCAGCCTCTCGTATTTCGAGCCAGTTCTCCTTATGGGCAATAATACAGAAGACCACCGGTTTGTCGCATTTCCTCGACAATGCGGCGCACGAGGAAATTAACCTCTTTGAGGGCTCCACATTTCTGCCAAGGGAATAGGAATGGACTACAAGGAGCCCATCCACTTCTTTCTCCAAGAGGACATTTTCGGCCATTTCGGTAATAACATCGAAATCGGAGATGTCACTGAGATCAAGGGGGTTGGTCCTTCTTACAACCCCTTCCCTGGCTTTTCCTGACAGCACACCAAAGAAGTCTTCAGAGAGGGATGCTAGCGTAAAACCGTGTCGTTCAATGCTATCCGCGGCTAGAACGGCGTGTCCGCCTGTCCGTGCCATGACTGCGAGACGAGATCCTTTCAACAGTGGCAAGGAAAATGCTTTGAAACAGTCTATCATCTCCCCAAGATTCTCTACCCGATGGACGCCCACCTGCTTCATTCCCGCGTCAGTGACGACATCGTCCTCTGCCAGGGAAGAGGTGTGAAATCTAGCAATTTCGTTGCTTCCTGGCCCCCTGTTGGACTTAAGTAGGATAATCGGCTTATTGGTGGCAGCCGCAAGACGCATGAATCTCGTCCCGTTACGTATGTTTTCCAAATACAAACCGATGATCTGTGTAGTGGGATCCGATATAAGATACTCCAGGAGATCATTTTCATCGCAGATAAGTTTGTTTCCTATGCTAACGAGCTTGTTTATGCCGATACGCTCTATGTTGCACAGTATCATAATGTCCAGAATCAGTCCTCCGCTCTGACTTATCACAGAAATGGAACCTTTTTTCGCCTCATGGGGATAGAGGGGGTAAAAAGGGAGAGCAAGCCCGTTTTCAACATTAACAACTCCTACACAATTAGGTCCAATTATCTTCATGCCCCATTTTGAGGCTGTATTCAGAATCTCTTGTTCTAGATCTTTTCTCTCATTTCTGAATTCGGAGAGACCTCCTGTTTGAATAACGATTCGACGTATACCCTTCTTCCCGCATGCTTCTAGGACTCCCGACAAACCCTCCGCAGGGATGAGGATCACGGCAAGGTCCGGGACCTCGGGCAATTCACTTATGTGCGTAAATATCTGCCTGCCTGCCAGCATATCGGCCCTTCCACCCACTAGATATATCGGTCCTTCATACTTGAAGCGATCCATATTCTCTACAATGATCCGGACTTTATTGGACGGAGAATTTGAAGCACCTATAATCACAACGCTTCTCGGTGAAAACATTCTTTCCATAGACCCTCCCATGAACGTCTGATCACTAAATTGAAGGATACGGAGATGGATCAGTCTCCTTAGGCATGGCAGCACAGTAGACCTCATTCCGGGTCCTGCCAGCAAGACTCTGTTGAGGCCGTCGCATGTTAAATCGATCAAGAACCTTTCTCAACTCCGTTCTTTTCTTATGAATGGTTGATTCATACGCTTTCAAGTAGACTTCTTCGTCTGTGATCGTCATCTTTCAGAGGTGTTCGATAAAGAATGGCCCCTCCACGGTCCCTTCCATGCTAACCTGATGCTGTAATCAATGAGGATCTTAGCAAACTCCAAAGGTCTAAAAGTGGCTTCTCTGGTCAGTATTGAATATGTCGGGCGTTCCATTTTTCATGAGAGCCTCGTTAGGGCCTCCGTAAGATAAGTCACTCAACGGAAATTGACCTGGGAGCACAAGGGTATTACGTAACGGAATGTGACATGGGTTATAATTAAACATTACTTGATGAATAGCAAAATGAAAGAAATGCAACCCCTGTATGTCCTCCGGGCGAACCAACGCCAGCTCTCATCTCTTCTCTTGTCTTGAGGAATGTTGAGCCAGTATCCTCTATACCCGTATTTCCGTAGCTCAAAGTCTCGACCGTTCTGCAGTGCAAGTCCTGTCGCCTATATGCTTGAGGCCTTGAGTTTGTGCGTGATGTGACCATCCGCGTCTTAGCTGAACCGCATAGAGCAGACTATACCTAAGATATAAAGACAACAAAACAGGTATACCTCCTCGAAAAAGTCCCGGGTTTGACACCAAGGCAACGATGAGACCAGCGATCACATCCGCTAGGACAGATCACACCAAAGTAGGCATTACTGAAAGTTCTTCCCACTCCATTAGATTGTTGATGCCCGTCTAGCGCTCGATTCCCTTTCTGGCTTGCACGCCCTTTTGATAATAATGCTTGACCTCTGTCATCTCTGTCACGAGATCGGCCATAGCAATAAGTTCGGAGGCGGCATATCGGCCGGTAAAGATCACCTCAACAGTGCCCGGTTTGCGTCGTATAGTTTCTAAGATGTCGTCAAGGTTTATGAGATGAAAGAAATGGGCTGTAAGAATTTCATCGAACACGACAATCTCGTAGGAACCCGAAAGCATTGCTTCTGTGGCCTTACGTAGACCCTGTTTTGCCGTTTGAACGTCCGTCTCGTCTGGATGGTCCTTAACATGCATCAGCGCCTTCTTCCCATACTGCTCAATAGTTATGTAGGGAGATACCGCCATTGACGCCTTCAGTTCACCATACATCTGGCCCTTCATGAACTGTCCGATATACGTTTTCATGCCGTGACCCATGGCTCTGAAAGCCATGCCTAGGGCAGCCGTCGTTTTGCCTTTTCCATTACCCGTATATATTTGAAAATACCCTTTCTTCAATCTCTTCCGTTCAGCAGTCATTTATAAGTTCCCTGGCCAGCACTGACCGCACAAGAAAATCTCACTTATGGGCCACGGCCATTTCATATTCTTAGCGTACGCAATGGCTTTTACATGAATTCCACCTGACTCGCAAATACGTTTTCCTCAAACCGTCTCTCGAAATTCAGTTTTGCCGACAGCAGCTCATCACATGCGGAATAAGGGTCCTTGGTACCGGCGACTATGCAATCCAGACGCTCTTTGAATTCGAGGCTGTTGGTTATGTGGTCCAACACTTCTTCAACGAGTCTGACCTTTATCATATCTGCTAGTTCGAGCCGGGCTATAGCTTCTTTCTGACGCATTATGGACTCACGCGACAGCTCTTTCCTGCTCTTTCTGTAACGCTCAATCTCCTTCAACAGTTCGGTGATTCCTTTGTTGCTGACGGCTTCGGCCATAAGGATAGATGGCTCCCAACCTTCATTCTTGAATTTCTTCCTCGTAATACCAATCATTGCCTTTAAATCATTGAGGGTTCTTTCGGCATCGGGCCGATCCGATTTGTTGACAAGAAAGATGTTCCCCACCTCAAAAATCCCGCCCTTGATAGCCTGAACATGATCCCCCATTCCCGGCACTACTACAATCACCGTTACATGCGCGCTTTTGGCAATGTCGACTTCATCTTGGCCTACCCCCACCGTCTCAACAATAATGTAATCTTTACCCATAGCATCCAATACGTCGATTGCCGAGCGTGTAGCTTGGGTAAGCCCTCCGAAATGACCACGGGTAGCGAGGGAACGGATAAACACCCCCGCATCCAGGCTGTGCTGCTGCATACGAACACGGTCCCCCAATATCGCCCCACCACTCAATGGGCTGGTCGGGTCTACGGCAAGAACACCCACTGTCTTTCCACTTGTTCTTAGCCCCCGGACCATTTGATCTACCACTGTGCTCTTGCCAACTCCTGGAGCGCCGGTGATTCCAATTATATATGCTCTTCCGGTATACCTATAAAGCGCCTTGAGGATTTCTCTTGTGCCGGGCACCCCGTTTTCAATATCCCCGATTAACTTTGCAGCCGTCCTTACATCGCCGTTGACAATCTTTTCGACAATGCTGTCAACCATTGAGTTCTCCCGTTTCTAACCTATTCATGGTATCTACGACCAATTTTCAATTTTCATAGACCGCCTTGAAGCAATAACTCGACCCATTGCGTCCTATTTTCTTACAATAGAATTGATATATTCTATGATCGACTCCGAAGTGCTGTGTGGCAGGAATATTTTCGCAACACCTCTTCTTGTCAGGGCCTCGGCATCTTGTGGCGGAATGGAACCCCCGCACATTACGGGTACGTTGAAATCGTTTTTCTTCATCAAGTCTATCAACATCCCTATCTGTTCGTAGTTTGCAGCGTGGCTGCTTATGCCAATTACATCCACATTCTCCTGGATAGCCGCGTTGACTATCATTTCCGGCGTCTGATAAATTCCGAGATAGACCACTTCCATTCCAGCATCCATCAGATACCGGGATACGACTTCCGCTCCCGTGAAGTGTCCGTCAAGTCCGATAACGGAGACGAGAACCTTAATTCGCTGTTTATTACTCATATAAATATCCCTCCTGTTTCAACAAGTATGTCCTATAGCCGCCGCTGAGACGCCTTTATTCCAGCTCAAAGGGACAATCGATCATTTCCAGCGGGTCATAATGATATCCGTAAGCCTTCCGGATGACTCCTATTATTTCTCCGGCAGTACCATAAGCCTTAACCGCTTCGGTAATGGAGGGCATGAGATTGAAATGATAACCCTTGTTGGCGTCGGCATAAAGTTGTGCTATTTTTTCTTTCAATAAAGGTATGTTCCTCGCCTTCTTCCAATTCTCCATACGCTGTGCTATTTCTTCCGAATCCGATGCATGCACCGACTGTATGGGGATCTTGTCATCTTCCTCGGGGGGGATTACCAACTCATTTACCCCTACAATCAGACGCTCACCTGATTCTATATCTCTTTGCTTTTGCAGGGCCGACTCGCTCATCAAGTTCTTGATAAACCCCTGCTTCACGGCCTCGATCATACCACCCATATCCTCTATCTGCTGCAGGACCTTATATGCTTCCTCTTCCACTTTATTGGTGAGATACTCCACAAAATAGGAACCGGCGAGAGGGTCCGTAACATCGGTTACTCCCGTTTCGTCAGAGACGATGTGTTGAGTATTTAGGGACATTCTCGCTGCAAAAGGGGACGGCTCTGCGTAAGCATTGTCCAGGCATGCATTGTCAATTGCAGTGCAGCCGGCAATGGCTCCGGCAAGTGTTTGTATGGCACATCGTGCGATATTGTTAAGGGGCTGCTGATAGGTCATTGTGCGGCTGGATGTGTGAACCGATATCAGCAATTGACAGGCCTTGTCGGTTTTCGCCTTGAATGTTTCTCTGGCCATCTTTGCATACATCCTTCGAAGAGCCCGGACTTTGGCTATCTCCTCAAAGAACCGCGATCCGACGCTTACGAGTTCGTACGGGATGAGGGCAAGGTCATCGAAATCAAGACCCCGTTCGTTGACCAGCTTTCCAAGAAGCTCTTTGAGCATTGCTAATTCTATAGCAACAGCCTGTGGGTTGTTACCGCCTGACTCCTGAAAATGCTGGGTAAGGATACCCGAGCGTATATGCAGTTTGTTTTTTACGATAAATTCCGTAGAATCGAGCCAAAGCTTGATATTGAGATCCAAAGGCAGGTTATCGGTCTGTCCAAATATGTGACCGAAGGGATACTCCGACACACTGCCGTGCACCTGCCTCCAATCTAATCCACGTTTTTCGGCAAGAGCCACAATGTAACCCAATCTTAGCGCGGACAACGGAGCGGAGCCCAGCAAAGTAATAGATTGTCCGGTCAAAGGGATATCTTCCATGAGCTCCTCAAATTCAAGGAGTGACGTGGCATGCCATCCCAAAACACCGGCCTCTCTTCTGCCCATGGGATGGTCGGCATCTATGGGCATGGCGCTGGGCCTGTCACAGATAATTAACATCCCCTGCGTCTGGCCCATTGCTCTGAACTGCTTGAGTTGTTCGTTGGTTCTTTTGGAAGAGCCGATCCCGCCGGTCATCCGTCTTGTCCATACACGACTGCGATACCCGTCTGGATAATATCCTCGAGTGAAGGGATATGAACCCGGATCCCCTATATCTCTTGCGTAATCAATGCCTTCAATATCTTTGGGGGTGTATACGGGTTTAATTTCAAGTCCATAGTCTGTCTCTCGTTTCATTTCCTGCCTCCATAATCTAATCTAATAAACCTTCTGAATTACTTAAAATGCCCAATAGTGTCAAAATCAAAGATTCTCGAACCTCGCTTGTGCCTCCTTTGCTGTTTTCGAATATTTCTGTCTTTTCCTTGCATCACAATGAAAGCCTTAATTACATCTTCAGCCGCACAACCGTCTTCATTAGTGATATCAGAAACGATCAAGCAAGACCCATGCCGGTACTCCATGAATTGGTGCTCAAACCCTTAATCGGGTTTCTGTGGCTAATCGCGTTACAAATATGTTTGAGAAGCCCGGTCCACAGCTGTGAATGACGTAACAAAATGTAACGGAATCGTCGTGACAGATGTTACTTTTCCACATCTAGATTTCTTGCGTCGCCAAAAACTACCTCTCCTGCACCTTCGGTTCAGAGACGATCCGCTTCCATGTCGCCTCTTCCGGCTCCTGTCCCGACGGTACGAGAAGGCTGTACCATCATCAACGTCCAACTAAAGGTTTGTCGCGTGGAGCAAATCTGGTAACGGCAACGGCAGCCCTCGACGGCTGCTGCATCATTGCACCATCCTTGAACATCGTGCGGAGAACAGAGCTACCAGCTCAAGGAGAAGTAGGCGGCTGGATCTTCGGCCTAAGACCCAAGAGGTGAAACCAGATTGAATTGGGTAGCTATCAAAAGAAGCGAAGGATTGTTGACAGTACCTATTCCGATGGAAAGGGCGCAAATTAGTCCGACGAAAAACAGACAAAATGACCGTTGTTATGACCCAGGGGTAGGTCTTGCCCAGGGCGCCATGGAGATGGCCATATCCCACGTGAAGAAGAGAAAAGCCTTCGGTGGTACCCTCTCGAAGCTCCAGGGCGTCCAGTT
>CAYOYU010000247.1:0-7223 GCA_964408265.1 uncultured Syntrophorhabdaceae bacterium
AAAAAAGGAAAAAGATCAACCCTGTGACGAGACAACCTAAAAACCAGCCTGTAAACTTTTGCATAATTTTCTCCTCATTTAATGAATTCGATTTTTGTCTTGGGAATTATACTAACAACTACTCTTACAATTAATACTACTCCGTCACATAAGCCCATCCCCCTCCTGCCCTCCCCCTTGAAAGGGGAGGAACACACTATTTTCCCTCCCCTTCAGGGGGAGGGCTAGGGTGGGGGTGGGGTAAAAAGATTATATGTCGGAGTCGTATTAACTTCTCATTTTATTACATTTCATGGAACAATCCATTCAGACTCAGCGATGAGCCTGTCGCTTTCAGCGCCGGAAAAACGCATGATGTAGCCTCCCTTGGAGGCAAAACGCTGAGATGGACCCAGGCTCAGGTGGGGGTAAATGGTCGTGCTGTCGTCCTTCCCGGCCGTGGGCTGACCAAGCATCGCGCGATCAATTTTCATTTTAAATGCGTTCTTAAGTTCGCTGATAGTGAGCATGTTCTCGGCCCGCTCCAGAAGGTAATCCCGATAGAGGTTATCCAGCATCTCAGAAATGGTCTCAGTCAGGAAATTCATTGAAAAGTAAATTTCAGCCTGCAGAGGCTCGTCCACCAGCGGCAGATTTCGAATCTTGAGCCATTGATAAAAAAACCACATGTTTGCCTGCCGTTTGTCCGGCACTTCATAGGGGTATACCAGCCGAAGGCTTTTTTTCCATGCAGCCGGAAAGGGTCCATGTTCGCCGCCGGCAAGTCTGGCGGAAAAATAGGTTACGGAGGAAGGCGGAAGAATGTCGCTTCCCAGGGCGGCGCTATCGGCGGGACGCAGCCAGAACATGACAATATCATTGCCTGAAATGCCATCCATGACAGAACGCAACTCTCCTATCTCAGCGCCGCGTATGATGCGATCCTCTACCGCGATTCCGGATCCGGCCAGGGCATGGGACAGGGTCTCAGCAGCGCCGCGACCCATATAGTCGTCACGGTATCCCTGCACCAGCCGGTGCGGCCTTTGGCCCTCCATTCACTGTAGATGCTTTGCCAGCACATCCGCCTCCAGCGCTACACCGCGGGAGAAGTAGACCGAATAAAAATCTTCTTCCTGCACTGGCAGATCCACACTGGGAAACCAGCATGGAATATGTTCTCGCCGGCAGAAGCTTTGTATCGGCTCCCATGTGGTGTTGGACAGACCCCCTGCCACGGCAAATACCGGCTTACGGAGGTAATGCTTCTCAAGTTGCTTCGCCCATGTCTCCGGTCTTCCCTCAAGCTCCCACACCTCCAATTCCCAGTTGCGGCCGGTGCCATAAATAATCTCTGCCGCATTCATCGTCCTACGCCGCCCGCCACCCCTGCTTGATGCGAGCGCCGTGCTGCCGTTTTTCTGGGCAAAGGCGGCTTGCATCGTGTCAATCATGGCTTTGCGCCGCTCCGGCTCTACCTCCGGGGTGATGATTGCGGCAAAGCGAATCGTATCCCGGGTAACGCCAGGGGCCCATTCTTTCGACAGATGCCTGAGATAAGCAAGCAGCGCCTTCATTTCCTGTTCACTCAGGGCATAGCGCGGCATCATAGGGCTCATATCGCGTCCCTCGCTGTTAACGCCGCGCCGGATGGCATCAGCAAGGGCGCTGTCCGTATAAGGACGGAATTGCTTTGAGAAGCGACTATTGCGGAATGTATCCATGATACCCATGGCTTTATCATCGGGATTAGGAAACAGATAACGGCCTGTGATGGGCGGCACCAGGATATTGCCTTCCACAGCGCCCATGCCGCTGCGGCGGTGGCAATTGATGCAGGCTGCATGGCTGCCTTTAACCTCGACCTTATCGAAGCGCACCCCTTTCAGCATATCTCCGGAAGGCAGGACGCCCTCCTGGTAAATCCGCCGCCCCTGTTCCAACAACTCGTCGGCAGCCAATGCCGGGGGGCCGACTGGAACGATGAGCATCCCTGTACAACACACCAGAAATAATGGCAGGAACCCCATCAATATCTTTCTGACCTTCAACACGGCGAACTTCATCTGAAAATATCCCTCCATTTGTAGTTGCCGACCTTTAGGTCGGCTTTACCCCCGGAGCAGAGGCGGACATAAATGTCCGCAACTACATGCCGTAGAGATTTCCATTGCCCTTTGTGTCTCTTTGAGACATGAATGTTTCATTTCTATTTTGTCAGCATACGGTATTCCATGACGATGTCCTCAGGCGAGGCGAATCCCTCCATGCGCATCCACGGCTGCCCAGGCGCGCTGCGGATGAAGGTGAGAGGCTGATGGCTCATTTTGTCGCCCCGGAATGCATCGAATGCCTTTTGCACCGCAATGCTCGATTCCAGCGAGCCGGTGTAGAAGTCCCACTGCCGCCCGGCATCATAGTACCTCGCAAACTCTCTGAGACGCGCCGGCGTGTCGTGTTCCGGGTCAATGGAGACGGACACCATGTGGACATTGTCGGCCTCAGCGCCGAGGCGGTCCTGCACCTCGGCAAAGACATGGCTTGTTACCGCGCAGGTTGTGGCGCAGGTGGAATAGATGAAATTCAGGATCACCGGCCTTCCTCCGTTGTCGAGCTCCTCCGGGAAGCTGATCTTTTTGCCATCTGCCCGTACAAGGGCCACTTCAGGCAGTTTGTAGTCGGCTGCGATCTTAACCCATGCTGATTTTGATTGCGCCTTCTCATGGTCATGGGCAGATGCGGCGCCCGTATAGGTGAATACAGTTAGCGCCATGATGCAGGCAGCAGAGCGATAGTTCAAAAAATCGCGTAGCAACATTTGACCTCCTATAGTGAACGGCAAAAGAAAGTCGTCATAATTTATTTAAGTCACTTACTGTAATACGCTATCTTTACAGTTTTCTTTACCGTTATTCTGCTTTAATTACTTGATAGCCAGAAGTTCGAGTTCATAGATGACGGTTTCGTTTGGCCCTACCCGGTCTGTTCCTTGTTCTCCGTAAGCAAGCTCAGAAGGGATGAATAGCATCCATTTCGAACCTACGGACATGAGCTTCAATGCCTCTCTCCAACCGGGAATGACCTCACTGACCTTGAAGGCCGCCGGTTGCCCGGAACTATCGAATTCAAACCCGCTTATCAGGGCGCCCCGATATTTGACTTCCACCGTGTCGGAGTCGGTCGGCTTTCTTCCATGGCCTTCACCGAGGATTTGGCGCTGAAGTCCGCTGGGCAGGGTCGCTATGCCTTCTTTTTTACCGTTCGCAGATAGGAAAACACTGCCATTTCTTTTGTTCCTGACCGACACTTTCATCCGGAACATGGCATCTTGCCGCTCCTTCTGAAAGGTCTTGAGAGTCGCCGCAATCTCTTCTTCGGTCATGAGAAGTTTTGAACCCGACAACCCATCCTGTAAGCCTTTCACCAGAGCGTCCTTGTCCAGATCGACCTCCTGCTGCTTTTTAATGTTTTTTGCCAGATCAACCCCGATTGCGTAGCCGGTCTTCTCCTTCTGTGTTCCGAGGACCGCTTCCTCCCCCGCGCTCATCTTGGTCGCCAGCAGGCTGAATCCCAGGACCGCCATCCCTATCCTTATCCATTTTAATTTCATTTGTTTTCCCCTTTATTGACACTATTTAGCGGAAAACCGGGGGAGGAGAACCCTCCCCCGGAAACCGCAGGTTCGTCATTTACCTTTTACCTTCTCATTTTTTTTTGCAGTAACCTTGACCGTCTGCGAAGGTAAAGAATCAGCGGACACTGTAGGCCATACCCCCGGTCCGGTATAACCCACCAGGTTGTTGGCTATTACCCGGTAGGAGTAAGTGGTCCCCGGCTGCGCAGTTGTGTCAGTGTATGAGATGCCGGCCCCCTTCTCCGGTCCGGTTGCGGATGGAACTGTCCCTATCGTGGTCCATTGCCCGCCATTGGCCCTTTGAACGGTCCAGCCCGTCTCTTTAACCGAGGTGTCCGTCCAGACAAGCGTCACCTGCCCAGCGCCCTCAGCAAAGCCAAACAGGCCGGTGGGAGCAAGCGGCGGGACTGCCACTGCAAAGGCTCGCATCATATCGTTCTCTTCATGTGCCAGCATATGGCAGTGTATGATATACTCATCGCCGTAGTTGACCAGATCGTTGGTAATGCCGGCCGGGTTGCCCAGCATATCCACGCCGGTAAACCCGATGGCCGAGCCGATGGGTTGCGTTACATCCAGGAGCCGGACGCTGTTGGGAAGCTCCCACGGCACTGTGTGGGTCTTGGCCTTTACCGCGACATAAATGATTGTCAGCGGCTCCATTTTGACCGTCTCCTTCCAGCCCACCTCATCAGGATGAGGCGGAACTATCGTATTGTCCCATCTGACTCGATTGATGAGCTGAACATTAAACCCGTGGAAATGGATGGGATGGACATCCATGCCGTTCTGGATAAACTTCCATACCTGAACCTCGCCATCTTTTATCACTTCCGTGGGCGGATCTATATAGAAGAACGGAAGCATCAACTGGTACGGCGGTGTGGCAATCGGCATTTCGACCCCTAACATGGACATCATTCGTCCGCTGAGATCAAAGGCCTCGTCCGTCAGGCCCTTATAAATGACTTGCTTGACAGCGCCGTCAGCGAGGGTGATGGATTCATCATGAACCCCCAGGTAAACGCCTTCCTTCACAATGGGCGCTTCCTGGGTTGCGGCAAAGGCAGCCGGCACATCATTATTAAGCCTGTTCAGTGTGTCCTTGTTATAAGCGTTGACCGGGGCCGGGACCTCGCCGACTGCGGCGACAGTAACTGGCACCCCTTCTTTCGCCCTTACCCTGATTTGCATGATGGTCCTGGTATTCGGGCCATAGCCGGCCAGGGTCGAGGGCGCTCCGCCGGTTGATCTCAGATCAGGATTGGCTGTGTAATAGTCGTGTCGAGGGTCAAAATTACGATTGGGCGCCGGAGCGTCGTTATAGAGAATGAGTGTCTTGCCTGCATACTTGGAGAAGTCAACAACCGCATCTGACCGTTCCGCGGGCGACAGAAGGAGCGTATGTTCCTTTACATTCAGAACCGCTGGGTTTTTCCGGTCGTAATCATAGCCTACGGGAATATTGTTCTTCAGCGCCGGCCTCCTCAGTATCCCGCCTTCATTGCCGATCACTATCCACGCAGGACCTGCCCAGGCAGGGTCGGGGTATCCGCCGTACCTGTTGTCGCGGGTTCCCCAGTCGGGCGGGAACTTTATAGCGGTCATAAGGGAAGGGTCAGGACCGGGATCCTTCGCTGGAACCATGCCGATCTCAGTTGGCTCAAGGTGAACTGACGCTGTTGCCAGCGCTGCAGCTCCTGGAACTCCATTGTTGACGGCATCAGCGATGGCGACACTTCTGATCTCCACAACAGGCGCGGTATATCCACTGCCTACTGTCAGAACATCGATATTGGTGACCTGACCATAAGTGGAGCTTCCGGGATTAAGGTCCGCAGTTGCTCTCGCGGTGGCGCCTCTGCCGGTGGGGTCTGTAATGATGACGCTCGGTTCAGCAGTGTAACCCTTTCCGCCATGAGTAATGGTGATGTCTTTGATTATAGAAGTGGCCTGATGGAGCTGCAGGTTGAGGTGTCTGTCGCCGGCAGCGTTCAGTATACGGAACCTGTACTCCTTTGGGTCAACCTCTATGTATGGGTAGGCTGTGCCATTGACCACAGGCGTGTCCATCAAGACTTCCGGCGTGGTGCTTACAAGGGGCATCGGAGCGACAGCAGGGGTAACGGGCCAGAACCATGGGCCGTAGTCCCATCTGCCCATTGGGTTGCAGCACCCGTTCGGCAGGTCGGGGTCCTGGTTTGGCATATAAACATGAGGAAGCCAGAGACTCCCCTTTCCGCCCCATTTGTAGCTATCCCAGAGGGGATCGGTGGCTCGCAGTTGCGCCTCGTCAGGAACGAAGGTCTTGTCCTGGATAACCAGAGGTATATCAGCCATATTTGGCGTCAGATTCCGCTCAAACGGATCCGTCAACAGGTAACCTGCTGCCTCGCCGCCATAGACATTAAGGCGGGTGATTCCGTAGGCATGGTCGTGGTAGAACAATAGCCTGCCGCCCTCCTGGTTGGGCCAATAAAAGGTGATGGATCCATCCTGTGGCAGGCCCATATCAGGGACATTTCGCGCGTTCACGCCCTTCTTGTATGGGGTGTTTTCTCCTGCCGGAGCAGTCCACTGGTGTGGCGTTCCATCGCTTATCCACGGATTTGTGCCGCCGTGGAGATGCAACGTTGCGCGGTTCTGGGTGTAACTGTTGACCCCATCAGGACCCAACCCCGCGCCCATGAGGGTGGTGTCAACCGGCAGAAACAGGTCCCCGGCTGCTCCAACCGGGAGCCTGTTTGTGAACTTGATGCGAACAGGCCGGCCTTTCTGTGCCATGATGAGTGGGCCCAGATAATGGAACTTGCTCACTATGGGGTCGAAGGTATTTGTCTGCCTGTAACCCCTTAGTTTGGTTTTGGGTAGGTCCGAATGCATCTGCTCGTAATACTCACCCACCTCTATCTCGTAATAATCTGATCCGGGATAGCGGAAGGTATCCGGAGTAGCTACCGGGATGTATTGCCCCAGGTTATTTGGTCCGCCGCCGGTATTCAGGCCCCCTACACAGGTGCTTCCGGTCAACCCGCCGCTTATGCAGACGAGGTTATTGTTGGCGGTGCCATTCCAGGGCAGGGCAAGTCTGTCAACGAATTTCCTCATTCCGCCGGAGATTGTTTTGCCAACCCCTGCAGAGACGGTAGTGGAACCGGACTGCACTGTGGTCCCTTCCGTGACAGTAGGAAGCGGGCTGTTGGCGAAATTGGGGATATTGTAATTGACCCCTGGAACCGGTCCATTGGCCGCATTTGCCAGTCCATCCCAGAGAGGAATTGCTACCATCAACGATGCCAGCAGGATATTCAGTAATCGTAACATTTGTGAACCTCCTTCTTTCTTTGTGTTTTTGCTGTTGTTCTGTTTCGTGTTATTACTCCGGGATGCTTCCTCTATTTCCTTGACTTTGGCACCCCTGGGCTGAGCGCTCCTTCCGCTGCCAGCTCATGGCCATCGGAATTTTGCGCACATTCATGTAAGTCTCACCTCCTTTCTATCTAAACTTAATCACTACTTACCAGAGCTATCAGAAAAAAATATCACCCCCTTTCGAACTATACAGAGCGTCATAACTTCGCATACCTGCGTTGCTCCTCGGCTCGTCGTT
>CAYOYU010000248.1:0-3621 GCA_964408265.1 uncultured Syntrophorhabdaceae bacterium
ATAAGCAGACCGCAGGGTACGGCGGTATTGATGTCGAGAGAGATGGGTTCCATGTCGAAGGCAAGGAGAATCTCCTTGCCGGGATCCATGGCACGCACAAGACCCGCGGTGAAGCTCTTCACGTACTCGGGAAGATCTATCAGGGCAAGGCTTTCTGATCGGTAGAGTCTCTCGTGGATGACCGACATCGATTTTATCCGGTTCATGCTATCCTTGAAGGCTTCCAGCGCCTTGGGATCTTTCAGGTGGCGGGCCTGGATACTCAGGAGACTTGAGACAAGTTGGAGGTTGTTCTTCACCCGGTGGTGGATCTCCTTGAGCATGACTTCCTTCTCTGTGAGGGAGGATCTCAGGGCTTCTTCTGCTATTCTGCGCTCCGTAATGTCGCGTCCTATCGTTGATGCCACAATAATAGTGCCTCCCCCGTCTTTTATGGGCGAGATGGTGAGGGACATGTGAATATTTTGCCCGTCCTTTCTTCTCCGCACCGTCTCATAGTGCTCGATACGATTTCCCGCTATGATCTTGTTGAGAATCTGCCGCGCTTCCTCGTCGTACCCGGGGGGAACCAGTATGGAGATAGGCATGCCCACGATCTCGCTCTCATTATAGCCATAAATCCTCTCTGCACCTCTATTCCAGAAAAGAATAGTTCCACGTAAATCCTTTCCGATAATGGCATCATCAGAGGATTCAACAATTGCCGCCAATCGGGCATTCAGTTCTTCCGCCCGTTTGCGCTCGGTAATGTCGCGTGCCGCCGCAAAAACTCCCGCCGCCTGCCCTGCGTCATTCAGGTATACAGAGGCATTGTAGAGTACCGAGGTGACGCGTCCATCCCGGTGCTGTATGCCTAAGGGGTAGTCCCGCAACGAACCTTTCCGGAAGACTTCTCTATATCCTGCACGGGCTTTCTCCGGTTCAGTAAAATAATCACAAAAATCCTGACCAACCAGTTGCGAACGGGTGTACCCCGTTACCGCCTCTGTCGCCGCATTCACGTCGGTGATCGTGCCGTCCGCCCCTATCGTCACCAAAGGATCAATGCTCGCTTCAATGAGGCTCCTGTTGTAGGCATTGAGAGCACGCAAGCTCTCCTCCGCCCGTTTGCGGTCCCTTATATCCTTCCATACTGTGTACAAGACCTGTTTTCCGCGAATCGGTATTACCGTGTGAGAGACCTCGACCCAGAATTCTTCTCCGTCAAAAGTGCGACGCATCCACTCGAACCGATTGGCCCCTTCCCTAAGCGTGGTTTCAATCAGTTCCCGCTCCTTCTCAGAAGAGAAGCAGCCATCGGGCTGCAGTTTAGGAGAGATATCTGATGGCCGCAACCCGATAAGCTGATCCTTGGTGCATCGCATAAGCTTCAGCGTAGCTTCGTTGCAGTCTATGAAGGTATCTCCGTCGAGGAGGAGCATAGGATCGCTCGACTTTTCGAACAGGAGCCTGAACTTTTCCTCGCTTTCGTGGATAGCCCTTTCTGCTTGTTTTTGGGGCGTGATATCCCTGAGGTACGCAAGGGATGCCGGCGCCCCAAGGTAGGCGATGCCGGACACGGAAGCGTCAATGTACACCGTCGAACCATCCTTTCTCAGCCCTCTGAATTCATACCGTGTCGGAGAGGTTTCACTCATCTGCCTTCGCTGGTTATAAACGATAACCATCTCTCTGTCGTCAGGATGGACAGTACCGAATATGGGTAGTTCCGAAATTTCTTCGAGGCTGCCATAACCGAAGATCTCCAGGAATCGGGTATTCACGTAGACGTGTGTATCACCCTGGACTATTGCAACCCCATCATAGGATTGCTCAATGGCAACCCTGTACCGCTCTTCACTCTCCTGAAGTGAACGAAGCAGGTCCTCCCTTTCGGTAAGGGCCTGTGCCAGCCTGATGTTGCTGTAGCTCAAGTTCGAGATGATCTCAGCCAGTTTCATGTAGAAACCCATAACTGAGTCAATGGTTTCCTTTGTCCAACGGGGCACACGTTCAAGGGCAGCCATGTATTCCTGCTCCTCAAATCCGTATTGAAGTGCCTGCGAACGGAACAAATCACAGTCGGGTTTTTCGTCGGAGAACATAAACTGCCCCAGATAGAGGTTACCCAGATGCCTTTCACCAACTATAATGGGGGTTGCAATGTCCCACATATTGTTCTTGCATCTGTAGAGCTGGAATTGACCTTTTAAGAGACTGTCTGAAAGGACGGTATCGCTTTCGATGCAGTTTGCCCGTGTTTCAGGATGGACCCTGTGGAATTTGGTGCATACATCCTGCCAGCCGGTAGCAACGAGAACTTTCCCGTGGAGGTCGAGTATGGCAACGCCGATATTGGTGAGACGGTAAAAGTCGTCCATGAGCAACTGAATGGCCTTATAATCGAGAATATCACCCAGCTCCAGTGCACCCACATTACCGCCGGCTGACAGGATGGCATCAAGCCGGGCCTTGACGCGACTCTCGCTCTCAAGGAGTTGAGCGTGCTGTTCTCGCACCAGATCCTCTGCCCGTTTCCGTTCGGTAATGTCAGTGAGCACTGTAAACACTGCCCGCTGCCCGCCGGTCTCCACCGCGGTGCTTTCCAATTCGGCGTGAAAAACACCCCCGTCATGTTTCTTCAGCGCAAGCTGGCAAGTCTGTTTCGTGGAGGTCTGGAGCACCTCCCGGCAATGAAAATAAAAGGTGTCCTGGTATTCCGGTCTGATAAAGCGGGAAAAGGGTTTGTTCATGAGGAATTTGCTTCCAATGCCGAGAAGTCTCGCCGCGGTAAGGTTCAACTCGGAAATGACCCCCTTTTCATCGAGAGTGAGGTACCCTACAGGTGCAAGGTTGTAGAGATCGAAATACCTCTCCCGTGTTCTCTCGAGCTCCCGCTGAGTTCTCTGAAGTTCTTCATTCTGCATCTCCAGCTCTATCTGGTGCACCTCAAGCTCATGGATAAGGGAGAGCTGGTCACCATGGGACAGCGTTCTTCCTCCTTTCTCGCGGAGCCGCTTCCTTGCTTCTTCTCGAAGTACTGCGGTATTCTTTGGTCCTGACGCACCTTTTGGCATCACATCCCCGATAGGAAATCTCAATCTTGAAAAAGGTTAAAACAGCCAGAGATTATAGAATGGTTAAGAAGTCCCGTCAAGAAGCATTCATCCATCGATTTTCAGTCGAAGTGTGAAGGAAATTGCAGAATTTGCCAGGGGAGTTGATCTATCGGGCTCTCTTACCCCGCTTCTCTCATTGCGGCTCCTGCGAGGCTCTGCAGGGGAAGAATGCGGTCTACCGCACCTGCCCTGATCGCCTCCTTGGGCATACCGAAAACCACGCAGGTCTCTTCGTCCTGAGCCATGGTATAGGCGCCTGCATCCTTCATCTCTTTCATTCCCCGCGCTCCGTCGTCTCCCATGCCGGTCATGATGATGCCGATGGCGTTCTTCCCCGCATACCTGGCCGCAGAGCGGAAGAGGACATCCACAGAGGGACGGTGTCTGCTTACAAGGGGACCGTCCTTAATCTCCACGTAATACCTCGCCCCGCTCCGTTTCAGAAGAGTGTGCCTGTTCCCCGGGGCTATGAGTGCCCTTCCCCTGATGACGGTATCGTCCCCATCCGCCTCTTTGAGCGTTA
>CAYOYU010000248.1:3694-6711 GCA_964408265.1 uncultured Syntrophorhabdaceae bacterium
TGAGCCGGTCCGCGAAGGCACGGGTAAAGTTTTCCGGCATATGCTGAACGATGACAATCCCCGGTGCATCCTGGGGGAAGGATTCGAGAAACAGTTTTAGCGCTTCCGTCCCCCCTGTGGAGGCGCCGACCACGATGACCTTCTCCGTAGTCTGGACCATTGCCCGGGAGTCAGGCTTGGCCAGGATCGCATCGGCAGTCAGTTTTGGTGCAACCTGGGTCTTAGGGGCAATCCTGCCTACCCGTGCGCTCGCTGCGGCTTTTACGGCATCGCATATACGGATCCGCGATTCTTCGAGGAACTGTTTTGTGCCCATCCGCGGTTTCTCGATGATCTCTATGGCGCCATACTCAATAGCGGCAAAAGCAGTCTCCGAACCCGATACGGTAAGCGTCGAACACATGACCACCGGGATCGGGTGCTGCGTCATCAGTTTCTTCAGGAATGTGATCCCATCCATGCGGGGCATCTCCACATCCAGGGTAATCACGTCGGGTGCCTCCTCCCGCATTCGCTCTGCAGCAATAAAGGGGTCTGCCGCGGTAGCCATGACCTCGCTTGCGGGATCACTGGCAAGGATCTCGCTCATGGTTTGTCGAACGACCGCAGAATCGTCGACGACAAGGACTTTTATCTTTTTGTTCATCTAATACCCTCCTGCCAGGGATCACGCCCTGGCGGAGACAGAATGGCCTGCCGTGGAGCCGTCACGGGACCCTCCGGTGAATCGTAGGAGCCACCTGAGCTAAAGGGACATCCATTCCAAAGAGGGTTTCCGAATGACCTACAAAGAGAAACCCTCCAAGCGAGAGGGAACGGGCAAAGTGGCGGAGGAGGGTCTCCTGCGTCTTTCTATCGAAGTAGATGATCACGTTCCTGCAGAAGATAATGTCCACAGGCTCCTGAAGACCGAATTCTCCGTCCATGAAATTAAGGCGGCGGAACGTCACCATGTCCCTCAACTCGGGGACGACCCGGACAAGCCGCTTCTCGGGGTCTTTGCTTTTCAGAAAATATTTTCTCTTCAAAGAAGAAGGTACGGGATCGATGCGTTCTTCGTCATAGACGGCCTTCGCTGCTATTCTCAGGGCATTGGTGGAGATGTCGGTGGCAACAATCCGGCAGGAGAAGAAGGGAACCCTCTCCCTGTACTCATTGAGGACCATGGCGAGCGTATAGGGCTCCTCCCCGGTGGAGCAGCCCGCGCTCCAGACAGTAAGATTCCGTCTTCTCCCGCCGAGCAGGGAAGGCAGGGCATGACGGGTCAAGTAGTCAAAGTGGTTCTGTTCCCTGAAGAAGGCGGTTTTGTTGGTGGTCACGGCATCAATCATGGCCACCAACTCTTCTCTTTTCCCTTCCGGACTCAACACGTAATCACAGTAAGCGGAGAGTGAGACCAGACCGAGAGACCGCATCCTCTTGGTGAGCCGTGACTGCAGCGTGCTTTTCTTTGCCTCCGTCAGGTTGATCCCGCACTCTTCGTAGATGAAGGAGCGCAGACGTTGGAAGTCACGAGCCGAAAGGTCTGCCGTTGATCCCGTGCTCATCGGCAGAACCCTTTCGACTCCAATGTCTTCCTGACCTCTCTCATTGCTTCTGTCATCTCTTTCTTCTCGCGCTCACCGGATCCGATCTGCATTCATCACATTCTTTTCTATACCGCCTCCTGTACCTCCCGTGAAAGGGAAAGTTCCTCAGATGAAAAGACCTTGTCGATATCAAGAATGATGATAAACTGATCTTCCCTCTTGCCCATGCCCCGGATGAATTCAGTCCTGAGCTGGGTCCCTATCCTGGGAGCCGGCTCAATCTGACCTGGCTCCAGTTCGAAAACTTCCTGGACCGAATCGACGAGCGCCCCCAGAATGGTGTGGTCCCCGTCAAAGACGACCTCCACCACTATGATGCAGGTGTTTACTGTTCGTTCTGTGGCAGTCATCCCGAACTTGAGGCGCATGTCAAGAACAGGGACCACGCTGCCCCGTAAATTGATAACCCCTCGCATGAACTCCGGAGTTTTCGGCACCCTGGTCACCGTGGTGAATTCAAGGATCTCCCGTACATTGGCAACGTCGAGGGCAAAGTACTCATCTGCCAGCTTAAAGCTCAGGTACTGGCGTGTGTTATTAATCGAGCTGACACTCATCTGTTTCCCTCCTCTTCTAAGTCAGCGGTCCGGCTTTTCCTATCCCGCTGATCCGTTAGAATCTCTCAAATTCCTCGTCCAATCCGTCGCCATCGCCCAGATGAAGCGCCACACCGTGGGTTCTGCCGTTACCGTTGCCGCCTTTCGGCACTGTTACCTTCATTGCCCTCGGTTCGGGTTGGTGCACCTGGGACGCTGCCTTTTTCACCGGTCCTTTCACCTGTGGTTTCACCTGAACCGTCTGAACAGCATGCTTCGCTGCCACCTTGCCGCTACGTCCATTATCTCCGACCCTGAAGAACCCGATCGTCTCCTGGAGCTGCACCGCCTGGCTTGCCAGTTCCTCGGACGTTGAAGCCATCTCCTCTGTGGCGGAGGCATTCTGCTGGATCACCTGATCAAGCTGCTGGATGGCCTTGTTGATCTGCTCGGCCCCGGAGTTCTGTTCATTACTTGCCGCACTGATCTCCTGGACCAGTTCCGCTGTCTTCTGGATATCCGGTACAATCTTGGTGAGCATATCGCCTGCTTTTTCGGCAACCTCCACGCTGCTTGCCGAGAGTTTGCTGATCTCCGCCGCTGCAGTCTGGCTTCGCTCTGCAAGTTTCCTTACTTCCGTGGCAACTACTGCGAAGCCCTTGCCATGCTCGCCGGCACGGGCTGCCTCTATGGCTGCATTCAAAGCAAGCAGATTGGTCTGGCGCGCTATCTCCTCGATTATGGATATCTTCGTCGCAATATCCTTCATGGCCACCACTGTTTCAGCAACAGCCTTGCCGCCCTCTCGCGCATCCGCAGCTGACTTGAGGGCGATCTTCTCGGTTTGCTGCGCGTTGTCCGCATTCTGTTTGATGTTGGATACCATCTCTTC
>CAYOYU010000248.1:6721-7218 GCA_964408265.1 uncultured Syntrophorhabdaceae bacterium
GGCTGCCATCACGACGTCGTTTACCACTTCCGTCAGTTTCTGTACCATATTTGCCAGCGCCCTCATCAATTCATCCTGGGCAGACCGCTCCCTCACCTCCACCACGAGGTTACCGGAAGCAATCTCCTGGGCCGCCCTTGTGATTTCGTTCATGGCATCGATGAGTACGTTGATGTTGTTCTTTATGGCGTTGAAGTCACCGTTGTAGGAGTCGGTGATTCTCGGCGGTATGTCGCCCTTGCTGATCCGGTCCACATATTCTGCAGCAACGTTGAGAGGACCGATGACGGCGTCAAGGGTGTCGTTGATACCACGCAGGATCTTTCTGTAGACTCCCTGCATCCTGTCCGCCTCAGCCCTCGTGGCGAGCTTGCCTTCCGTGGAAGCTTTTATGACAATTCCAGTCTCGTCAACCATGGAGCTTATAGCATCGATGCAGGTATTCAGGTTGTTCTTGATCTCGTTGAAATCGCCGTTATAGGAGTCGGTGATCCTGG
>CAYOYU010000249.1:0-4738 GCA_964408265.1 uncultured Syntrophorhabdaceae bacterium
CAAGACCTGGACCTGGAGCGGCGCAATCGACGCAACCTACGTACCGAAGAACTAAAGATTGTAAAGAGGACAGGGGGGTGATTGGCCCCCCTGTTTTTTTCGAGGGTGATGAGAATGATATGTGCTCCATGTAATCGGTTATACAACGGAGATAATAACGGTCCTGTACATGACAGTAGCAAGTGATGAAACCAGCCATGGTAAGTATATTCATATTTTGCTTCGGCAGCATTATCGGGAGTTTTCTGAACGTCTGCGCTTACAGACTGCCGAGAGATAAGTCGATTGTTACACCAAACTCATTTTGTCCCAACTGCGGGACGCCGATCAAGTTTTACGACAATATTCCGATAGTAAGCTACCTCATCTTACGGGCACGATGCAGAGCATGCGGGATAAGGATTTCTCCACGGTACCCGGCCGTCGAGCTGTTGACCGGACTTCTTTTTGTCATGCTTTATATCAAGTTCGGCCTTACCGCAACCCTTCCGGTCCTGATGCTCTTTGTGGCGATCCTCATAACAATTAGCGCAGTTGATCTTGAATTTCAGCTGATTCCGGACATCCTCAGCCTTGGGGGCATAGTAGCCGGACTTCTTCTCTCTCTGATCAGGCCTGGTTTCACCTTCGTGGATTCACTGCTCGGTGTTATTGTGGGAGGAGGAACGCTCTTTGCGATAGCCTACGGGTATCAACTGATTGCGCGGCGGGAAGGAATGGGTGGGGGAGACATAAAGCTTATAGCCATGATCGGGGCCTTCTGCGGGATTAAAGGCGTCCTTTTCAGTATTATCGGGGGCTCCCTGTTGGGGACCATCGTGGGCGTTCCTCTTATGTTGGTCAAAGGTCAGGATTCGAAGTATGCTATTCCTTTCGGCCCTTTTCTTTCTGCAGCGGCTGTGGTTTACATATTCAGAGGGCAGAACATCATATTTACCGTTATGGATATACTTATGCACCGGTGAATAACTTGGTCCGACATCGTGAGGAACAAAATCTTTACGACCTGACGGTAGAGCAAACAGGGAGGTTGATGAAGTGTCAGCACACGCATTAATACTGATGATTGTCACCGCATTGTTTACTACTATTTGGGGTCATCTTGGACAGTACAGCGATCATTATGTGGTCGTAGACGGTAAGAAGTACCCCATAGCGAAGAACGTTACCATCGATACCTATTCACTGCACAAGAGTCCGAGGGGAGATGTGCGTGTTGAGCTGGATGCTTCAGGGAGCGCGAAGGAAATCTTCTTTTACGGGATAGACATGCCGCAGGCCGTCCGTTATTATAAGGTAAAGTGAGTCGGGGTGAAGAGATGACCGTCGTACTAAGGATATGCAAATCAGTTTGTCTCGCAGCAGTTTTCACGATGATCCTTATGACCTGTTTGCCCTCCGAGTCGGGAGCTGCATCAGGTCCGACCATGAATGATTATTGCGCCCAACCCCCTTTCGTAGCGAGGACAGCACCGCCGCTCGTCATGTTCGTCATGTCCCGTGACCAGAAACTCTTCTACCGGGCATACAACGATCTCGTGGACCTTGACGGTGACGGGACTATAGATGCCACATACAAGGATACCATTAATTATTATGGCTATTTCAATCCCAACATGTGCTATACCTACGCGAACAGCCGCTTCGAACCCTCATCAGCGGCGACCGGCACGAACAGCCATTACTGTACGGCCAAATGGAGCGGGAACTTCCTGAATTGGGCTACCATAGCTCGGATAGACATACTCAGGAGAGTGTTGTATGGCGGGAAGAGGTCGGTAGACACGAGCAACACCACGGTATTGACTCGGACCAAGATTCCTCATGACGCTCACTCCTGGGCGAAAGCGTATGATGGAACCGACATATCGAGTCTTACCCCGGTGAGCTGGGGTGGCATAACCATCTGTAATACCAACCTTAGCAAGAACGATGCCTCCAGTCTCATGTATGCCATCAGGGGATACTATCCCTATGCAGCCAGTACTGAAGGGTTTCAGTGCACGAAGACGGTACAGGGAGGTGATGACCTCGTATCAGTCAGCTCACTTTCCAATGCCGATGCCAACAAAAAGTATGCAACCTTCAATGTGGACATAAAGGTGTGCGACAGCGCGGTCGGTCTTGAACCGAATTGCGAGACCTATGGCACAAGCTACAAACCGGCCGGCCTTATGCAGACCTTCGGTATTGACCGGCACGGAACGGATGATACTTCCGACGATACGACGACTATGTATTTCGGCCTTATTTCAGGAAGTTACGCCGCCAATGCGAGCGGTGGCGTTCTGAGGAGCAACCTGGGTCAGACTTCATCGACGGAAGTGAGCAACACGAACGGGCAGATACTGGGTGCATCGAAGATCATAGCCAATATAAATAGGTTCGAAGTAATAGGATACAATTACAGTACCGGATGGTACGATGTGGGGGGTACGGAGGGTACCTGTGTCCCTAACGAACCCTATGTTCTCGTGGATGGCGAGTGCAAAAGCTGGGGCAATCCTGTGGGCGAGATGCTCTATGAGACCATACGTTATTACCAGGGAAAGGGCAGCGCCACCTCACAATTCAGGCCTTCAAATCCCGACTCGGGAATTTCGAGCCTCACCGTAGAGGCACAGTGGTGTGACCCCTATACGGGTGGTGGCTCCTGTACAGCCTTCCCTCTCTGTTCAAAGCCCTTTGCCCTTATCCTGAGCGATACCTTTCCCAGCTTCGATTCGGATCAATTGCCCGGTTCCTATTGGTATTCCACGATCAGCACCAGCGATGTACCCAGCGTCCAGACGCTCATCACCAACTCGGGTATTAATACCCTGGAAAATATTTCCGGCGGAGTGAACCTCCTTGTCGGTCAGTCCAGTGCCACCTTTGACCGCCAGTGTACCTTGAAGAACGCTAGTGACTTTTCGAGGCTCAGGGGGCTTTGCATAGAGGAACCGACGAAGCGGGGTTCTTATTATATTGCGGGGCTTGCCAACTATGCCAAAACAACCGATCTGCACACGGCTGCTGGTGACCAGAAGATGACTACCTATGTGGTGGCCACAGAGTCGATCCCGCCAATCCAGTTTACCGCGGGGGGCAACACGGTTACCATGCTGCCAATTTTTCATGACGGGTGTCCTGATTCCTCGGTAGGATGCGGATCCCAAGGAAGCGGCGGAGACAACTCAAAGGGGACCTTGGTTTACATGAGGCTATGCCCCAACGATGCCGATTGGACAGCGAAGCAGGCCGACGGGTATACCATGTGCTACGACGTTATGTGGGACGATGCGGAGTATGGATGGGATTACGACCTTGATATCAGTGCCCGCCACTACATCAAGACCAGTGGTACCACGGTCACGGTCAAAACTCAGGGGTTCTATGCCGCAGCAGGACATACCGACTACGCAGGGTACTATATTACCGGTGTTTCCGCCCCGGGTAACTACTATGATATCAGGTGTGGGGGCGATGCGGGCTTCGGTACTTGCCAGCGGTACGACGGAAACGCCACAGCCGTTATGACCCGGACCTTTACGGCCACAGGAACGACTACGGGGCTCTTGAAAGACCCGCTCTGGTATGCCGCCAAGTATGGCGGTTTCAATGATGTGAACAATAACAATCAGCCGGATTTGCAGGTAGAATGGGACAAGAATAATGACGGCGTGCCGGACACCTATTTTTACGCTTCCAACCCCCTGAAGCTCGAGGAGCAACTGTCCAAGGCCCTCACCGATATTCTCAGGAGGGCGTCATCGGGTACTGCAGCGTCGGTGCTCTCTTCGAGCGAAGGGAGCGGGGCCAACATCCTGCAGGCGGTGTTTTATCCGTCCAGGGTCTTTGTGGACGACGAGATAGGATGGACCGGAGCGATTCAGAATCTCTGGTACTTCATCGACCCGTTCCTGCAGACCAACACCATTAGGGAAGATACGGTCCAGGATAAGATCCTGAATCTCACCAATGACAATATCGTCCAATTCTATTTTGATAACTCTGTAAACCAGACCAGGGTTCGGCTTTACAGCGACAGCAACGGAGACGGTGCTGCGGATACCTCCCAGGGATCCGAGCCGCTTGAGGAATTGAAAAATCTCTGGGAGGCAGGTATATTGTTGTGGGGGAGGGATCTATCCACGTCACCGAGAACAATTTATACTACAACCGACGGTGCATCTTTTCTGTCGGGCGGGTTTTCTACGGCTAACGCAGCCACGCTGGCCTCGTCACTGCAGGCAGCCGATACGACCACGGCTACAAAGATCATCAACTGGGTCCACGGCATTGACCAGACAGGATACAGAAGCAGAACCGTGACCATAGGAAGTGGAACCCATACGTGGAAACTGGGGGATATAGTATCGTCCACTCCCCGCCTACAGTCGTGGGTGCCGCTCAACACCTATAATGCCACCCCTCCCAATGGTTACTCTGACATGACGTACCTGGCATTTACCCAAAGCAGTGATTATCAGGCGAGGGGCATGGCCTACGTAGGCGGAAACGACGGAATGCTCCATGCCTTCAAATTGGGCACATTGCAGGAATCGTTCAGCGGGCAGACGTCGGCGCAAAAGGCGCGCCTGACGGGAACGGACCTGGGAAAGGAAATGTGGGGCTTCATCCCCAAGAACGCGCTGCCATATTTGAAGTACATGGCCGACGTCAATTATTGCCACGTTTATTCTGTGGACGGTGTGACATTGCTTACGGACGCGAGTATCAATGGTTTGTCGACGGC
>CAYOYU010000249.1:4748-7133 GCA_964408265.1 uncultured Syntrophorhabdaceae bacterium
TGTGTGAAAACACCTATTGCCGATAAGGGATATTCCTCCTATTTTGCTCTGGACATTACGGATCCCAACAACCCGGTATTTCTCTGGGAATTTTCGAACAGCCAGCTTGGATACACCACGTCCGGACCTGCCATAGTCAGGATAGGCGACAGGGATCAGAACGGCAAATGGTTCGCCATCGTGGCCTCCGGTCCAACGGGTCCCATCAACACGTCAGCCCACCAGTTCATGGGGAAGTCCGATCAGAACCTGCGCATCTTTATCCTCGACCTCGCCACTGGTTCCCTGGTCAGGACAATCGATACGGGGATTTCAAATGCCTTCGCCGGCTCCTTGTTCAATGCTTCCTTTGACGCTGAAAGGGGCGACTCCGTGGCTACCGGTTTCTACCAGGATGATGTTGTCTACCTGGGATATGTCTCCGGAAGCACCTGGACTGAGGGCGGGGTGCTGCGTATTGTGACCAAGGAGGATCCGAACCCCGCCAACTGGGCGGTCAGCACCGTTGTCAGCGGTATAGGGCCGGTTACCAGCGCCGTTACCAAGCTGCAGGATCGCAAGAACAGTAAGCTCTGGCTTTACGTAGGGACTGGAAGATATTACTATAGGCTTGCCTCCAGCGTCGACGATGAGGCAGGACAGAGGGCGATTTACGGGATCCAGGAACCCTGTTTCACGAGTGATAACCATATTGACAAGACCTGCACCACTTCTCTGGACACCTCGAATCTTACCAATCAGACCTCGGCTCCTGCCAGCACGCTGCCTGCGGGATCGAGAGGATGGTACGTAAACCTGGAAGCATCGGGGACAACCTATAAGGCAGAGAGAGTAATTACGGACCCGCTCTCCATATTCAGCGGGGTTGTTTTCTTTACGACTTTTGCTCCTTCTTCGGATGTCTGTACCCTCGGGGGCAGTACGTACATATGGGCGGTCAAGTACGATACCGGTGGATCAGCACTCTCAGGCGCCCTGATCGGCAAAGCGCTTATCCAGGTTTCCACGGGTGAGATTATGGAACCCACTCTGTCATCAGCGTTTACGGAGAAGGACTCCCGCCGAACCGCAGGCATGATGGGAATGCCGCCACGCGGTCAGGGCCTGGCGGTGATGGTCGGTCCCAGACCGCTAAGGCGCATCCTGCACATCGAGGAGAAATGAACCGGAAGGGAATGTCTCTCATTGAACTTACTGTGGTTATCACTATTATAGGAGTTCTTGCGGGCCTGGGTGTCGTCAACTTTACGAGGTGGATAAACCGTTACAAGGTAGAGACTGAAGCGAAACAGATGTATACTGACTTGATGCAGGCGCGTCTTATGGCTATGGAAAAGAACAGGGTACATTTTGTGAACCTTGCCGCAAACAGCTACTCTATTTATGATGACACCAACGGTGACGGAGCGTTGACAGTGGGAACTGACCCGCTCGCCTACCCTGCCACGAGTCTTTCTTTCCCCATAGCCTGGAATGGAACGACACCGATAACCTTCAATACTAAAGGCCTTACGGACAGCTCGGCGGGTAATACCATTTGCATTTACTCCACCCTCGATCCGTCATATGACTGTGTAGTTGTTTCAAGAACGAGAATCAGGGCAGGGAAGCTGAACTCCCAGGGAGGTACATGCAGTAGTGATAAGTGCGATGCGAAATAAGAAGGGATTCTCTCTTATAGAAGCCTTGACAGCTATCAGTATTCTCATTATCAGCATGCTTGCTGTACTGAACACGCTTGTCGTGGCCATCGACTTCAATCTCGCCAATGTCCTCAGGGATGAAGCAACGGGTATAGGTGAGGCGCAGATGAATAGCCTGAGAAACACTTCCTTTGGGTCTCTTGCAAGTGGTTCAACGGCAGTGACGAGAGCTGTGCGAAAGCTGAATGTGACCTACACGGTCCAGTGGACAGTAAATAACCTGTCCACAAGCAGCAAGGCTATTCAGGTCCTCGTAGGCTGGACATTCAAGGGGGTGAACCATCAGCAGTCAATCTCGTCTGTGGTGAGCATAGATGCGTAAGACGGACAAGATACGCACAATGCCCAGAATCAAAGGCAACAACAGAGGATTCAGCATTATTGAACTCCTTATTGTAGTGGCACTGCTCACGATAGTGGTTGCCATGAGCAGCGATACCTTTTCGTTGATCCTGAGACAATCCAGGGAACAGACACGTATTTCGGGCACCCAGGTGGAGACCCTTATTGGATTGGAATTCCTGAGGAGGGATGTGGAAAAGGCAGGTTTCGGTCTTTTCTGGAACTTTCCACTGGGTGTTGGCCCAACAATCGCATACGATGAAGCTACGGAAACGACCGCATCTCCTTACAACGATGCCGCATCGGGTGCAGGAGGGATACCACGGGCCATTGTGAGCGG
>CAYOYU010000250.1:0-7114 GCA_964408265.1 uncultured Syntrophorhabdaceae bacterium
GGTCACGTAAACATCATCACCACCGGCACCATGACCGCAAATAAGGACGTCCTTGCAATGAACGACATCCACCTCCAGGCGATCCAGACCGCCGGCGTCGAGGACATAGTCGTGAATGCGAACATCATGAGCTCCGCAGGCGGCGCCATCGGCCTGAGGGCAGGACGGAACATCACCATGGCTGCCGGCACCACCATCTCCACCGCAGGCGACCTCTACCTGAATGCTGACTACGACATAAGCGGCACTGGTTCCATCACCGAGAACGCCGCGGCAACGGTCATTGCGAACCGCCTGGCTGCAACTGCAAGTGGACCGGTGAGCATGGCCTCCAACACGAATAATGTGGGCACCCTTGCAGGCTTCACCCGCAACGCTGCCGCTACCTTCACCTACACCGATGCCAATAGCCTGATCATCGCAGCCATCCCGGACGGAACCTCAGCCGGTTCGGTGGTCACCGGTGTGCCGGCCGCGACGGGCATCGTCACCAACAACGTGGCAGCAGGCGGCGCCATCACAGTGAACGTGCTGAGCGGGAAACTCGACGTGAATGACGTAGTAAGGGCCAACGGCTCAGGCGACGTAACCCTGACTGCTTCCAACACGACGACTGGCGTCGTCACCATCAACGCAGCGGTAAGCTCCGGCGGCGGCAACATCGCCATCACCGGCGCAGACATCAACCAGAACGCCAATGTCAACACCATCGGCGGAGGTCTCATCAACTACCTGGCCAACGGGACCTTAACCGGCGACATCACCATGGCGCCCAACACCATTACCCAGACGGGTACCGGCGACATCACCTACACCGCCAACGGCAACATAGGCCTGGCACGGCTCATCACCGGAGGCCCGGGAGACGTGTATGTCACGGCAGACGCCGACCTCAACGGTGCAGGGGCCATCGTGGATACCACGGGCAACGCCTGGGTGAACATCACTGGCGACTACGCTAGACTCATCGCCGGTACGGGCATCGGCCAGCCTGCTGACCCGATCCGGACCACCATCAATGTCCTCGACGCCTTCACCGTCTCGGGAGGCATCCACATCCTCGAGACTGACAAGATCATTCTCAATAACGTGGTGGCACAGGCAGGCAATGTGGTTATCACGAACATGACCGACGACATCATGGTCAACTACGTGGAAGCCACGAGCAACGGCGTACACCTCAACGCCCTGAACGGCTCCATCCTCGATCAGAACACCACTGCCACTGACATCGTCGCAGGGTCGAATTCGAGCCTCCAGGCCCACGGCGGCGTCATCGGTATCTGGCAGAATCCGCTGGAGGTTGTGATCCACGGTGATCTGCAGGTGTGGGCCAACAGAGCACGCGACGGCGGCTCCGTCAGCATAAACGGCGAGGTCATCCCCACCGATACCCTCGTCATGATGAACGAGCCTCCGGGACTCGTAATCTTCAACAACCGGATGCTTGGCGGCGGGATCATCGAATCCCCGTGGGGCTATGCGATGGGTGAAGACTTCAACGCCCTCCTGCAGAGCATGAACTGGGATTGGGGTCTCTACGACAAGTGGCTTATCACGAGCATCACCGACAAGAGCTTCGCTGTAGACTTAGGCAGCGATGACATCGAAGTGCTCATGCAGAAGATCGACTGGAAGGTGAAGAACCGCTAAGGATCACTAATCGGAAAGATACAACAACAGGCACCGCATGGCAGACATGCGGTGCCTGTTTCTTTGTGGGCCTTGCACATTCGTACTACTCCGGTAGGGAAGGTCCTCTCATGGAAGGGGGAAGGTAGATGCTACTGGTTCAGGAGGAGAAGCGTATTTTGTTCTCGCTACCCGTCATGAGTCTTCGCAGGTTGTCTCTGTGCTTTATCCAGATCAAGGCGGCCAGGACCACTGACAGGCCGAAGTACTCCGGTGGTGACCCGAGAAAAAAGATTACCGCCGGCAAGAGGGCTGTTCCGACGAGTGAGCCGAGAGAGACATATCGCCACTTGAAAAGTAACGCTATGAAGACCATGGCGCTGACGGCTATAGCCAGAGGGCTGATGACAAGGAAGACGCCAAGGGAAGTGGCAATGCCTTTACCACCCTTAAAATGGAGGAAGAGAGGATAGAGGTGGCCGCAGAAAGCGAGAAAGCCCGTCAGAGCCACCAGTAGTTCCGGCTGGTTTGTGGAAATGGCGAGGGCAGTAGGTATCACCCCTTTTACGATGTCACCCAGAAGGGTAAGGATGCCCAGACCTTTGCCGGCGGCTCGCATTACGTTTGTGGCGCCGATATTGCCGCTACCTACCCGCCTTGGGTCTGTGCCCTTGAGCTTTGAAAGGAGAATCCCAACAGGAATGGATCCCATGAGGTATCCGAAGAGGGGGAGCAGAATCCAGACCATGAGGTAAGGATATTGTAGTCACGCCCCGGTTGTCAATACGTGAAGGGTTTATTGTGCCCAGTCCACAGCTTCTTTGGCCTTTATCCAATATGCCCTGTTCTGGTAGAGGTTTACCAGGGACGGCACGGGAAGCTCGGTGATTGTAGGATGCTTGCCGCTCCATAGCCCCTCAGTCCAGCCCCACATCATTGACCAGTGTCCTGAAATAACCTCAAGAGCCTCTGAAATAGCCCTGCCGTCCGGTCCCACGTAGCCTACCAGATTCCAGTTTTGGGAAAGGTGTACCGTAGTGGCCTGAAGATTCCAGGCGCTCATATCGATAGCTGTCCCTTCCGTAACGTACACCCAGTAGCCTTTCCCCGCTTCGATGTTCAGGAGCGTATTGCTGTTATCCGGGTTGCCGGGAAGATATTTTTGCCATGCCTGTCTTTCGTTATCGTAACCCCAGGTAATAAGTATTTTAGGCAGCACATCGTTGAATACAGTTTCTATAGGAGTCGAGGCAGAAGGAAGTCTTAAGAAAGAGATGAAGTTCCAGCCTGAACGCAGGGTCAGGCGGTAGGAGGCCGGAGCGGCTGCTCGTATGATAGAGCCTGCCTCCCCGATGGCGACAAAGCCACCGTAGCCGTATTCCACGGCATCCAGTCTGCGCGAGCCGGCCACACGAGTCTGTGTCCAACTGACACCGTCTGCAGATGTTATAACGTAGCTGTTCATTACGATGGTGCCATTCAGGTTCTCCTCGTAATTACCCAAGGCAATAAAGGTGTTGTTGATGTATCTGATACTGGAAAAGGTGAGGATCACTCCTGGATCCGATAGCGTGTGGGCCGTCGCCCATTCAACTCCGTCGGGTGAAGTGAGTATCTGGTTGAAACCGGTGTATGCCGAAAAGATGTTGGACCCGAAGGCTATTCCGGCGAGTCCCAGGCCACCGATGCCGTGGAGGTTCCAATTGGTCCCGTCGGCCGAAGTGAGGGAGTTCTCACCATTCGGACCTTCCGGTATCACTGCCACAAAGACACCGTTGCCATAGGCTATCTTGCCGGGCAAAACACCGTCGCCCGGAACGCCTGACCACTGCCTGGTCCATGTCATCGCATCCCGGGACGTGAATACCGAACCGTAGCTGCCTGCGTCCGTCTGCCGTTGACCCGTGACCGCGAACAGATCTCTCCCGAAGGTAATGCCGGTGAGTGCGAAGGGTGCCCCCGCATCATCAGTTATGGTCGCAAGTTGCGTCCACACAACCCCATCCGGGGATCCCAGTATCCTTCCGTCCAAGCCTATTCTGAGGAATCTGTTCTGTGCGTAAATAATATCCGAACCGTTCCAGGCAACAGGTTCAGAAGCAAGCGTCCAGGCCACACCGTCGGGAGAGCGAAGCAGGGTGTCCAGGGTGTTGGGAGCGAGAAAGAGTTCACTGCGCCGGGCAAGACTCGAGGGGTGGTGTGCCCGCAGTGTCCATGCGCCATGGGCCTCTTTCTCGGTCCATGCCAAGCCGTTTGAAGACGTGAAAAGTGCACCTTGAGATCCTACCGCTATGAAAGGATTGGCAGTAAAGGCTGCACCGTTGCCGGCAAAGGCTGCACCGTATAACAGATATCCCTGTCCCGACGGGTTTCGGGTCCAGGTAGCTCCAGTGACGGGAGAGGTGATGAAAGCTCCCTGGTCGCTCACGGCAACGAACATTGTGCCGCCATAGGTGATCCCGTTAAGCGTTTCGTTTTGGCCAGTGCTATACCTCGTCCACCCTATGCCGTCAGGGGAAGTGATTATAAGACCCTCATTGGCGTCCCACGAATGACCGACTGCCACGAAGATTCCCTGACCGTATGTAATCCCCCGCAACTCATCTACAAAAACGTCCTGTGATTCAACGGGGGCCCAGTCTACGCCATTGGGGGATGTGAGGATCAGGCTGCCGTATCCGACAGCAACGAATCTGTCGCTGCCGTAAGAGACGCCCCACAGGCCGTAGTCTGTGAAATATGCTTCGGTCCACGTGACACCGCCGTCGGAGGACGTGAGAATACCACCGCCCGTTTGGGTGTCGGCGTAATAGGTCGTAGCGACGAAAAGGGACCCTTGACATGTTACCCCAGTTATCCATGCAGATGAACCTGACATCGTCGAGGTCCAGTTCACGCCATCGGGGGAAGTCAGGACACCGTCTTCGCCGACTGCCACGAATACTCCATTGCCAAAGGTCACTCCGAAAAGGGCCTTGTCAGTTCCCGATACCCTTTTACTCCAAACGATGCCATCGGTGGAAGTGATTATAGCTCCGCCATGGCCTACGGCCACGACCGTGCCGTTGCCGTAGGTGACCCCGTAGAGGTCATTGCCTTGCGGAAGAGGGTTAATCCATTCCCAACTCTCAAAAGGCGCTGCAGAGGAAATAGCGGGCAACAGAAGCCCAAGCAACGCCATCACCAAGAGGGCCATTCGTAGTACAACGATTCGTTTCATGGTATCTCCGTCGGTTCTTACCATTTCATAATATTCTCTACTAAACCACACATAAAACCTGGGGATTACTTGTGGAAAAATCAAGTTCCCCGATATCGTCCCTACTCGGGGTTATCGAGGGATGTGAGCAGTTCCAGGTTCACATCCTGGAACCTGATTATTCCCTTGCCTTTGTGTTCTTTCAAGAACCGCCTGGCGTCGTCCTCCTTCTCGAAGTGGATTGGCTCATGGCCCATCGGGCCGCATAGACCGCTCCAGATGACAAAATAGGCCTTAAAGGCGTTTGTGGAGCGATTGGAATAGTAATCCTTTACAGACACCGAGACAATGTCGGCTCTGCTTCTCTGCGGGGCGTACTTCTTGAGATCCAGATAGTACTTGAACATATCTTTGGCGCCGTCGAAGGTTTCCACCGTGCCATCCCGAAACTCCACGTGTGCATTCCATTTGGCGAACATAGCGGTATGCATTCCGCATACGGGGCATTTACTTTCTTTTGGTGGAGTGGCCTGCCCGTGAGCTATTCCAGCGAGAAGAATGAATGAGAAGAGTGTGAGAAGGATAGAAAGAAGAGTCCAATCCCGTCTTGTCGTCATAATGTTCCCCTATGTGGCGCAAGCCCTCTTTATTGTTCCTGAGAGGCCATCATCTTCTGTAGCGGCCTCCAACTGGCGTATCCGACCGTCTTTCATTTCAAGAATCCGGTCAGCGTGCCGCGCCAGGTCGGGGTTATGTGTGACCATGACTATGGTGAGTCCTATGGATTTGTTCAGTTCCTCCAGGACCTGGACGATCTCCAGCGATCTCTTTGTATCGAGATTTCCTGTGGGCTCGTCGGCGAGGAGTATATCCGGGATATTCACCATGGCCCTTGCTATGGCTACCCGCTGCATCTCACCACCTGATATCTGCCCGGGAAGATGATTCTTCCTGTGCTCCATGCCGAGAAGACTGAGCAGCCTTTCTGCCTCCTGCTCAGCGCCCGGCTTTCGATAGAAGGTAAGGGGCAAAAGAACGTTTTCCAGCACCGTGAGTGTGGGAATCAGGTAGAAGCTCTGGAATATGTAGCCGAATGTTTCCCTCCTGATTCCTGTCAGTTCACGCTCGGACAGTTTCCTGGAGCCCCCGAAGATCTGGCGGTCCCTTAAGGAAAGCTCTCCGGAGGTAGGATTATCGAGACACCCGAGAAGGTTGACAAGGGTCGTCTTTCCCGATCCGGATGGACCGATGATCGATACGAAGTCGCCTTTTTCTATGGTGAAAGAGACACTGTTTACCGATGTAATTTCCTCGATTCCTCGCAAATAGATCTTGGTCAGATTTCTTGCCTCTATCAAAGTCTGTTCCTGGCTCATCGGCTCGACTCCCCTCTTATAGCTTCCAGTGGTCTGATTCTGCCTGCTCTCCAGGCGGGATAAATTCCGCTGAGAAGGCCGATAGCGAGGATGCCCGCAATGGTTATGACAATAAGTTTCGCATCGATAAGCACCAGTCCCCCGCCGGGAGCGTAGGGCAGGACTCGCCTCATGATTACGTCCGTCAGCTTGGAAAGGGCCAGGGCGAGGATGACCCCGAGAATGCCTCCCGTAGTGCAAAGCATGAGGGTTTCAATCCAGATCAGTTTGAATATATCCCACGGCATGGCACCGATGGTCTTGAGAATGCCTATTTCCTGGAACCGCTCCCAGACCGATGCAAGGATCGTATTTATAACCCCTACTATTGCTATAAGAACCGCTATAAAAGCGATGGAGAGGACCATTATTTGTGCAGTGGAGATAAGCTTCATAATCGTCTGTTTCACCTGCTCCAGACTTACCACCTGGACATCGGGGAGCTGGTAAAGCTTTTCCTCGAGCTTCGCACTGTTTACCCCTTTCTTCAATTTTATACCGATGGTGGTGATTTCATCGGGTATATTGAATATCTTCTGTAAAGTCTTGAGTGGTACAAAGATCGTTCCATCATCCTGCGTGCCCGTTCTTTGGAGTATACCCACCACCTTGAACTGCACATTCTTCTCGGGCATACGGATCATGTGACCTACCTCGGGCTGTTCAAGTTCGGCCGACTCAAAGCCCATTACCGCTTCGTAACTGTTTATGTCCTTGAACCAGTTGCCCTGCCTGAACTTGAGGTAGGGCTTCAATTCGGAGAAGCTCATCGGTTCTATCCCGAAGTATCCTGCAATCCCTCCGTTCGCGCCTTTGTTGGGGTCAAACACGGCGGACATGAGGAAGGGCGTTGCCTTCTCGACTTCCG
>CAYOYU010000251.1:0-6122 GCA_964408265.1 uncultured Syntrophorhabdaceae bacterium
ATCAACACGTTCTTCTGGAGCCTCCCGGACCCGACGGTGCAGGCAGTGGTCAACGTGGCTTTGCAGCTGTTCGGGCCGCCTTCGATAAACTACCAGGCGACTTTCCCGACTTCCCCCGAAGACAAGAATAGTAATGGAGTACTCGATACTTATGACGAGGATACAAATCTGAACGGAATTCTTGATCCCGGCGAGGACCTGAACAGCGACGGCGTCCTGAACCTGTCCGAGGACCTGAACCGTGACGGCAAGCTGGCCCCCTACGGCTTCGCAGTCTGGGCCGGAGGAAATAACGCGGTTATCCTGGACTTCACTGAGGAGATTCTCCAGGCCAAGGTAGGCTATGCCGAGATCAACCTTGCGGGCTTCCTGCAAATGTCAGCCTCCATGGCTTTTACGAAGAAAGGGTCCGAGACAGTGACTCTCTCCAATGGGGAAACCACGACGGTAACGAGTCTGGCCATAGGTATCAACGATGCGAACGGTTTCATCGGCGTTCCCGTGAATGGTCACGGCTACTTCTGGGACAGCAACAACAACGGCCGGATCGAGGAAACAGATGAAGTGAACAAAGACGCCGTGGGCCTTTATGTCCAAGATCTTGATCTTGGAGTGTTAGTGGCCAAAGAATTGATTATCTCGGCGGAAGGTTTGAAGGTTGGTGTCTATCTTGCTGCTCAAGCTCATATTACCTCCGTTGGTCTCTCAGGAGTACCTGACGTAACCCTCGAGGCGGACGATCTCAGCCTTGACCTGAATACTGGTGGCCGTTTTACTCTCACGACCGGGTTGTACAAGGACGATGACGGCAAGTTCCAGTTTGACAAGTCGAAAGCCGATGTTACCGTCAGTCTGACCACTATAGACTTCTCGAAGATGGGATGGTCCTTTGAGCAGGAGACGACTGCGAACAAGGTCAATATCACGAGTGTGACCGCCTTAAGCGGAGGACTCTATCGACTGAACGGAGCGGCCAAGGAGAACAGCAATGTCTCCATTTTTGATGCGGATAATACGTTTCTCGGGACCGTCCAGGCAGATAGTTCAGGTATTTGGACTTTTACCACCGGGGCATTGACTGAAGAACAAGCTGGTACTGTTGGCGACAAGCTCCAAGCCAAACACACTGGCTATGCCATAGAGACCGGCAACCCTGACGAGCCCATCGTCCTGACCTATGACAACCAGTACATCCGTGTGGCAGGGCAGGCGGTGCTGGATATTGCCTCGGTGATACACATGCAGGGCGCTTTTGAGTTCAAGGCTTCTCCATCGGGCCTGACGATATTTGCCGACGTGGAAGCGGGTATCGGCGATCCATCATCATTCTATTTCAGCTCCCACGCGATGGGACTGTTGATGATAGGTGATATAGACGGCAAGGTAGGCATCGCGGCGAAGCTTGAGATCGATAAGCAGCTTGATATCCCCGATATTCTTGAAGCCGACTTCCAGCTCGAATTTGCCATGAACTCCTTCGGCAAAGATGTTGTGTACAACGTCCCGGAGGATTTCTGGACGGAAAACGGCGGGGTCCTCGATTATCACTCGGTGACGATTTCGGCGATACCGCCGGGAAAGACGGAACCTGCAGATTTCTATATCGCCCTGAGCGGTTCGGGTAATCTCAACTTCCTTAACACCTTGAAGTTGAAGGGTGAATTTGCGGTCATATTCAGCGTTACCACTGTGGGATCGACGACAGAAGTCAGGGCTGAACTGACGGTGGGCGCCATTCTCGACATGGATCCTCTCAAGGTCGGGGTGGTCGGTACCCTGGGATTTACGAACGGAGGGATTTACGGGAGCCTCAATGCCACGGGCATGGGGGACGACTCCGAGATTATCGGCGTCGAAGATGTGTTTTCCATTAAAGGCAGTTTCCTGCTGCAGATCAATACTACCGGCCAAGTGCAGCAGGTCAAGGCGTTGGAGCGTGACGCCACCACCGGTGAGTTCACCGGCAATTTCACGACGGTGGGACTCGATCCTTACTCATTCCATCTGGCCGGCATGGCGAGCGTCAATATCGCCTATATTGTGGATCTCGAGGGGGCTGTCGATATCTCCATCGCGAACGGCAAGCTGACGGCTTTTGCCGATGTGCAGGCTACTATCGGGGACCCGAATTCTTTCAGCTATACTTCCCATGCCATGGGTCTTTTGGTCTTCGGGAATGTGAACGGCAAAACAGGTATCGCCGTTAAACTCGAGATGGACAAGAGCCTCAGCGTTCCGGGTGTCTTTGAGGCCGGTTTCAAACTTGAGTTCGATATGAACTCCTTTGGCACAAACATCGTCTATGACATACCTCAAGCATTCAGGGGCATCCTTGATCCGGACAACTATCCGGGCTGGCAGTGCGTTATTTCGGCAACACCGCCGGGCAAGACAGCGCCTGCCGATTTCTACGTGGCATTAAGCGGAGAGGGAAGCCTTAAGTTCCTCGATATACTCCAGCTTCAGGGCGATTTTGCGATCCTTTTCAGCATTACCGGTTCCGAGGTGAGGGCCGAGATGAGCTTAGGCGCCATCCTTGATATGGATCCGCTTAAGGTTGGGGTAGCAGGAACGCTCGGTTTCACCAACGGCGGCCTCTATGGCAGTCTCGAGGCCACGGGCATGGGGGACGACAACGAGATCATCGGTGTTGATGGCGTATTCTCCATTTCAGGCAGTTTTCTGCTCCAGATCAACACCACAGACCAGGTGCAGCAGGTCAGGGCCCTTGAGAAGGCAGCGGACGGATCCTTTACCGGCGGGTATACCACGGTAGGGCTGACTGCCCGCTCATTCCACCTTGCAGGATCGGCAAGCATTGAGATAGCCGGTGCCGTAGGGCTCGAAGGAGCTGTTGACATACTCATAAATGAGGAAGGATTCCAGGCATCCCTTGACATGACCCTCGCCCTCGGGGACTTGGGAGATGTGAAGGTGGGTGGCGCAGCCGCAATCCTGAATACAGAGGATGAGGGCGCTGTGTTCGCGTTGAAGGCGACCATGGACGTCAATCTGGGGATCAGTTTTATCGGGATAGAAGCCGGCGCCACGCTGGAAATCAATACGAGCAACAGGCATGAATATGCAGGTGTCGCTGCAGGTACTACTTTCAAGCTGTCCCTTGACGGTGCCCTGAACATCTATGCTTTCGAGGTCAGCTTCGCAGGCTCCATAAGCGTCGTCAGTGGCGTATTCGAGTTGGCCATTGACCATGCCACTCTGAATTTCTTCGACTTCATCAACATTAATGTGAGCGGCTACATTAGGTCCGACGGACACTTCAGCATTACCGGCGAGGCGAGCATGCACATTGACATGTTCGTTCTGGAGCTGAATGCAGGCATGTCATTGACGATCAGCGATACAAGGTTCGCTGCCAGTGTCTGGGGTTCCATTGATGTTTCCATCGATATGGGTCTTTTCGATCTTGACTTCACCCTCGCCGGCTTCAGGGGCGACATAGAGATTACACCTGCCAGCGCCTACCTGGCTGCGGAAGTGACGGTGGTCGGCATTACCGTCTCGGGCAGCTATGAGTGGAGTTGGGGTGCGCCGCCGGTCATTGCGTCACAGGTGGGTGATACCCTGTACCTCAACATGGGGGACAGGGCGAAATTCAGAGAAGCGAATCCGGACGACTCCAGCTCTTGGTTATACGACAAGGTTACGAATGAAGCCTGGAATATATCGGAAAGCGATGGAGTCACCACAGTCCGGGCGTTGGGACAGTCTAAAAACTTTACCGGTGTCAACAAAATCATAGCCCACGGCGGCGATGGCAACGACTCTATCACAGTGAGCCCTGATGTAACATCTACCCTGGAGTTTTACGGTGAAGGCGACGACGATACTTTCCTCGTAGCTGGAGGTGCGGCGGGCAGCGTGATTGACGGTGGCGCGGGCGATGATTCCTTCAGCGGTGGAGCTGCCAGCGGTGCGCACTATTACGGCGGGACCGGCAATGACAGGTTCGCCGGAGGTGAGACGGTCGAGTACATCGATATGGGGGCAGGAACTAACACCATCTACAGCGCAGGCGGTGACGACGTGATCACCATCGCAGGCGGGATCAATACAGTCTATGCCGGAAGCGGCAATGATACCATTTATATAAGCGGAACAGGCACCAATGTTGTTCATGGAGACGATGGCAACGATTCGATATGGGTGAGCGGGAACGCCAGCAACACCATCGATGCCGGGCTGGGGGACGACGAAATCCACATCACCGGCGACCCCTCTGCCCCTGCCGTGACGCTCAACGCGGGCGCAGGCGACGATCTGATATATGTGAGCGGAGACGGCACTCTTACGGTAGAGGGCGGGGAGGGTATTGACCGCCTCGTGCTTGCACCGATAGCTTCGACGGGTGCCCTCTATCTCAATAATCACGAATTTAAATACGGCCAGCGCACAATCGATTTTACTGATACCCTGGATCGTATCGAGGTTACCGATACGGGGGCAACTACGAGGCTTGTGAGCGGTTCCGGGGCCTCCTGGGGCGCAACCGATCTGGCCATCGACGCAAGCGGCATCGTCGATGTGCGAAGTGCCACTCTGGTAGCGCCCGATGCGCTGTTCAGCGTGAAGGCTGCAGGTATCCATGGGGTTCTGAATACCCGCCTGGCTGAATTGACCGTAGTGAACCTTGGCACGGCAGGGGCCGCCTTCGACGACATCGTGGTTCGTGAAGCGGACAGTCTGGGTATCTCGGCTGACGGCCGTGTCAACGGCGGTCTTTACACTCCCACAGGAGTCATCGATGTCGATCTTGCAGCGAAAGAATCCCTGTTCTCCTTGAATTCTGGTGTGATTTCGACGGTAAACGGAGGCGGCAACATTACCGTCGTCGCCGACGATGTCGATTTTGCCTCCGGTGATAACAACGTCATCGGCACGGGCGATCTCGTCCTGAAGAGCAAGTCTCTTACGCAGAGCTACCGTGTAGGCGGTGCCGGTCAGTCGACCTACGGACGCGACTATTCAACAGCCGGTGCAACTGGATACTTCGACCTCGGGATGCGAGACCTGTCAGCTTTGCATGACGGATTTTCAAGCATCACCATCGGCCACAGCCACGAAGATGTGACCATGTATATCGGTGATGTGGAAGACAAGGCAGTCGGCATCTTTGACTTCTCGGCCAAACTGAATGACAAAACGACCTTTTTCGCAGACCGTATCAACATCATGGGTGACGTCCAGTCGAGCGACAGATTGACCCTCAACGCCCGCCTCATGGAAGTCCAGCGGCAGAACATTCATGACCCTCTGGGACCTGCTGATTCAGGTATCCATGCAAACCAGATGGTAATCAACCTTACTGAACAACTTCTGGTGTCAGGCTGGATAAAGGGCGATCAAAGTGTGACCATCACGGTCAACGGCAGCACCGGCGTGGGTGGCATGGTAGGCTATGGCGCCGAGATCAACAGTGTCACCGCCGACAAGGGCAGCACCATCGAGACATTGAACCCCGGCAGTACCCTGACCATCACCGCTTCAGCGTCGATTGTCAGCGCAGCTGGTATATTCGTAGATGGCACGGGCTCCTCACTTACCATGACGGCCGGCACTGGAATGACGCTTCTCGAGGGCGGCACTATATCCGCACCGGAGGACCGTGGCAGCGTTACGCTGATCTCCGCTGACTACATGTATATCAACTCGGGCAGCGCAGTCATTGCAGGCGCCTATTTCACCTATGACGGCGACACCCCGATACCGCACAAGAGCGGCGACAGCGCCACCCTGACAATTTCGACTACCGGCGAGATGAACCTTGCAGGTTCGGTCACGAGCGGCGGGTCCCTCACTATCCAGGCAGGTGAGACAACAAACACCTTTGCAGACTACTTTGACACCCTGCCTGGCAAGACCCTGGCCTCCACAACCGCGGGAATCCAGGCTATCATCGATGCATTGAACTCAGGCCAGATAAGCGCCGACCTGCGCGCTCTTTTCGAGGGCTATAACCTCGATCTGGCAGGTACGGGTGTGACCGCTACATCCTTTGCCAACTACACGCCTTTCGCTTCCTTAAGCGACGAGGCAAAGAACCAGATCGCCGAAGCACTGGGCTACACTGTTTACGAAAACGGCGGCTTCTACAATAAGAC
>CAYOYU010000251.1:6132-7072 GCA_964408265.1 uncultured Syntrophorhabdaceae bacterium
CGACAGGGGTATTTCGCGAAACTTTGACGGAAGGCCCCCTGCTCACCTCCACCGCGGGTTACACGCCATACACGGGCCTGGTTTTCTACAAGGCCGATGCTCCTGCCGGCAAACAGCTCGTCACAAGTTTCCTCCAGGGTGAATCGGCGGACTATAGTAACAGCCTGATTGACTGGGGCGCAGCCGGCGTTCCCGTACCTACCGCTACCACCTTCGGGGGGTTGACTGGTGCTCAGAAACTCGTGGTGGCAAGTGCACTGGGCTATGTCTTCGATTACTACGTTATGCCGGGAGATCTATGGCTCGGTGATCTCAATATTACTACCGACGACGTTGCCAAACCTGACGTCGATGCTACCTGGGCCGACCTCACCGCTGCACAGAAAGCCATAGTCACCAATTATATAGATGGCGACACAGATCCGACACATCTGAAACGGTATTTCAATTACAATGCAGCTCCAGGGAAGAAAGTGGTGGAAACCTTCACCCAGGGTCCCGTCGCGGATTACAGTAATGCAGACGTTTACTGGGGTACCGCGGGCCAGCCTGCAGCCAACGCCGATTTTGCGAGCCTCACAACTGCGCAGAAAAAAGTCGTGGCCCATGCCCTCGGTTATGATGCCTACGAGGGATCGACGGCACACCCGGTTTATTACAAGGCGGATGCACCGGTCGGGCAAAAGGTGGTCACCACCTTCGGCACTACGGCGGTTGACTTCTCCATCGATGCAATTGACTGGGGCGGTGTACGTGCACCGTCAGACACGGCTACCTTTGAAGAACTGAACCAGGCACAGCGGGCAATTGTTGTCGAAAGCCTCGGCTACGCGCAGATTGACCAGGAAGTCTTTTACAATGCCGCCGCCGAAGCGGGAAAACAGGTAATGACGACTTTGGTGGAAGGCACCGACTACCAGAATGGTACTGTTGACTGGGG
>CAYOYU010000252.1:0-1936 GCA_964408265.1 uncultured Syntrophorhabdaceae bacterium
AAGGCCTTGGATCCGGTCTTTCGGAAAGGCGATCTCCCGGGCTATGGTGCAGGCGAGTTGAGAAACGCGCAGTTGATGGCCCGCGGTATAGGGGTCCCTCATCTCGACAGCCGTAGACAGGGCTGCCACGGTGCCATTCAGAATCCTCTCCAGTGAACGGGTCTTCTCCCGCACCCGCTCTTCCAGGCTGTCGTTGAGCTTCTTCATCTCCAGCTTGGCATGAAGAAGGCTTGTATTCTGCAGGAGGAGGTTCTCATGGGTGGAGAAGAGGAAGTTGAGGATTTGCTGGGGTGAGGCACTCAGGTTCATGGTTCGGTCCTTTATCTTCACCTTGAAACTGCTCTTGCCATTTCCCGAAGCTGTCTTCTCACCGGAGAGAATGGATTCGACCATGGAGAGAAGAAGGCTCTCGCTGTAGGGCTTGGTAAGGTAATAGTCGGCCCCTGAATTGAGCCCTTTCACGATGTCTTTTGCGTTCGAAAGGGATGTGAGAAGGATGACGGGGACGTCATGCAACCGTGTGTCGCTCTTGACGGCGGCACAGAATTCGTACCCGTTCATCCGCGGCATCCAGATATCGCTGATGATGAGCCGCGGCGTCATCTGCATGAGCATATAGAGAGCTTCCAGCCCGTCCTTGGCGTGGGCGACGCTATAGTTATGGGTACGGAGAAAATCTATGAGCGTTGTGGCCTGGAGCTGGCTGTCTTCAAGAAGGAGTATCTCGTCTTCCATCTCTATCGTCTACATTTATTGTCGCTTCCTGGAATCCTTACTTAAGAGGAGACGTACTTCAGGGACGGTGGGACACTCCCGGTTGACGAGCTATTTCGGCGCGGGATAATCCGAGTTCTCCTGGTGGAGGGTACCATAGGCATCGAGGGGAGCCAATGCCCCCTATTCCTCCGGTTTTCAGAAAAGGTAAAGAAAGACGATGTTCTTGTGACCGGACAAAGGCGTGTTCGGGGGAGCGTCTCTGCGCGCCCTGTCCCGCCTCGCGCCCTCCGACGTACATTCAGTACGCCTCCGGTCAGCGAAGACGGGCCAGTGCATCACATATCCATCTTCCCACTCCACGCCTTCGCCCATTCACGCCGGTGTTTTCGTATAGGTTACGAAAACGCCGGGGTAAAGCAGGGGGCCCCGTTCAACCTATGGTTGTCCTCATCCTTATGCCTCTGCTTTTGTGCCCAAGTTATGGTACAGGATACCTAGTTCGTTGTGGAGGAGGTACTGAATATGACAACCATAGACGCAACGTCGGAGGTGTTCATGACCGCCTTTCGGGAGGCATGGGAGAGCAAAAGAAGAATAGTAAAGACCAGCGGAGAAGATAACCAGGGTTTCTTTCCCTGATCTTCCCATGCCTGGACTCCCCTTCTATGTTTTGCTTGGCTACTTTTTAATCGTGAACGGAGCACTGACCCCGTAGCGTCCCGGACACTCCATAATCCGAATGCGGATGTTGGAGGAAATGAGGGGAGGAATGTTGGTGGGGATGGTCCAGGTATAGAAATACTTACCCCTGGCTACGGTGGCTATCAGGCTGTATCCCTGGGCTTCATCCCACGTCTTCTGAACCTGAAGGTCACATGCCGGGATCGCAGGTCCTGTCCATGTAATGTTATATGTCCCCCCCGCGGTCCAGACTGTGCCCTGGGTGGGTGCCGTGACGGTTATGTCTTCCGACCGGGCATGATTGATTGTGCAGAAAACCATGAGTCCACAGACCAGAATCAGACCTGCAATTCCGCTTATTCGCATAGCACGCTCCTCGTCGCAAGATTTTCGGTGGCCGGCGCGACAAAAGGTTGCAAATCGAAGTGTACTGACCTGCCCCCACCCATTGTACCACTCCCAGCGTTCGTTCTCCTAATTGTTTTCGACGCTTACTTGGACAGATTCATACGCTTTCAGGGACGTTGGTAACTTTTGC
>CAYOYU010000252.1:1946-7035 GCA_964408265.1 uncultured Syntrophorhabdaceae bacterium
ACTTGCTCCAATCAATTCTCCTTCTTCATCATTTTCAACACTGCAACGGTGGGACACTCCCGGTTGACGAGCTATTTCGGCGCAGGATAACCCGGGTTCTCATGGTGGAGGGTACCATAGGCATCGAGGCGAGCTTTGCGCGGCATTATCTCCCTCCAGGGAAATTCATTTCAGCATCGGGCATATTCCGTTCGGTTACCAAAGTCACCAACGTCCCCTGACCGGCCCCATGGCGGAAAGTCTAATGTCGAGGGCAGACCCTCTTCTTCCCATTCTACATTGAAGTGTCCTGCCGAACGTATTTCCAGCTTCCTATGAGCACCGCGATGCCGGCTGCAAAGAGAATGAATCCCGCAACGACAAACTTGGGGTCGCGGTCAAACCAGTTCGGCCCACTGCTGAGAGCAGTTGCAATCATGCCGGTGCCCATTATGAGAGACAGGGTCCCGCCGGACAACAGATAAAGAGGCTTACGATTGATGTTGCCGTCTGTCGGTTCAAAGCTTCCGGCACCGCCCCGGTTCATCCGTTTCTCAATTTCGCTATAGAGGTCTGTGATGTTGTCGAATTGAGCGGCGATCTTCATCTTCTTTCTTGCCAGGCAGGGTACATCGAGATCTATCCACCAGGCTGTGAAGGAATAGAGAGTGACATCGCTGTTCGCCTCTTCTGTTGAACACCTCAGTTCAGCGCCGGAGATTTCATTCCAGGGGATCAAGCCCTGGCCCGACACGTGAAGGCCATCAGCGGTGATTGCCACGAACTTGGCTTTCGCCTGCAGGTAAAAGAGGTAAAAGACGATTCCAAGAGCCAGCGCGAGTATTACCACGAACCAGGCTATTATCACCCCTCCGGGCACCTTATCTGCGCAGACGCCCATCAAGACGGCCACCATGAAGAACCCGATGCTGGTCAGCTTCGGAAAGTTCAGCCATGCCGGGAGCATCCCGTAGCGCTTGATTTCGTTGGCATGTTGGTCGTCGACCCCGTCATAGGCGATGCCGCAGCCCGGGCACAGGGAAGGGGAACTGCCCCCTTCATCTTTCGATTGTCTCGGGTACCCGCAATTCGGGCATTTACCGGCCATGGCAACCTCCTTCGGATCCTGGGGTTGAGGATTGTTTTTTTTCCATTATCCGGCAAAGGGGACCCAATTTGCAAAGGAAAGAATATACCCGGGGAACCTGGCGGTCCCGCTCGCATTCCAGCCGTATCCAGCCCAAGGATCCGGTAGTATCTAGCGTCCGACCGATCACCAACCCTTGATATTTGAATTAGCCTCAGCTTTTCTCCACCAGGAACCGGTGTTCGGCGTACGCCGAATTGACTCTGCATGAATACACAATTTCGAAGAGGGAAGCGTGGTCCCGATCAATTCGGCAGGTTGGCGTACCCACCGTGAACACCGCCGCGAGTTGTTCGAACGTGTGCGGAGGCAGGAGGATCTCGAGTTCCCAGCCCCCCTGCCCCTTCTTGATCTGGAGATCTGTCGGCTTCGCGCCTTGCCGCGCGATTACCTGGCGTACCTTGGAGGGCGGCTCGACGGAGTAGTGGCCGACAAAGCGAATATCGCCACGCTGGACCAGGATTTCTGTGATCATGTACTCACTTACGTTTCTATTGGATTGCATGGGTACCTCCGGTGCTGTTATCAATAATCTTTCGAATACCGGCGTCTTCAGAAACCCAGGAGGTCAGGTCTTGTTTTCTTTGCATCGTTACCTTTTCCTGTGTATCTTTGGGGACATGCCTGCCCAAATTGAAGGAAACAAGACCTGCCGCCATTCACCCCCGGTTGTATATGGACTTCCATAACGTCGTTCCCCTTTATCTGCCCGGCTGGCGAACTGTGCCGACTGCGGTGCCTGACAGTGTCCCGTTGCCGAAGGACCCTGCCGAAGGACCGTTCATCTGGATGACTCCGGCCGAACCTGTGCTCTCTCCTAACAACTTAACAAGTTAAGAACGTCCCTGTTGCCTTCTCCAGGAAGTGCCTCAACTACCAGACACCCCATGAGGTGTTGTGTCAGGCTCTACAAGGTGCACTTTGAAGTGGAATTCGCCCATTGAAGAACGTCCCGTAGCTCCCGTTATTGCGTTCCGAGTCCTCCCATTGTGCAGTTGCTATTTGGATGACAACAATTGCGACTATTGCGGCGACGGCTGCAGCGACGTGCGATATTCTCATTTTCATGAATTCTTCCTTTTCTGATATGTTCCTTCCCTGGTCCTGTCGCGCAAACGGCACGGTAGGGTGTTGCCCCGGCGATGTGCCGTGGCTGGCAGTGTCCGCACTACTTCAGCGGTGTTACGGTAACGCTCATCAATTTGAATTGCTCACCGCATACGTAGTTCTGTGCGTTTTTGGTTCCCGCTTTAAGTGAAAAGTTTTTTTTAATCATACTCATGCTATAGGTGGCCCCGTTGCATGCCTGTGTGGTCGGGCCGGCTTCCCAGGAGCAGCCAAAGTCTACGTCGTCAATCACATCAGGTATGGGGGCCTTACATCTTAATCTCCAGTAATTTTCGTTGCAAAAAGTATACTGGAGGTTAAAAGCTGTCCAAGCCCCAAACAATAAGTTTTCGATGTCAGTGACGGTGCATTGAATGAGGTAGCCGTTGACTCTTCCTTGCCAATCCGCGCTATAGGCTGCCGGAACGGGTAGGAGAAGGGCCATCACCGTGACGATTATCGCTGTCTTTACAAGGTCCGATCTGTTTTTCATGAGTTCCTCCTCTTTTTCAACGTTTTGCCAAGATTTCCCCGTTCTTTTTCACAAAACCCCTTTACTTCGATGCCGTCATTTCAAGACAGCTTGCGCCCCCCCCTGCAGGGCAGGAGCGGGCGCCCCCTTTCGATTGTCAAGGAACCGCGAAGCCGCCGGGGTTGTTCACTGCTGCCTCTTCATTCCCTGACCGAACAGTGCCTCACACATGCTATCGAGCCCGTCGTCGAAGGATGGTGCCCAATTCTGGTTCTCTACCGGGTAGAAAGACCATTTGGTGCCATTGAAGGGTTCCACACCGACGCTCGCAGAATCGACCGGTGTGCATTTCTCGGTGCTGGCTGCCCCCGGGTAAAGTGGTTTTGTCTGCGTGCACTTGTAGGTTCCCAGAACCACGGGCTCCTGTTTATAGTTGTTCATGCGCAGTCCCAGGTCGCCGGCGACAGGGAAACCGCGGAAGTTCTCCGTAATAGTGAAAGAACACTGAAACGATATGTCCCCGAAGCCTATGGTATTCCCGTAAAAAGTCTTGGTTCCAGTCCACGCCGGCGCCTGCGCTGCGGCAAGGACAAAGGCTGCGGTGGCGGCGATGACCAAAAAGATATGCATTTTCCTTTTCATTTGCTCCTCCTTTCCCGAGTAACGGTCTTGTCAAAGTTTCTTCTTTCTTCGTCACAAAACCCCTTTGCTTTAAGCCTGTTATTTCAAAAAAGCTTGCCTTCCCTCCCGAAGTGGTGTTTTCTCCCTTGCGGTATAAAAGCGGGTAACTTCTCTTCGATTGTCAAAGGACCGTAAAACCGTACTACCGTGCTACCTGTAAGAAACCCAATCTCATAGGTGTCCGGGCGACTTCATCGTTTCCCGTGCCACTTTGCCTTGAATGCTGCGCCGTGGTTCCTTCTGGAATGACATAGGGGTCAGGGCAACCTGGGCGGAGGGTTAGTTTTTCAACAGGCTGTCAAGGGCCGACCCCACTTCTGTTCCTTTCACTTCCCCTTCTAACCAATCCGGGATACCCCAGTGGTTCATGTGCCCTCCGATTGGCTCCAATAAATGGTCGGCAATTTATCGAAGCCACACACAGTATGGTTCCGCAAGCCTCGCTACCGCGACAATTCCACGATAGCGCGATTCCATTCTTTCGGGATGTGCCTTCATGTCTTTTCGGATTGCGCAGACCGTAGAACAACCACGTATGAAGTTCAGAGGCTTTTGTGCGTCAGACAAGTCTCCGTAGCCCCACAAATCCAGTTCTCCAGTGACTGCCGTCGTCATCATGTCGAAAACAAGAGCCGCTGCACTGGTATCTATCTTCCCGGTGACAGGGCTAATACCTTCGGGAAGTTGATACCACACCCGTCCATCCGCGGAATACTCCCTGGCTGCGTCGTCTCTTGTAGTCGGACGAGCTCCACCCCTAGTCGCTGGCTCAACAAATATCGCGCATATAGGTATCTTTTTGCAGAGGGCCTGTACTTGTGCGGGTCGTGCTCTTGGCGACCTCGTGAGCCAGAAAGTCTTTGCTGTTCGCTCAATATCGGTAGCCTTCCTGAGGAAGATCGCTTCAACGCCTTCGCCAGCATGGTCTCCCATCACGCTTATTATGCACTGTGGACATGTTAGTGCCTCTTTGAGTAATGTCATATCCGTCATTTTATCGCTAACGGGGTGGTCACCCGCCGCTGTTCTACAAAGATTCCCATAAACGAGCCTGTTCTCAGAATCATTCCTTTCAGATTTCCGGTGTTGCGGTGGATCAAATTACCGTGAAAGCACGAGCATGATGGAGCTGAAACCTATGTGTGACGAATGGATGCGCTATCCATTGCTTTAGATTGACTGTGTCTCATACAGTACCACCAGCACATAGGGAATGCAAGAAAGAACCGGTACGGATCGGTTCGTTTATTCGCTTGACAGTGAAACGCCCTTCTTGCAAGATAGCAAGAAAATCGAAGAGTTCGAAGAGATTGAGGAGTTCGAAGAGATTGTGGAGCTCAAATGCTTTAACGGCTTGAACTCCTTGAACTCTATGAACTCCTTGAACCTTGTTTTTGAGACTGAACCCTACGGCACTCCAGCTTACAGAGAACCTCCAGAGAGAGGGCCTGAATCCTATCGATAAGGCGAAGAGCGTCCTTAAATATCTCCATATCAAACATGCCGATCTGAATCAGGATGTGCCGGGGGCATTGGGAGTGCTGGGGATGTACAGCCGTAACCCGAAAGACCTGGCTGGCACCGTTACGGCAACAGTTGCCGGAATTCTTCAAATCACCGGAGATTCAATAAGGACGCTCTATAACGTGGTATCGCTTCTGAAACTCAACTTGGAAATTCAGGCTGCTCTCAAGGACGGATCA
>CAYOYU010000253.1:0-4530 GCA_964408265.1 uncultured Syntrophorhabdaceae bacterium
AGTCGGTGATCTTGGGCGGTATGTCGCCCTTGCTGATGCGGTCCACATATTCTGCAGCCACATTCAACGGCCCGATTACCGCATCCAGCGTGTCGTTGACTCCCTGAATGACCTTCCGGTACTCTCCCTGGTGCTTTGCGGCATCGGCACGGATGGCGAGCTTGCCCTCCACGGCTGCTCTCGAAAGCATCGAGGCTTCACCAACCAAACCGGTAACAGCCGCCTTTAGCTGGTCAAGCGCCTTGTTGGCAAGCGCCTGTTTCCCCGGCAGCTGTTCGAGGGTGGGAGCAAAATCTCCTTCAGCGTACCTCGTCACCACGTCGAGCACTTTCAGAATGTTCTCAATATGGAGACTGAGTGTACTGTTTACCGCCTGGGCCATTTCCCCGTAGACACCCGCGAAACTGCCTGTTTCAAGCCTGGCATCTATTTCTCCTGCCTTATGCTCCTTCAGCAGTGACCCGAGTCCTTGAGCAAAACGTTCAACCGGCATCGTTGCACGATCCAATATCTCATTTACGAGCCTCACCGCCAGCTCTGTTTGAGGATCGAGGCCCTGCGCCCTGCAGCGCTCCGCCAGGTTACCTCTTCCGATTTCATCCCGCAGTCGTTCCAATTCTCCCGTAAAGGCCGTTGGCGTAATTACCTTTGTTTTCCCGAACATGGTATCCTCCTTTTAGATGAAGATCTTTATTGTCAAAATCTTATTCACACTCTCTTCTTCCCGATCACCAAGCCCCCCTCTGCCAAGACTCACCTTCACCCCCTGCTTTCTACAAGCTGTTCAGACACCCGCTGCTTTTCACGTTTGCGAGAGTCGTTCGCATGATCTCCAGGACCCGCTCTACGATGGGCATGTCATGGCCCGGATAGATAGTCCTGATGTTTCTTTTAGCCAGGCGTTCCAGCGCACACACGAACTCCTTCGAATATGATCCGCCTATGGTCCTGATCCGGATTGGTGTGTCGCCCGAAAAGAGGACCTTTTCCTTTTCACAGTACAAACAGAGGGAGTCACTCGAATGACCCGGAGTACGGACTACCTCGAAATCAGAGTCGCCCATCCTGATGGTCTGTCCGTCCTTGAGCACCTCATCCACTCCTTCAAAAGGGCAGAGTGCGTACACCTTCGGGTTATAACGTTTCCTTATCACCGGCAGACCACCTGTGTGATCAAAGTGGTTGTGCGTTATGACCACCTGCTCAACGGGGTGTTTGCCGACGCCCGTATTCATGGATTCGATCTCATCCACGATAGAACCGTCGGTTCCGATGTCCACCAGGGTGTTCATATCACTCAGGCTGTTCCAGGTACCAAGCACCAGATAGGCATTGCAGGAATAGGTGTTCTTGTTTCCCCTGAGGTTGATCACTTTCAACAGGGAACCTCCACTTTCCGGAAAATCTGCCCGTGAGCAGCAACCTTTTCAAAAAGGTGTTCTATCTCTTTCGGCATCTTCTGAGTCTGTTCAGTGGCAAAATAACCGCCGGGAATGAGTGACCGGTGGAACATCTTTATCACCTCGATCCGCGCCTCGTAGTTGAAATGGAGGAGCACGTTCTTGCAAAGTACCACGCTGAACTGTGAACCTATGGGCGTCAGAGACAGGAGATCATGACGGGCATATCTGATCTTGGACCTCAGGGAGTCGATAACCTGAAGACTCCCTGAACCATTCACGGGTCTGAAGTATTTTTCCCTCAGTTCATCGGGCACCCTCTGGAGTTCCTCCCCGGGATAGATACCGGATCTCACTATTTCTCCGAAATTGCTGCTCTCCTCGATATCGGTGGCAAAGATTTCCACATTCCGGAAGGCGAAACGGCCCATCTGTTCAGCAAAGAGTATGGCGAGGGTATACGGCTCCTGCCCCATAGCACATCCCGCATCCCAGACCTTGACGGAACTTCTTCCAGTAAAGTCCGGCACGGCATATTTCAGCATGAGTTCCAGAATCTGCAGATCACGAAAAAAGAAAGTAAACGCCACCTTTAACCTCCCCTGACAGCACAAATCCCGATGTTTAAATGTGAACCATCAAGAAACCCTTCGAACCTTCTCCTCACCCTATCCATGTTGTGCCGCCCTGAACTCTGCCGCCCTGGCAAGATGCTGCACATCGAGTATAAGCGCCACGGTACCGTCGCCCAGGATCGTGGCCCCGGAACCACCCTCTACATTCCGGTAAATGCTACCCAGATTCTTTATGACCGTCTGATGCTCTCCGATTACCTGATCTACGGCAAAACCGATCTTCTGCCCATCGCTGGCGGTAATGACCACCTGTTCGATTCCTGGGACCTCTCCCTGGATGGTGAACTGTTCCCTGAGGCGGATGTAAGGAACAAGCTTGTCCCTGAGCGTCACCAGCCGACGCCCGTTCGCCTCTTCCCCTTGCCGGTGAACGAGTTCGATGCACTCTTCTACTGCCGACAGAGGGAGCACAAAATAGCCATCCCCAATCGTGACCAGAAGACCTTCGATGATGGCAAGGGTGAGCGGGATCTTCAGGGTTATGGTGGTGCCTGTGCCTTTTTCCGTGGTGATATCGATGGATCCTCTCAGCGAATCTATCGTTCTCTTCACCACATCCATGCCCACTCCTCTCCCGGAGACGGAGGTCACTTTCTCGGCCGTCGAGAACCCTGGGGCGAAGAGAAAGGCGAAGATCTCCTTGTCGCGCAACTCCAAATCGGGAGAGAGAAGCCCACGTTCTATGGCCTTTGCCCGGATTACTTCAGCGTCAAGCCCTTTGCCGTCATCACTGACCTCGATAAGGACATGGGAGCCCGAATGGCGTGCAGCAAGGTTCACCATGCCGCAGCGGGGCTTGCCGAGAGAATCCCGCTCCTCAGGAATTTCAATCCCGTGGTCTATTGAGTTCCTTATAAGGTGAACGAGAGGGTCATTCAGCCGCTCGATCACCGTTTTGTCCAGTTCTGTCTCGGCGCCCTCGGTGGTGAGCTCTATCTCCTTGCCCAATTCGTGGGAGAGGTCCCTGACGAGCCGCTTGAAACGGCCGAAGGTGCTTCCGATTGGTACCATCCGGATACTCATGGTGTTGTCCCTGAGTTCCTCAGTGAGGCGTTCTACCTCTTCTGCGATGAGCATGAGATCGGGATCGTTGGACTGGACGGCCTTGGCCGAAAGGCGCGCTTGTACGGTAACCAGTTCCCCCACCAGGTCTACCAGGGTATCCAACTTCGTGGCGTGTACGCGGATGGAGGATACCTGATCCTCCTTCTCCTTCTTCTCTTTCAGGCCCCTCACGTGGTCCTGTTCGGTCAAGGCAGAGACAACCTTGTCCGGGGAGATAAGGCCCTTCTCGACGAGTATTTCTCCTAGGGGCCTCTGCCCCGCCAGGACCTTCGCCACCTCCTCCCTTGATACATCCCCCCGTTCTACGAGAATCTCGCCGATCCGTTTATACTCTTCCCCATCACTGCCGAGAGGGATCTCTTCTATGGTAAGCTTCACCGAGTCCTCGACAAAAATGAAGACATCTCTTATGCTGTTTACCCCCTTGTCAGTGGTCAGGATGACATCCCAGTAAGTGTGGCAAAGCTCCGGGTCCATGTCTGAGAGAAGGGGTATCCCGTCAGTGTGGGCAACGACCCTCCCCTCTCCGAGGGAAAGGAGCTCCTGGAGGAGAAGGAGAGGGTTCGTGCCTGTAAAGAAAAGTTCCGGGGAGGGGACGATTCGGATCCGGTACGTGGCGGGTACGCCCGGGTCCTGCGGCTGGGGCGAAGGGGGGTTTGGATTGGATGTCACACTCCCCGGAAGAAGGGTCGTGAAGGCAGCGCGTAGATTATCCCGGGCCTCCCTGGAAAGGGAATCGGGATCATCGAGCATGGTGAGGATCATATCTCTGGCGTCGAGGGTGAGATCGACAAGTCTCTTGCTCACCGTGATTTTGCCGTTCCTCACCATGTCAAATACAGTTTCTATCTCGTGGGTGAAAGAGGCTATTTCATCGAAACCGAACATCGCCCCTGACCCCTTTATGGTATGCATGGCGCGAAAGACGCTGCTTATGACCTCCTGATCATGCGGCCGATCTTCGAGGTCAAGGAGGGAGGACTCAAGGTTCGCCAGCAGTTCGTGAGCTTCTTCCCGGAAAGCAAGAGTGTGGACGTCTTCTGTCATATTCTCGTCTCCCGGAATTGGCTCGTGACTTCCACGGTTATGTCAGCCATTCAAATCCTCCTGGAAAAGGCAGGGCCCCTCCGCACATCCCCTGTGACGGCCAAATCCGGACTGATGAATGAGGGTAATCATCTGCTCCGGGTATTGTCCCAAAATGGCAAACTCCTTGTTCTGGAAAGCAGCTGTCCGGTGGGAAGAGCAGAAGAGCTGGAGGCAGGAGAGGTCGCATTCCCCAAGATCTGCCACCTCCACATGGAGGGTCTCTGCCCGGCTCAGGGAAGCATTAAGGATGGTCCACACCTCTGCAGCTTCCTCAATGGTGATCCGCCCCTTCAGCCTGAGGGTAGCAGTCTGGCCGTTCTCTATCAGTTCTGCGCTGATCA
>CAYOYU010000253.1:4540-6958 GCA_964408265.1 uncultured Syntrophorhabdaceae bacterium
CGAGCGCCAATCTTCGGGTTCGGTTGGGGTCGCGTGATTCACCGCATTCCTTTTGGTGGTGCAGCCGGGCATCGACAAGAGGGAAATAGACCTTGAAGGTAGTTCCCAGGCCCACCTCACTCTCAACTCTTATCTGTCCATTGTGTTGTTTCACGATGCCGTACACTGTTGTGAGCCCGAGTCCCGTCCCTTTACCCACCGCTTTTGTGGTAAAGAAGGGTTCGAAGATCCTCTTTCTAGTGGCCTCATCCATTCCGTGACCGGTATCTGTAGACCAGAGGCATCCGTATCTGTTACGGGACGCTGTCCCGTCAGGGGCAGGGGAATCCTGTTCCAGTTCTTCTATGGCTGTGCCCACGGTGAATCTTCCCCCCTTCACCATGGCATCCTTCGCGTTGGTCACCAGATTCATGATGATCTGCTCGATCTGGTTCGTATCAGCCACTATGTTCACCTCTTCCGGGAAGATGTCAGCCTTCCATTCTATGTTCTCCGGCATTACCCGCGACAAAAGGCGGCCCATGGCGACCACAATCTCGTTCAGGTTGAGCGGCTTCGGATCAATAACCTGTTTCCTGCTGAAAGCGAGGAGACTCTTTGTGAGAACGGCTGCCTGGCTCGCGGCGTCGAGAATGGGCTCCACATACTGGCGAAGAGGATCCTCCGGGCTTAAATTCATTCTCAATAGGTCGCCGTAACCGATGATGGTACTGAGGATATTATTGAAGTCATGAGCTATCCCTCCGGCAAGCTGTCCTACAACCTCCATTTTCTGGGCCTGGAGGAACTGATTCTCCAGTTTCTTCTGATTGGTAACATCCCTTATCATACCCCTGAAGACTGAAACACGGCCGGTATCGTCGAAAACGCCGGTGGCGGTGATGAGGACATCGAGAACCTCTCCATCCATGCGCGTTGCCTTCATCTCATAATCCTTCACAAAGCCTTGGCTCCTCAGAAGAGCAAAGAACTTGCGTCTCTGAGAGACATCGGAGAAGATCCGTGGGCCCAGCGACAGCCCCAAAGCCTCCTGCAGGCTATGGAACCCGAAGAGATCCAGTCCCGCAGGATTCATGTCAACGAAATCCCCCTCTGCGGTGCCTATGAAAACAGCGTCCCTGGACTGTTCAAAGAGGACCCTGTATTTCTCTTCGCTTTCCCTGAGACGGTTTTCCATTTCGCTCCTGTAGACGGCCATCTCGATGGTGGCGTGCAGTTCGCGCTCTTCGAAGGGTTTGATCAGGTATCCATAGGGCTCCGTAACTTTTGCCTGGTCCAGAGTCTTATCATCGGCATAGGCAGTAAGGTAGACTATGGGGACGCGGTATTGTGCCCGGATTCTCTCCGCTGCTTCGATGCCGGTCATCTCACCGTGGAGGAGGATGTCCATGAGGATCAGGTCCGGTCTGTTCTCCCGGGCAAGACGGATCGCGTCCTCTCCTGAAGGGGCAACACCCGCTACTGCGTAGCCCAGATCCCGAAGAGTCATTTCCAGGGATTCGGCAACGATCCTTTCATCTTCGACGACGAGAATAGAGGTCTCGCCCTTCTTATGGCTCACCTTGGCCATACCCCCGGGAAAGCGATCTTCCTGTTGACTGTGAAGCAATAATCCATCACTGGGCGGTCTCATTTCCGCACCCCCCCTGACGAACCTGAAGGGTTGTCAGATCCTTCGTCAACTTTCGCAAGCAGGCGTTTGACAACGGGCACAAGGTCGACGTGCATTCTGCCCTTCGTCACAAACGCGCAGGCGCCTGCCTTCTCAGCATCGGACCGGTATTCGGTATCATCAAGAATGGTGAGCATGACCACCTTGGCATCCGGCAACAGGGCCACAATTTCCTTTGTGGCCTCGATACCGTTGATGCCCGGAAGGCCTATATCCATGAGAACAATCTGGGGCCTGGCCGATGACGCCTTTGAGACTGCCTCTTCCCCGCTTTCCGCCGTCAGAAAAGAACATAAGGGGAACACCATGCCAAGCCAGCTGCAAAGGAGGGTTCTTACCGACCTGTGATCTTCAACGATGAGGATCCTCGACTTCACCTCGGGACTATCTTTTCCTACCGACGAACCATTCAGCAGCCGAGCCGTATCCACAGTGCACCTTTTCCGACGACGATTTGTTTACATTAGTTTTATCGCCCGGGGCGACGGAAAAACCACGTCGGGAGGTACGAGAAGTTGCTGTCAGGAGAGTCTGGAAGGTTCTGTCAGGAGAGTCTGTTTGATCCTGTAAGGGTTCTCCCCACAAGAAGGGAGAGAGTGGCGGTCCTGCACGCTATTCGAGAGATGAAATTCCGTTCTGGATGGCAAATTTTACCAGTCCGGGCAGATCGCTGACGCGGCGCGTCGGGATAGGGCGTAGCAAGCAGGGTAGAACTCGGTGGGCGCCGTTGTAGTGAAAAAAACAAA
>CAYOYU010000254.1:0-6873 GCA_964408265.1 uncultured Syntrophorhabdaceae bacterium
GAAGAGGGTCTTGAGAATATCTACCGGCGCCTCGACATCCTCGCCAAGGCAACACGTGAAGGGGCAACCGCCCTGGGATTGAAGGTCTTCGCAAAATCGCCGAGCGCTGCCGTGACGGCAATTGTTGCACCGGAAGGTATCGACGGGCAGGCAATTTACAAGACGCTCTGGAAGAAGTACGGGGTAACGGGTGCAGGCGGACAGGACCAGCTCAAGGGCAAGATCTTCCGTATCGCCACCCTCGGCTACGCAGACAAGTATGACGTGATCACGGCAGTGTCCGCCCTCGAGTTTACTCTGAGAGACCTGGGGTATCAGTTCAAAATGGGCGCCGGCGTGTCGGCAGCCCTTGAAGTATTGAAGGACCTGTAGGAAGAGAAGACAAGGAAAGGAGAAGACATGAAAATCCTTATCGCGGACCCACTATCAGACAAGGCCATGGACATTCTCAAAGAGAATAATCTGGTTGCCGACGTGAAGACCGGCCTGAAGGCTGAAGAACTGGAAGCCATCATTGCCGATTACGACGCACTCATCGTCCGAAGTGCCACAAAAGCAACAAGACCGATCATCGAGAAGGGCGATAAGCTCAAGGTCATAGGAAGGGCGGGAATCGGCGTCGATAACGTGGACGTGGCTGCAGCAACTGAAAAAGGCATCGTGGTGATGAATACGCCCCAGGGCAACGCCCTCGCCGCAGCAGAGCATTCCATAGGCCTCATGTTTGCCGCCGCCCGGAAGATCGCTTTTACGGACAGGATGATGAAGCAGGGGAAGTGGGAAAAGAAAGCCGGAATGGGTATCGAGATCTATGAGAAGACCCTCGGGGTCATCGGGATCGGCAATATCGGTTCCATAGTGGCTGAAAGGGCTATCGCCCTGGGCATGAAAGTCATCGCCTACGACCTCTATGTATCAAAGGAGTTTGCAGAGAGCAAAGGCATCAGGCTTGTGGACTTCGACACCCTGCTCAAACAGAGCGATTTCATCGCCATCCATGTGCCCCTCGTAAAAGAGACGAGAGGTCTGATCAACAAGGAAGCCATCGCAAAAATGAAGAAGGGCGTCATCATCATCAACGTGGCACGGGGCGCCATCATAAATGAGAAGGATCTGCTGGAAGCCCTCGAAAGCGGTCATGTTGCATGCGCGGCCCTCGACGTGTTCGATCCGGAACCGCCGCCGCCGGACAACCCGCTGGTCCTTTCGGACAAGACGGTCTGTACGCCGCACCTCGGAGCCTCCACGAAAGAGGCGCAGGACAAGGTAGCTATCGACATCGCAAACCAGATAGTCGATTTCTTCCAGAACGGCGTCATCAAGAACAGCGTCAACGCGCCCTCGGTCTCTCTCGAAGTGGCGAAACAGATTGCGCCGTACTTGAAGTTGTCCGAGAATCTCGGCACCATGGTGGCAGGCATCACGGAGTTCCCCATAAAGGAGATCGAGATCAATTACATGGGGGATATCTCCCAGGTGGACACGAAAATCCTTACTCAGGGGATCGTCAAGAGCATCCTGGCACAGCAGGTGTCGGGCGTCAACTACGTGAATGCTCCTGTCGTGGCTAAGAGCAGGGACGTGAAGATAAAAGAGACGAAGACCGGCGAGCACGAGGATTTCACTTCTCTCCTGAGCATCACCGTGAAAGGAGCGGAAGGATCGAACACCGTGTACGGAACGCTCTTCGGCAAGAAAGAGCCGAGGCTCATAAAAGTGAACAATATTTACCTCGAGGCCGATCTGAAAGGGTATATGCTCTTTGTCTACAACCAGGATAAGCCGGGTGTCATTGCATCTATCGGCAATGTGTTCTTTATCAGAGGAATCAATATAGGGGGCATGCATTTCGGTCGGGAGAGCGTGGGCGGCCTCGCCATAAGCCTTCTCGATGTGGATAAAGAAGTGGAAGACAACGTGATCAGGGAGATTCAGTCTCTGCCCAACGTGGTCTCCGTAAAACGGATAGTGCTTCCTTAAATATTGCAGGCGAAGCCCGGAAAGACAGAAGGATCAAACTTTTGGAATTCCGGGCTTTTTTTATTTGAAAGGGGAAGTTATAGAGGTTTGACATGAAGAAGGCAGTAATCTTCGATTTCGACGGCACCCTGACTGAGCTGACCCTCGATTTCGATTTTCTCAGGAAGGAGACCGAGGAGATCGCCAGAAGGTACGGTGCCGGAAGAGACCTGGAAAAGGTAAAAGATCATTATATTGTTGAGATGATCTACAAGGTGGAACGCGCACTGGGTCCTGCCGGTGCCGCCTTCCGGGAAGAGGCCTTTGCGCGGCTTGGCGAAATGGAACTTGCCGCTTCTGCCGGCAAGGGCGTCTATCCTTTCACCAGAGAAGTCCTTTCGGAGCTCAAGGGGAGGGGCGTAGGAATCGGAATCATCACCCGAAGCTGCATAGCCGTGCTCAGGGCTGTATTTCCCGATATGGACAGCTATGTTGATGCCGTTGTCACCAGGGAGGATACGCAGTATCCCAAACCGCACCCAGACCACGTCCGGGAGGCGCTCAAACGTCTGCATCTAGGTCCTGCGCAGGCCATAGTCGTAGGAGACCATCCGACGGATATCATGGCCGGCAAGGCCCTTGGCATGGAGACTGTGGGAGTTCTCACCGGCCGCACAGGCCGCGAAGCTTTTGAAGAAGAAGGGGCCACCCATGTCCTTGACGATGTGCGGGGACTCCTGAAGCTTGATAGTCTCACGCCCTGCACCCCCTCCACTTCACACAAGCTTCCAGAATTCTTTAGGATAATAGGTCTCAGTACCAAAGAGGAGGTCAACCATTAGCGGCTACCATAAACGGGGCGCCGATCCTTTTCCCGTCCATCTGCTCAAGAGGGTTTCGCGGCCCACGACGGCGATCAATGAGAGCGAGGTGAAGCGGTTCGACGCCAGGGAATGCGGTTTCTTGAAATCCCACAGGGGTGACTACGGCCGGAAGCTGCAGAAGGAGTTTACCCGTTTTGTTCCCAAGCATCCCGTATCCGGTGCTCTCTTCAAGATGCTCTTTCATTTGGCCGATAGGGTAGACGGGAAGCGGGCAGCGCAGAAGGCTCCTATTCCCGAGGATCCGGCGACCCTCTCCCGCCACATCAAGGAACTGGCATATTTCATAAGGGCCGATGCGGTGGGAATCTGCGCGCTGCCATCTTATGCTGTATATACCCACGGATACCCCGCAGGAGAGCCCGTAGAGCTGGGCCACAGACATGCCATAGCCGTACTTGTCGACCAGGACTGGCGTACTTCCCGCGCTTCCACCGGCCATGACTGGGTCAGTAACTCCATGAGTTTCATGTCCTATTCCACCTCGGCTTTCATCGCCTGCATCATGGCAGATTATATCAGGAAACTGGGGTATCCCGCTCGGGCACATCACGCCTGGAACTACCAGGTCGTGGTCCCTCCCATCCTCTTGTGGGCGGGGCTTGGAGAGATGAGCAGGATCGGCGACTGTGTGGTGAACCCTTTTCTCGGGCCCAGGTTCAAGGCCGCAGTGGTGACAACAGACATGCCCCTCCTTCCTGACATGCCAATCGATTTCGGGCTGCAGGACTTCTGTACAAAATGCAGAAAGTGTGCTCGCGAGTGCCCGGGGGGAGCGTTAAGCGAAGGCGGGAAAGTCATTTATAACGGATACGAACGATGGCCCACGGACGTTGCCAAGTGTACCGGCATGAGGGTGGGCAACCAGAAAGGGTCAGGTTGCGGGACATGTATCAAGGTCTGTCCCTGGAATAAGCCCTATACGCCCTTTCACAGGCTCGTCAACTGGACGATGCGCCATTCGTCACTGGCCAGAAGCCTTGCCATTCGGGCAGATGACATGCTGGGATACGGCAAAGCGGTACCGGAAGATAAATGGTGGTTCGACCTGGAGGATGCTGAGGGTCTTCTCAGGGTGCCGGGCAGGCATGATGACCACCCTTAACCCCGTCAGTTTCGCTTCAAAGGAGATAGTGGAAATTGAGGTTGATAATTCCACGGTTCCCCATGCCGTGAAGAGGGCTGGCGCACCAAAGAATAGCACCATAGCCCGGTCAGCCTTGAATCACTATCTTGTCCCTGCCAATCCCGCATCAATTTGAAAGAGCCAGCATTGGAAAATAACCGGACAACCCCAGTGGAGCAACAACCATCGGCTCGCCTTACTCGCCGGATGAGGAAGATAGGTCGTGGGATCGCGGTAGGGTGCCTTATAGGCGTGGTCTCCGGTCTTGGCGGTATTTTCTTCACGTGGCTTTTGAACAGCGCCGCCCAATTCTTTATGAGTGACCTCATCGGTTTCATATTGCCGGCAGGGGCAAACCGGAACTTGCTCGGTTATCCCTTGAGCCGATGGATACTCGTACTGATTCCCGCGCTGGGCGGACTCATCTCAGGGCTTATTGTCTTCCGGTTTGCCCCGGAGGCCGAAGGGCACGGGACAGATGCCATGATCGACAGCTTCCACCGAAAAGGTGGGGCTGTGAGGCGGCAGGTTCCCCTGGTCAAGACCATCGCCTCTGCCATCACCATAGGGTCCGGAGGATCGGCGGGTAAAGAGGGTCCCATAGCCCAGATCGGTTCCGGATTCGGCTCTATCCTCGCATCCATGATGAACGTCAGCCACCGGGAGCGCAGGATCATGCTCCTTGCAGGGGCAGCGGGAGGAATAGGGGCAATATTCAAGGCGCCCCTGGGCGCAGCCCTGTTTGTCGCCGAGGTTCTTTACAGGAAAGAGGATTTCGAATTCGAGGCGCTCATCCCCTGTATCCTGTCGTCCATCGTGGGGTACATGGTCTTCACCTTCTACGAGGGAAGCGGCACTATCTTCCAGACCCCTTCTTTTGCGTTTGCCAGCGCGTCTCAGCTCCCTTTCTATGCCCTGCTGGGGGTCGTCTGCGCTGCCATCGGTTTCGTCTATGTCCGGATCTTCTACGGTTCTCGCGACAGGTTTTTCAGAAGGCTGAAACTCCCTAAAGCCCTCATAGCTGCTATCGGGGGGCTCATGGTCGGGGTCATTGGTTTCTTTGTACCCGAGGTCATGGGCGGAGGATACAAATGGATGCAGTTGGCGATTGACGGTCGCCTCGCAGTGGGACTGATGGCGGTGCTCGTGTTTGGAAAGATAATCGCCACGTCCTGCACCATAAGCTCCGGAGGCAGCGGAGGCGTGTTCGCACCATCGCTATTTATAGGCAGCATGATAGGCGGCACCTTCGGAAACGTCTGCAACAGGTTCTTTCCCCACATCGTCACCGAGCCGAGCGCCTTCGTGCTTGTGGGCATGGGGGGCTTTTTCGCGGGAGTAGCCAAAACACCCGTGGCGGCACTTATCATGGTTGCCGAGATGACCGGCGGCTACGGTCTAATTGTTCCGATGCTGATTGTCTCCTCTGTCTCATTCCTCCTCTTGGGAAAGACATCCCTCTATGAGAAGCAGGTTCCCACACGAGTCGATTCACCTGCTCATTCGGGAGAGTACGTGGTGGATATCATGGCGCACCTGACGGTGGCAAAGGCGCTCGCGCCCGACAGACAGGTACAGACGGTTCCTGAAGGAATGAACTTTGAAGAGCTTCTCAGGTTCATGGGAGAGTCCAGTCAGCAGGACTTCCCCGTTGTTGACGCCAAGGGCTCTCTGACGGGGATCATCTCCATTACGGATCTTCGGCAGGCCATGGCGGATTCGGAGTTGCATGCCCTATTGGTTGCGAAAGATATCGCCATGGAGAAGGTAATGACCGTGACACCGGAAGACTCTCTGAAAACAGCCCTGAGTTTCATGGCCACCCTCGATATAAGGGAACTGCCTGTCGTGAGCAAGGAGAACCCGAGAAAAGTCGTCAACATTCTCAGCAGAAAGGATATAACCAGGGCTTACCACGATGAGATGGCACGATTGAAGAGGCCTGGCACGTAACGACTCCCCTGTTCGGCGTGCCGTTCCGTCAAACAGTCTCGTCTATAGCTTGACACCAGCATTAACATTGTATACAAATAATGGAGCAAAATCGCAGGAGAGCAGCATTAATGGTAAATATCGCGGACCGTATTGAAAAATGGGCTATGATCCAGCCGAACAAGACAGCCCTCATTGCGGAAGGCGTGTCAGTAAGTTATCGGGAACTGGACGGAAGGATCAACCAGGCTTCCCATATGTTCCTCGGCAAAGGCATCAGGAAGGGAGACCGCGTGGCGGTACTGCTTCGAAACTGCAAGCAGTATATCGAGGTCTTCTTCGCCCTTTCACGGATCGGGGCGGTTCTGGTCCCGCTCAACTGGCGGCTCGCCCTTCCGGAACTGGAATTCATCATCAGTGACAGCGGTGCCGAGGCGATCCTCTTCGAGGACCAGTTCCTCAATAACGCCCGCAAGATTATGGAGAAGGTGAGGATTCACACGCCCATATCCTGCGCCATCGACGGCGGCAAGGGACCTTCCCCTGAAATGCCCCCGGATGTTGCCGATTATGAATCTTCGGTGAGCGCCTGTAGCGACGAGAGGCTTGACATGGAATGGTCCTCGGGGGATGCGGACCCCCAGATACTCATGTATACGTCCGGGACGACGGGTCTCCCCAAAGGTGCGGTCCTTTCCCACAGGAAGACCTTTTTCAACATCCTCAATGCCGGGGCCTACTATGACCTGTCACGGAAGGACATCATCATCATAACCCGACCGTTGTTTCACTCAGGAGGGCTCATCATCGACATGGCTGCTCTGCTCTATTGGGGTGGCACGGGAATCATCAAGCGAAGGTTCAACCCGGAGGAGATCCTTCAGACCGTTGAGCGCTACGGCGTGACCATCCTCGAACTGCCGGCAACGGTCTATAATTTCATCCTCCAGGATTGCGACATCACCAAGTATGACC
>CAYOYU010000255.1:0-4070 GCA_964408265.1 uncultured Syntrophorhabdaceae bacterium
GAGGGCGTATCTACCTAAGTGACGCTTCAGGCACTTCCTGGAAGGTGAGTGAAAGCAGATGAGAGGAGAGAACGTAATGAACCAGCAGAGCAGAATGGACAAATTTGTCAGGTACCTCGTCGGTCACAAACTCTTGGTCCTGATGATCTTGCTCCTTGCTTCGGCAGTAGTCTCTTTCGGTGCCACGAAGATGAAGAGCGAGGTCATCCTGCAACATCTTTTTCCCTATGACCATCCCTACCTGAAACTGCAGCAGCGGTTCTCCGAAGTCTTCGGGAGTGGTGGCTCAGGCGTTGCCATCGCCGTGAAGGCGAGAGAGGGGGATATTTTTAACCAGAACACTTTGGGCAAAATTAAGGCCATGACTGAAGAGATCGAATTGTGGGAGGAAGCCTACCGCAATCTGACAGTTTCCATGTCAAGCAGCGTAGTTAAGGTTGTAAAGACTGCAGCCAAAGGCGAGATCAAGATCGAAGCGCTCATGAATCCCGATGTGCCGAAAGACCAGAAGGGCATGGACGAACTGAAAGTGAACGTGTTTTCGAACCCCTCCTACAGTGGCATGCTTGTTTCCGAGGATGGCACGGCGGGTCTCATTCTTACGGCCATCAAGGACGATGTGCCTTATGAGAAAATGTTCAAGAGGCTCAAAGACCTCGAGGCCAAGTACCAGGATGCAAATACCTCAGTTCACATCGTCGGTTTCCCCATGCTCATGGGATATATCTACGATTACAAACATCAAATGATCATTGTTTTTGCGATCAGTATTGCCTGCATGATCCTGATTCTTTATCTTTCATTTCGCCACCTCGTGGGTATGATTGCACCCATGGCGGTATCTGTGATCTGTACCGGCCTTGGTCTCGGTTTTATCGGGTGGACGGGTATCAACTTCAGCCCGCTGCTTTATGTGCTTGCCTTTCTCGTGGGCGCCCGGATGGTAAGTAACGCTGTCCAGATCACCCACAGGTACTGTGAGGAATACGCAAGAACAGGCGACAAGGTAGAGGCTACCTACCTCACCATAAGGGCGATGTGGATGCCTAATGTCATGGCTGCAACCACGGAGATGGCCGGCTTCATGGTACTCGGCATCGCCAAAATTGTTCTCATGCAGCAACTCGCAGTCATCATGGGCTTTTGGATGGCTACGATCACGTTGGAAGGGATACTGGTTCCCATCGTCTGCAGTTATCTCCCCTTGGGCAGGGTGCTGATCTGCGAGGATGTGTATGTGGAGCAGCACGGACCTATTGCTCGTTTCAGCGCCTCAATGGCAAAGCTCTCCATGGGTGCGGGAAGGTACGGGGTGATTGCCGCCGTGGCCATTGTCGTCGTCTTCGGAGCTTACGGAACAACCAAGCTGAAAGTGGGGGATGCAACCCCGGGATCTCCTGTGCTCTGGGAGAACCACAAATACAACCAGGACCAGGCCATGATGAACAAGAAGTTCAATGCCTCGTCGGAACAGTTGGTGCTTTACTGGGAGGGCAACACAGAATCTCCCTATGACCCGTCCGTAATCCAGACCTTCGAGAAATTCGTGCTCCACATGGCGGAAAAACTTCCTGATATCTACAAAACGTCAAATTCGATCATCGATTACTCAAAAATGGTGAACCAGACCTCCTTCCATGAGGGTGACGAGATCTTCTATACCATGCCTACCGATGGTGGGAAACTATTCGGCCTCATTGGCTATACGAGGCAGCAGATTGGTAACGCTTTTGCGCGTTTCATTGATGCTCCCCTGGAAAGGAGCCAGGTTACCCTCTATTTTGCCGACCACACGTCGGATAACCTGAACCGGATCCGTGATGCGGCCTATGGGTTCTTCAAGGAGAATCCAATGAAGCTCCCCCGTGGAGAGTTCAAACTCGCCGGAGGAAGGATAGGAATGGAGATGGCCCTCAATGAGGAAATGAAGGTGGCCCATGCACGGATCGACATGATGGTATTCCTGACAATCTTCATTATGTGCGTCATAGCCTTCCGATCCGTGGTGGCCGGTTTTATGCTCACCGCGCCGTTGATACTCTCGAACCTGATAGCCTTCGGTTACATGTCCTATATGAATATCGGCCTCTCCGCCAATACGCTGCCGTGCTCCGCCGTTGGTGTGGGTGTAGGGGTGGACTTTGCCATCTATCTTTACAGTCGGTGTATGGAGGAGTACCCAAACTACAAAGACTACAGGAATACGGTAATGCAGGCAGTGCGCACTACAGGAGAGGCGATCATCTTTACCGGCATCACACTGATCCTTCCTATCCTTACCTGGTATTTCATTTCCGGTCTCAAGTTCCAGGCGGAGATGGGTTTCTTTCTCTCCATGCTTCTTTTAACAAACATGGTTACCTGCCTGACGGTCCATCCGTTGATGCTGATGCTGGTGAAGCCGCGTTTTGTAAGAAGATATGCCGACAAGAAAGGGTCAGATGCCGTTGTGGAAGCAGCCCCGTGCAGTGTAGAGACGGGTATAAACGGGTAAACGGGAGGGATTAATGAGTGATGTGAGAATCTTATTTAATGAAAGGAGGAGGTAATGAGGAGAAGGAATCTGGCACCGGAAAAAAATCCAACACGTGGATTGGTGGGCCTAGTAATGGTCTTGTTGATCTTGTTCTGTTTCGGGGTGCCCCATTCAGGGCAAGCCCTCGATACGGATGTGAAGGGCCTGAGTGTTATGGGTTACATCAACCAGAGCACCACCTACAGCCTCAACAGCAACAGGCCCGATAACAAGGATGGTTTCAACTCCTTCGTGACTCAGGCCCTGCTTGAAACGAGGTACGAGGCAATGCCGAACCTTTTTATGTTTGGCAGTGTAAAGTTCAACGCAGATTGGGCATACCCAATCTATTCTGGGAATAACGAGTGGCGGGACAAGGAATTCAATCACGCCAGGGACAGGGAATTCATCTTTTACAAGCCCCGCGACGTGATCGGCGAAGCCCACGTGACCTGGAAACCTACCCAGAACTCCTATTTCAGAGTCGGGAAACAGATCGTCCAGTGGGGCGAAACAGACGGTTTTCTGCTGATGAACCAGATCAACCCCATTGATCAGCGCCGGGGAATCACCGATGTGGAGTTTGAGAACTCCTTGATTCCTACCTGGCTCATCAGGTCTGAGTACCGTGTGCCCGGCCAGTACACACCTACCTGGCTCCAGGATCTCAACTTCCAGTTCATATGGGACCCCAACCTCGATTTTGCTGCAAACCAGAACATCGAACTGGGGAATACAAAATCCGGCATCTGGGCGCCCTACGTGGTGGCAGTTCCCGCCGGCGGCCTCTTCCCGGGGGCGCCACAAGCGTACCTTGCGGAATTCCGCGACGTGCTGAGCAAACCTGACTCTCTGGACCCGCAGGGTCAGGCATTCGCTGCCAGGATATCAGGCACCGTTATGGATGCACGGGTAACCCTGAACGGGTATTACGGTAGGGCCCATGAGATGGTCAGGTCCGGCCCCATAGGTGCCGATGTCACCACGTTACCGTTCAATGGAGATCTATCTCTGCACCCCTACTATGAAGCCTACTATCCCATATTCAAGTTCGTAGGCGCCACCTTCACAAAGGATATCGACTGGCTCCGGGCTGCGGCCCTGGGCAACGTGGCTCCGGTCATGCGGTTCGAGGGTTTATATGCATTCAATTCCACCTTTTCTACGAACAACGGCAACGCTGGCTACTATAACCTGAAGCAGAACGATGATTTCTGGAAGAGCGATGAGTGGAGGGCTATGATCGGCGCCGACTGGAAAGTCCGCATAAGGCCGTTGAACGAGAAGGCATTCTTCTTCATATCGGCCCAATACTACTGGCGTCACATCGTGGACTACCCAGGCGTCGATGCTGCGGGCGCGCAGCAGCGCCTCGGAACCTATGTGACCGACATCCAGTATCAGGACACCCATACCACGAGTCTTATGGTAAACACCTCATTCCTCACCGCCAGGTTGCAGCCTTCACTCTTCTGGCTTCGCAACTGGTCCACGAGGTGTGAATTCTTCAGGCCGCAGATCTCCTATGAGTGGAGTGATCACTGGAAATATACCC
>CAYOYU010000255.1:4080-6818 GCA_964408265.1 uncultured Syntrophorhabdaceae bacterium
CCCTGGGTGCTATCTTCGTGAGCGGGGAAAAGACCGGTCAGGACCTGCAGCCCTTCAATTACAAGGATCACGTGTACGCTACGGTGAGCTACAAGTTCTAAGCGGGGCTGAATATGAAGAATCCAAAAGAATAAAAGGAGGTCGAAGAATATGAAAGGCATCAAGGTTTTGATCTACGTATGTGCCCTGTGTTTCCTGGCGACGGCGGTGACCGTTGTCAAGGCCCAGCAGGCCAATGAGTTTGGCTATCCTAGGCCGGAGACCTATATGCCGCTGCTGGCAGAAATAGAAAAGAAGTATAAGAAACAGTTCAACGATCCGAGACCCTATCTGAATGAACTCCAACCGAAAAAGATCCTGCCCAAGATCATCTACGATGAGATCGCCGGCAATCCCGAGGAGTTGAAAAAAGAATGGGCGGAGATAGTCGGATTCAAGGCGCCCGATGTGGTGGGCAAGCTTTATCCCGAGATCAAGCCGGGCAAATACACGTGGAAGGATGTGAAGAACAACCCAGCCTTCAAGGAACTTATATACCCGGAACTGTATAACCGTATCGGGCAGGAGACGCCTACCATAGGGTGGTTCACCGAGTTTGAGATCATTCCTACGAGGCAGTACTACTGGTGGAAGGGATTGATCAAAGCCACGAAGGAAAACCTGGGAAAGACGAAGCTGAAAGCCAATGGCTATTTGGATGCGTCAACGTGGGCAGGCGGGATACCCTTCCCGAGACCGTCAGGACCGCAAAAGGCCCAGCAGCTCATGACTAATGTGGAGCGGAGGTATATGAACTGGGAAGACATGTGGCTCGTTGGCCGGACGACGGGCTTCAATAAGTCAAAAAGGGTTGATTACGACGGCAGCTACGAAGTGCACCACATGAAGCTCGCGGGCAGGACCCTGTTGAAGCCTTACGGTTTTGCCGACCAGCGCGCCAAAGAGCGAGGGGAGTTCAGGACCTTTATCCTTGCATTCCCTCAGCCGAGGGACCTTGCAGGCACCACGGAACAGGCCCTTTATTATCTGGATCCTGAAAAGGCCGACAGCCTGATGGTCTTCGTGCCCTCCATGAGGAGGGTACGGAAGCTGACCTCAAGTGATACGCAGGACGCGATGGTAGGACTCGACTGTACCTATGACGACAACGAAGGGATCATGCAGAAAATGTCTCCCACAAGATATCCTTACAAGTTCGAGATCATCGCAGAGAGGGAATTTCTTGTGATAGCGCCGACATTGGATGGGTCAGAATATATGACCCCTAAAGGAGAGTTCAAAAACATACGTATGGAGCGAAGGCCCATGTACGTATTGCAACTCACGCAACTCGATCCCAGCTACATCTATTCAAAGAGAATCATGTATGTGGATAAGGAGATGCTCACTTTTTCGCACGTAGAGAACTATGACAGAAAAGGACGTCTTTACAGGTCCTATGACAGCTACTATGGTTTCTACCCCGACATCGGTGGTTGGAACTGGGGCGGCCATTTCACGGTGATGCTCGACTATATCGATCAGCATTCGACGTGGGAGCAGCCGTACTGTCTTCCCGCTGCGTGGTCAAGGCCGGATGTCAGCCTTGAGCAGTTCATGAAAGCTAAGTAAGAGGCGAAGTAATCAAACAGGGTGCCGTCTGAAAGGGGCGGCACCCTACATGCCTGGAGATTGAGGGCGTAACAAAGACGAAAAACGACAATCGGAGAGACGGAAATGAGAACATATCCCTTTAACGAACAAGCACTCGGTCAGATCATTCAGGATAAGGCAGCAACGCAGGGCGACAAAATCTTTATAGAGTATGAAGACGGCCGTACGGTAACATACAGGGAATGCGATGAGGTGACGAACAAGATAGCAAATGGTCTAAGCAAGGTTGGCCTGAAAAGGGGCGAATTCCTGGCGACCTTTCTGCCAAATAGCATCGACTCGATCCACCTGTGGTTCGCTTCGGCGAAAGCAGGAATAGTAGAAGTACCCATAAATCTGGCTAATAAAGGTTCATACCTATCTCATATCCTCAACAATTCCGACTGCAAAGCGATAGTAATTCATCGTGAGCTGCTGGACAGACTTGAATTCATTCAGAATGATGTTCCGAAACTTGAAACCGTAGTGGTCTGGTCGAAACCAGGGGAGAATGGGCCGCTCCCGAAGCTCAAATTCAACATGATTGATTACTCCGAGCTTCTTCAAAACTCTTGGGAGAGGCCTGATGTCGCAGTAAGCGGTAAAGAGCCGCAGATGGTCATCTATACCTCGGGAACAACAGGAGCGGCGAAAGGGGTTCTGGACTGCCACTCCATGATCTACCTTTCAGCCCTGGAATATATTGAGGCGACCCACGCCACGGAGGACGATATCCTCTATACCTTCCTGCCCCTTTTCCACGCAAACGCCCGTATCCTCTGCATCTATCCTGCCCTGCTTCTGGGCACTAAGGTGGTGATCTATGAGAAATTCAGCGCCAGCCGGTTCTGGGACCAGGTAAAGAAACATAAAGCCACCCTGCTCAACTCTCTTCGTGCAATCGGCCCGTTCATCTATAATCAGCCAAGAAAGCCCGACGACGCTGATAACCCCATCAGGGTGTGCGCTGCTTTTCCCATGCCTGCCGCCATATACCATGACTTTGAAAAGCGGTATAACCTGAAAGTGGTAGAAGGCTACGGCCTGACGGAATTGGCAATCATCACGTACAACCCCTGGGACAAACCAAAATCTGGTACATGCGG
>CAYOYU010000256.1:0-6776 GCA_964408265.1 uncultured Syntrophorhabdaceae bacterium
GAGGACCGCCCGTACGGCCGTATCCTCGGGAAGTATGATGGGCCTGTTCGTGAGGGTATGCGGACAGATGGGAGTTACGATGATGTTTCTCAGGGACGGGTAAAGGATGGGACCCCCTGCAGCGAGGGAATACCCCGTTGATCCGGTGGGGGTGGAAAGGATAAGCCCGTCAGCCTTGTAGGTTGTCAGATACTCGCTGTTCAGATAGGCTTCAATGTCGATGATCCTCGCCAGAGCATCTTTGGTGATCACGGCGTCATTAAGGACGGTAAACTGAAATGCAACGTCCCCTCGTCGCCTTACGGAGACGTCGAGCATAATTCTCGCTGACAACGAAAACCTGCCCTCCAAAACGTTCTCTATCATTTGGTACAGCTCTTCAATGGATGTCTCGGTGAGAAAACCGAGCCCACCGAGGTTTACGCCAAGGATGGGAACATTCCTTCCCTTCAGCTGCCTTGCCACGCTCAGGAGGGTTCCGTCTCCCCCGAGTATGATGATAAAAGTGGCCTCATCCCCGACATGCTCCAGTTCAACCCGTTTCTCATATCCGATGATCCGGGCCGACTCCTCATCGATGAAGATATCATGCTCTTTGCCGAACTGCTCCGTGATGTGGCCGGCTATCCTCGCGGCGTCTTCACTCCTTCTCTTACAGACTACATGCATTCTGCTCATTACAGATAGGTCTCCCTCAAATAGACTGACAGTTCCTGAAGCAGCTGAAATGACTTCTCTACCGTTACCGTCTTGTCCGGATTCAGAAGGTTGCACGTGGCTGGCGCCAACAGTCCATTCTCAAAAATTGTTTTTCTGGGAACCCCCTTCTCTTCCAATATCCGCCACATATTCACAAGGCGTGATGCGATACTGTCCACTTGTTCTTTCGAAAACTCCTCAAAATAGGTGGGCACGATACCCCAGCTTATGATCCTTCCCTCCTCCAGAAAGTTTGTGACTTTGTCGTAAGTCACGAAAATATCGCCGAATCCAAAGGAATTGAATGAGAGGATTTCAATGTCCAGGGAGAGCAGAAAATCCCAATCCGGTCTGCCGCAAAGGTGGAGACCGCGGGGCCCTTCGATATTGCTGAAGAATTCATCGAGTTCATTCTTAGCCTTTATATTATCATATCCGCTCATTGCGCTGAAGACAAACTCCAATCCGGGATCGTCTACCCAGACAAAGGCAGCCTCATTTCTTTGCTTCAGCTCCCTGTACTGCGCATTGACCTTATTGGCGATGAAGGAGAAGGCCAACTGCCTCATCTCATCGTTGTAGACTATGGGTTTGCCCTTTTCATCCACTATTTTGAGCGTGAGGCTCACGGGGCTTATCACCTGCCCTCTCACGGACCGGTAGGGCGTGAGATCGCGGTCCAGAAAGCGATGGTATACGGAAGAGAACTTCTCCGACATTCGGAACGCCCCTTCTTCGCTCTCCCTATCCAGATAGCCGGGTATTTCTTCGTAGAATTTCTCGGTATCCACGTAGATGCGCCGCTCTTCCTCGTCGAAGACCGTCCCGGGAAAACCCTCCATGGCCTGCACGTACATGTCTTCGTAAAAGGATACTCTCGGGAGCTGGGGCCAGAAGGGAATGTCCACAGAGAGGGCAAGAGCCAGCGCCTCCTCCACGTTTTCATGGGGCAGAATGCCCATGGCGGTTGTAGCCAGCTCTCCCTTGAACTTCAGCCGTTTATCCACATAGAATGCTTAACAGAAGCCAAGCCTGTTGTCAATTCGTGTTTGGCGGAAATAGAAGGCTGTGAGACACCAGACCGGACCGGCCACCATTCGTGAGACCTACACGAATATCTTGCCGGGGTTTAGGATGCCGTTGGGATCGAAGACCGCTTTTATCTTCTTCATGGTGCTTATAATCTCAGGGGAGAGTTCCATATCCAGGTAAGGGGCCTTCGAGGTTCCGATACCATGCTCACCGGATAAGGTGCCGCCAAGGCGGATGGTCTCTGCGAAAATTTCCTTCACTGCCTCATGTGCCTTTGCCCACTGTTCCGGTGTGTCCTTTATCATAATGCTCACATGAAAATTGCCGTCTCCTGCATGGCCGAAACTGAGGATGGGGACTCCGAACTTCTTGCCCATCTCTTCAAGGGCATGGATGAGGGTCGGAATCTCGGACCGCGGCACAACCACATCTTCTGCAACCTTTACCGGATTCAGGTTAAAGGTGGCCTGGGAGACAACCCTCCGGGCCTGCCAGAGCTTGTCGGCCTCCTGTGCATCCTTGGTCACCTTACATTCAGCCCCATCCTGCTGGAGAATGATCTTTTCGATCTTCTGGGTCTGCCGGTCCAGGGATTCTTTATCGCCGTCCACCTCTATGAGGAGCAACCCGTCAATGTCCTCGGGAATGCCCATTGGACTTGCCTGTTCGCTGCACCTTATGGAGGCGCGGTCCATAAACTCGATCGTTGAAGGAACCACCTTGGCAGCAATAATCGCCGAGACGGCTTCAGCGGCGTTGTCCACCTTCTTGAAAAGAGCCAGGATCGTGGCCTTTGCCTCCGGCATGGGAATGAGCTTCAGAATGATTTTTGTGATAACACCCAGTGTCCCTTCGCTACCCACGAAGAGCCTCGTTAGATCGTATCCCACTACCCCCTTCATGGTCCTCACACCTGTCCGGATGATCTCTCCGGTGGGCTGAACCACCTCGAGGCCCAGAACGTAATCCCTGGTGACCCCATATTTGAGGGAATTGGGGCCGCCCGCACACTCGGCCACGTTGCCCCCGATGGAGGCATACTTGTAAGAAGCGGGGTCCGGAGGATAGAAAAGCCCGTGTTTCGCCACTTCCTCCTGAAAGACATAGGTGACTACACCCGGTTCCACCACTGCTATAAGGTTCTTGGTATCGATTTCGAGGATCCTGTTCATCTTCGTGAAGGAGAGAACCACGCCGCCCTGAACCGGGACGGAACCGCCAGTCAGCCCTGAACCTGATCCGCGCGGGATCACGGGGAACTTTTCCTTGTTGGCAAACTTCAATATGGCAGACACTTCTTCGGCAGATGAGGGAAAGATAACCAGGTCCGGTGCCATTCCGTCGGTTCTCCCGTCATAGGAGTAGCACTTCAGTTCCTCCGGGCTGGTGAGCACATTCTCCTTGCCCATGATCCTGGTGATCTCATCTATGATTTTCCTATCCATCATCTCCTCCCGAATAACGATTTACATTACCATATTCCATTCGCTCTTAACCAGACCATTTTATGACACTCTACAGGCTCCATCTATTTGCCCGCGTGGCCTTCCCATGATAGAATGGGGGGGCAGAGGGATCTTCCTTTTCCCGGAGGACATGAACCGATGAAACATAGACTGGACGCACGAAACAGCGTAGATCACGAAGAGACTCTAGAAAAACTTACGGCCAGCGAGATCAAATATCGTGCACTTTTCGACAATGCCAACGACGGTATATTCCTCATGAAGGTCGATACCTTCGTAGATTGCAACCCGAAATTCCTGGAAATCTTCGGCTGCACCAGGGACCAAATTATGGGTCAGACGCCTTTCAGGTTTTCTCCACCCCTCCAACCGGACGGCAATCCCTCAAAAGAGAAGGCCATAGAAAAAGGCAAGCTGGCCATGCGCGGTACCCCTCAGTCTTTCGAGTGGAAACACTGCCGTTATGACGGCACCCTTTTTGACGCCGAGGTGAGCCTTAACAGGATAGAGATCGATAAGGAGACTCGTCTGCTCCAAGCGATCGTCCGCGACGTGACGAGAAGAAAGGAAGCTGAAACCAAGCTTCGGATCAGCGAGGAGAAGTACCGCAGCATTTTCGAGAATGCCATCGAAGGCATTTTTCAGAGTACGCCTGACGGCAGGTTTATCACGGCCAACCCTGCCCTGGCCCGCATGCACGGATACGACTCCGCCCAGGAAATGATCAGCACCATTCGCAACATCGGAGAAGAACTCTACGTGAACCCCGATGATAGAATCAGGTTTAAGGACCTTCTCGAGACGTACGGTTTTGTGGAAGGTTTCGAGGTACAGGTCAAGAAACGGGGCGGGGATACGGTATGGATGGCCATCAATGCCCGGGCCATAAAGGGTGATGACGGCCGGACGGCCCACTACGAGGGGGCCATGGAGGATATTTCCAGGCGAAAAGCGGTGGAGAATGCCCTGCGGTCCAGTGAAGCACGATACAGGACCTTTGTCGATTCCACCTCAGATGGTGTCTTCCTTAAAGATTCCAGGTTTCGCTATGTCATCGTCAACAGGAGATTCAGACGCTTTTTCAGAAAATCTGAAAACGATATCATCGGCAAGACGGACACTGCTCTCCGCCCGCCGGAAGATGCAAAGAAAGCAAAAGAAGCTGATACAAAATCCCTCAAGTCAACCTCCATCGTTATATCGGAAGAGACAATCGGAGACAGGATCTATGAGACCCGCAGGTTCGCCGTGAACCTGGCGGAGAATACCAGGGGCGTGGGCGGTTTTGTCCGGGACATCACGGAGCAGAAGAAGGCAGAAGAGGAGTTGAAGGCCAAGTCGCTGAACCTCCAGGAGGTAAATGCCGCATTGAGAGTTCTCCTGAAACAGAGAGAGGAGGACAAGAATGAAATGGAAGAGAAGATTCTGGCCAATGTGAAACGTCTGGTGCTCCCCTACCTTGAACGGCTGAAAGAGAGAAGGCTCGACCAGGAGCAGACGGGATACCTGGCCATTCTGCAGACAAACCTGGAGCATATTATCTCTCCTTTTCTTCAGAAGATGACCGCCCTTTACTCAACTTTCACTCCTACGGAGATCATGGTGGCGGACCTCATCAGGGAAGGGAAATCGGTCAAGGAAATTGCCCGTATCTCCGGGGTTTCCACAAACGCAGTCAATCGTCACAGACAGAACATCCGGAATAAACTGGGGTTTAACAAAAAGAAGATCAACCTCAAGACCCACCTGTCTCTTCTCGCCTGAGCACAAGTTCAATAGCCATTTCCACAGATGAGGTCATCTCCGGGGCTTCCGCTGACCCCCGGGACAGGACCTTCCATTTCTCTCCATCTAGCACATAATGGTACTACCAATGTACTATTATGAGGCTATATTACTATCACCATATCTCAGCATCATCTGTGATAAGAATAGATAAACACGCATGTACACAATTCAATTCCAGGAGAAAACCTTCGTGGCATCAACCACAGAGAATGGGAAACCTGAGGCTGATTCGTACCGGGCCAAGAGGCTTCGTGCCCTTCAGATTCTTATAGGGCATGGACTTACCAAAAAATAAGGAGGAACAATTATGGGAAGGTATCGGGCATCGGCAGTTCTCTTTGCGGCTCTCTTTGTGAGCATTTCTGTTCTTGCATTTCCAGGTTATTCAGCGGCGCAGAAAGTTATCACCCTCAACTATTCCAATTTTTTCCCCGCACCCCACAAACATAGCCAACTCGCGGAGCAATGGTCCCGGGAGGTGGAGAAGAGGTCGGAAGGCAAAGTCAAGATCTCCTATTTCCCCGGGGGTACCCTGACGCCGGCTGCCCAGACCTATGACAATGTGGTCAAGGGTATTGCCGACATCGGATTCAGTTGCTTCGCCTATACAAGAGGAAAATTCCCTCTCACGGAAGTTATTGACCTGCCACTGGGATACAAGAACGGAATTTCCGCCACGCGATTGATCAACGCCTACTATGCCAAATTCAAACCGAAGGAACTGGATGAGGTGAAGGTTCTCTATCTCCACGCCCACGGCCCCGGACTTCTCCATACCAAGAAACCGGTAAACAAGCTTGAAGATGTAAAAGGCATGAAGATCCGCGCAACCGGCCTGGCATCAAAGATTGTCATAGCTCTCGGCGGGTCGCCGGTGGGGACCACAATGCCCGAGACATACGATGCTCTCCGGACTGGCGTGGCGGACGGGGCCATGGCCCCCATGGAAGCTCTCCAAGGATTCAAGTGGGGTGAAGTGATAAACTCCACAACCTTGAGCTACGGCTCGGGATATTCCACCGGAATGTTTGTGGTGATGAACAAGGCAAAGTGGAATTCCCTGCCCCCCGACGTCCAGAAAGTCTTCGACCAGGTGAGTCATGACTGGATAGAGAAACAGGGCGCAGCCTGGGATCAGATCGAGCAGGAAGGCAGGGACTATTCTCTGAAGCGCGGGAACAAGGTCATCCCCCTTTCCAAAGAGGAGGATGCGCGCTGGGCTGCGCGGGTGAAGCCGCTTCTTGACGATTACGTCAAGACCACAAAGGCAAAAGGCCTTCCCGGGGAAGAGGCTCTCAAGTTCTGCCTGGACTATCTGAAGGCAAACCAGAAGTAGAAGAGGCATTGCCCCGGGGATGCAGCCAGCGAGAGACATCCCCGGGGCCTCATAGATTGAAACGAATCATCATCACACAGGGGAGGAGACCAGATGAACATAGTCGACTTAGTTTACCGGAACGGCAGAATGTACCCTGATGACACCGCTTTTGTGGAAATAAGATCTCTCTCAAAGGCAAGGCTGGAAGTGAACTGGAGGCAATTCGACGATCGAACAAACCGCCTGGCCAATGCCCTCCTTGCGAAGGGCATCAGAAAGGGGGACAAGGTCTTCTGGCTGGGAAAGAATTCCATAGCGTGGCTTGAGATGTTTTTCGGGATCATTAAGACCGGAGCATGGATCAATCCCCTCAATTTTCGTTTTACCGATGAAAATATACGGTACTGCGCCGACGCCGCCGAACCGGCCTGTTTCATCTTTGAAGAGGAATATGCCGACAGGGTCGACGCCAT
>CAYOYU010000257.1:0-4123 GCA_964408265.1 uncultured Syntrophorhabdaceae bacterium
TCGGATGATCTGCAGGGGAACAGGGTAACACAGATGAGGGAAGGCAAACCCCTGGGCGTTTTCTCCGTGGTCAGACTGCTTATCCTGAAGTATCGCGCCGACAATGGCGCTATCCTTGTATCATCTCTCTGTTTCTATATTCTCCTCACCTTCATCCCCTTCACTCTCCTCTACATATACATCTTGGGCCATGTCATCGATATGAGTAATGCCAGTCTTCATCTGGCCCAGTTTTTCAAGACCATCATGCCCGATCCCTACGGGTCCATGGTGGCCAGGAAGGTCATAGGGGAGGTGAACCTCATCTCTCTGACGAAGAAGCTCTCGGGGCCATTGGGGCTTCTCTTTCTCTTCTTCTTTACCATGCGGCTCTTCGCCATTCTCCGGCCCACCTTCGGGATCATTTTCAGCACCCAGCCCAAGGGTTTCATACGGGCCAAAGGTGAAGACCTCGTTCTTACCGCCCTCTTCTCGGTGATCCAGTCCTTCCTCTTCTTCGGTTTCATCTTCAGCATCATCATCAGGACGCAGATCAGCCGTATCCTTCCCCCTTTCATTTCGGAGAAGGCCTTTGTCTATGCCTTCTCCTGCACAGAGATCTTCTTCACCTTCATCATGCTTTACCTTCTCTATTACTTTCTCTCGCCGCTGAAGAAGAACAGGGGGATTCTGCTGGCCACCACCTCAGTGGCTGCCATCTTCTGGTACATGGGCAAACTGGGGTTTCAATACTATATTCTGCACGTGGGCAAGTTTACGGCCTTTTTCGGCACTTACGGGGCCTTCGTTGCAGTGCTCTTCTGGGTCTATTTTTCTGTCTTTGTTTTTATTGCCTGTGCGGAACTTCAGTCCATACTCATCGGGCCGCTCAGCCGTGAGCCTCGGCCCAACTCTTCCCTTTCCCGATGGAGACCTTAAGGGGTACGGAAAGGGAAACAGCCTTTTCCATTTCGTAACAGACCAGTTCCTCCATCACGGGGACTTCATCTTCCCTGACTTCGAGGACCAGTTCGTCGTGTATCTGCATGATGAGCCTCGAAGCGAGCCTCTGTTCCCGGATTCTCCGGAATATGTTGATCATGGCTATCTTGATGATATCAGCCGCAGTTCCCTGTATGGGAGTGTTCATTGCCGCCCGTTCGCCGAGCTGCCGGATGTTCATGTCAGGATTATTCAGCTCGGGGATGTAACGGACCCTGCCCACGAGGGTCTTCACGAAACCTGTCCTGCGTGCCTCCTCTAAGGAGCTGTCGATATACTGGCGGACGCCCTTGTGCCGTTCGAAGTAGTCTTCTATGTATTTCTGAGCCTCTTTGGGGGGGACCCCCAGGGACTTGGAAAGACCGTAGCCGCTTATCCCGTAGATGATGCCGAAGTTAATGACCTTTGCGGTCCTCCTCATCTCCTGGGTGACCTCTTCAGGGGCAGCCCTGAAGACTTCCTGCGCTACCCTGGAGTGGATATCCTGGTCCTTGAGAAAGGTATCGATGAGTACGGGATCCTGTGATATGTGGGCCAGGACCCTCAGTTCGATCTGCGAGTAGTCCGAGGACAGGAGGACATACCCGTCCTCGGGCACAAAGGCCTCCCTGATCTTCGCGCCTTCTTCTCCCCGTATGGGTATATTCTGGAGGTTGGGGTCGCTGCTGCTCAGGCGGCCCGTTGCCACGACCATCTGGTTGAAGGAGGCATGGATTCTGCCTGTCCGCGGGCTGACAAGGGTGGGCAGGACGTCAATGTAGGTATTCTTCAGCTTTGAGAACATCCGGTATTCAAGTATCTCCTTGGGGAGTGGATGAAATTCCGAAAGGATCTCCAGAACACCGGTATCCGTGGAATAGCCTGTCTTTGTCTTCTTCTGGGGAGGCAGCTTCAGAGTGTCGAAGAGGACCTTCTGGAGCTGCTGGGGGGAGTTGATGTTGAATGGTTCTCCGGCGAGGCTGTGGATATCCTTCATCAGGGTATTGAGCCTCTTGTCAAAGTCTCTCGAGAGGGCAAGCAGCCTTGCCCGGTCCACCTTTACCCCCACAGATTCCATCTGGGCCAGAACCTCGACGAGAGGCATCTCGATGCACTCAAAGAGGTCGAAAACGCCTGTCTCCTTCATGAGGTCCAGGAAGAGCTCCTTCAACTCCGGAAGGTACTGGACTGCATCGGTCATCCGCTGTTTCGGGTCCTTCTCCGTAATCTCTATATCCAGATACTCCTCAATAATGGACCCTATGGCGTACTCCTTTCTGAGGGGGTTCAGCAGGTAGGCGGCAAGCATTGTGTCAAAGCATTTGGCGGGATCGGGGTAGGAGACCTGCGCAGTTCCCCCGTTCACCCCTGCGCCCCCGAGGGGGAACGTGATCCCCTGTTCGGTGCTGTCGGCCTCCAGTGCCACTGCGTAGAGCGGCTTAAGGTCGTGGGTGGCGATGGATGCGCCTTCCCCTGCGAGCTTAAGGAGATCCGATCGCTCTGCCGAGAAGGCTACCCTCTCTCCATCGAAGGCAGCGAAGGCCTCGATGGAATTATGCCGCGAACCCTTCCCCTGGTATTGGACAAGAATTGCCAGATTTTCCCCTTTGAGCTGAGACAGGGCGACCTCGTGGGGTATCTTCTTCTGGGCGCATTCCGTCTTCTCTTCTTTGTAAAGGGCCGTAAACTCGAGTTCCCGGTAAAGTCTTCGCAGCTTCGTCCGGTCAGGTTCGCTCTGGGTCAGGCTCTCCACATCGATATCAAGGGGGACGTCGAGCCGTATGGTGGCAAGTTCCTGGCTCATTGACGCGAAGTCTCTGCCCTGGATCAGCTTCTCCCTGACGAAAGCCCTTTCGACCTTCTCGATGTTCCGGTATATGTTCTCAAGGCTTCCGAAGGCTGATATTAGTTCTCGGGCAGTTTTGTCGCCGATGCCGGGTACCCCGGGGATATTGTCCGACGAGTCACCGGCAAGAGCGAGATAGTCGGAGACGAGGGAGGGCTTGAGTCCCATCTTCTCCTCCACTTCTTTCTCTCCCATCCTGACGCCCTTCATGCTGTCCACTATGAAGACTTTGGGGGAGACGAACTGCATCAGGTCTTTGTCGCTGGTGGCGATAAAAAGGTCCGTATCATGCTCTTTCAGCCGTTCCACCACGGTGCCTATGATGTCGTCGGCTTCGAAACCTTCCTTCTCAAGGATTGGAAGGCCCATGGCTTCCACGATGGCCTTTACGTACGGAATCTGTGTGGACAGGTTGTGCGGCATCGGTGGTCTCTGGGCCTTGTAATCTTTCGATATCGCTTCCCGGAAGGAAGGGGCTTTCGAGTCGAAGACGACCACGAGGGTATCAGGCTGCTCGTCGTTCATCAGCTTCTTCAGCATGTTGAGAAAGGCATAAACGGCGTTGGTGGGAAGGCCCTTTGAGTTGGACAGGTAGGGCGTGGCGTGAAATGCCCGGTAGAGGTAGGAGTGACCGTCAACAAGGAAGATACGTCGTCGGGCCATTCTACACCGGGAAGAAGGTTTTGATTTTGAAGACTCTTTTTTCAGGAAAGACGTATACTTTGAGATCGAACTCTCTTTCGAGCTCTCCGATGAACTGATCTATGGCTTCCTGGGTGGGTTTGGTGATGGTGAACCAGATGTTGAGGTCGCCCTCCCTTTCATAATTGTGAGTGACGCCGGCCTGCGCGTTGATCCGGGCCACGACGCCGGGGATCTTTTCTTCCTCCACGTGGACCCCGCAGAGTGTGGAGGAGTAGCCGAGCTTCTTCCTTTCCAGCACCGGCCCGAGCCTTCTGATGTAGCCTCTCTGTTTCAGACTGAGCATCCTTGCCAGGGCCTCGTCTTCGGTGATTCCCGCAAGTCTTCCGATTTCAGCGTAGGGTCGTTCGACGAGGGGGAATTCTTCCTGAATCAAGTTGAGGATCTTTCTATCTTTCTCATCCATGGAGGTGCGCAACATCTGATTCTATCCGCCCCGCCCTTATCTTGTCAATATCTACATGGTTATCCACGGGCGGAAATGCCTTTCACGGGTTTTAGATGACCGCAAGAAGGCGAGTGCAGAATTGGGATCTCGCCGGGGAGAAGGACCCCTGAAGGACCCTGCTCCCCGGTTCTTTCATTACGGTTTGAAAGTCTTGGGGTCGCTGACGT
>CAYOYU010000257.1:4133-6670 GCA_964408265.1 uncultured Syntrophorhabdaceae bacterium
TTCTTGTCGTTGGCAAAGTAGTAGAGAGGATAACCCTTGAAGGTGGTCTGCTTCTTGCCGTCTTCACGGGTAATGGTGCCGAAACCATTGGCATCGACGCCTGAAGGCGGCATGACCTTTTCCGCGTAGAAGGCAGGCCATCTTTCCAGGCAGCCCCCTGAGCATGCACTCTTGCCCGGCGAATCCTTGGTGAAATAGTAGAGCGTCATTCCGGCTCCGTCAGCGAGAAAACTGCCCAACCCATCCTTGGTCTGGAACGTTATGGTACCTGCCGGCGACTGGGCATTGGCCAGGCCTGCCATACCGGCCGCGGAGACTGCGAAAAGCACAAGAAGAGAGAGCAGCATTGACTTAAGTCCCTTTTTCATCATCCTTGGACCTCCTTAAGATTAGTGAAACCTTAGGGTTTATAAGTCTCTTGTCTCTTGTTGTCAATGAGTGCCCATTGGGGAGGCCGGCGACGCCTATCTTGTCATCTCGGCCAGGGCGGATTCGAGTCGTTGGGCCTCCTTAAGGATGATGCCCGCGTAGCGCCCTCCTTTTGAAGAGGGGTCGAGGGCTGAGGCCAGCTTTCTCGCAAACCCCGCAACAGAGACGAGGGGGTTACGGATCTCGTGCGCCACAGCTTCGAGGGTCCTGGTCACCTCTTTTTCTCGGCCCCCCTCCCCGTCGAGGCTCGCAAAGGAGGGCAGGGGGTTTCGGGTCTCCGGATCATGCTGCCAGCCGGCTATCTTCTCCGATATTTCGCTGAGGGCCTTATTTGCCTTTTCCATGAGGCCGAGGAGGTCTCTTTCCGCCGTCATCTCGATCCGCATATCTTCCGCAATCTGTTCCACATCCTGGAAGGTTGTGACGAGGATGGCTGCCATGGTGTCGATCTCGAGGTCCAGCATGGCTTTGCCCTCCCTGAAAATAGCATGGAAGTCCGTCGACCGTGCGAGGAGAAGTTCGGCCAGAACCCGGGCCGATTCGCATATCAGGGGAAGTCCTTCTGCGGGGCGTTCATGGGGAGAGTTCATCTGGCAGGCCACGATGGTGGCAGGGAACTTCCAGTGGGTAAGGGCGATGAGACCCACCTCCCTGTGGTTGAGACCGAAACAGTCCATCTCCCAGCTGAGCAGATCTTGCAGGGTGCCTGCGGCAGCGGGCAGTTCCACATTGGCCGGTTTGATGACGAGGTCGAAGAAGATGGGAAGACCGATCCCCAGCGTGAGGCCTGCCACGAATGCCTCGTCGGGGCTGCAGGCCTTGAGGCGCTCGGCCAGGGTCCTGGCGATGAGCGCCCGGTAAAGGGAGGTACGCCAGAATCTTTCGTAGTCGAAGGAATTCTTTTTTCCCATGGGGAAGGTGTCCCTGAGTGAGAGAGAAAGGGCCATGATTCTGAGCTGATGGTATCCGATCCGGACAATTGCCTGATTTATGGACGTCACCGGCTGGCCCGAACGGTAGAAGGTGGAGTTTGCCAGCCTCAAGAGGCGGATGGCCATGGACGGGTCCTTTTCTATGAGGCTCACCAGGTCTTTGATGGAGCAGCGGTCATCGGATGCCAGTTCGACGAGCCGCATGGCCACCGCAGAAAGCGGCGGGAGCATGTAGCCTGCCTTCAGCCGATCGAGGAAATCGGGGGCGCGTCCTGCAGTCATGATGTCACCTGAAAGGTTATCGCAGAAGCCTTGACGGAACTTAACAAGTGCCGCATTTCACAATGTGCGCTTGACGGTACGGCGAAGAAGGTTTATAATAAAATGATTATTTGTGACCGGGAGGAAGCAACATGCCCATATATGAATATGAATGTGAAAAGTGCGGTAAGACTTTTGAAATATTTCAGAAGATGACCGATGCACCATTGACGGAATGCCATGTGTGCAAGGGCAAACTGAACAAGCTTATTTCCCAGTGCTCCTTCCAGCTGAAAGGAACGGGCTGGTATGTAACGGACTATAAGAAGCCTGTGGATACAGTCGGAAAGAGTGCATCGTCAGGAAATGGCGGGAAGGATAACGGGAAGACGGAAAGCGTAACCGAGACCAAGACTGAGACCAAGGCCGAGACGACAGCGGAGACCAAGACGGAAAGTAAAGCGAAAACGGAAGCTACCACAGGAGGATGATATGAATGTCGGCGATAAGGTGAAGTTCACATTTGCAAAGAAAGACAAAGAGGGGACCGTGGAGAAGCTATTCTCCAAAACGGTCTATCTGCGCGCAGATTTTCCAAAGGAAAAAGGAAAGCTGATCAAGAGAAAGGTCAAAGACCTCAAGTAAACGAACAAATTCCCACAACAAAAAAACAGGCAGCTACCCTAACTACACGTAATAATCCTGAAGTGCTTTTACGTGGAGGCTGCCCTTTCTCATGCTCTCTATGGCGTTGACCACGGCTTGAGCTCCCGAAAGGGTGGTGGTGTAGGGAATCTTGTACTGCACGGCGCTTGACCGGATGAGGACCTCGTCCTTCTTCGGGTTCCGGCCGCTGGGCGTGTTGATTATGAAACCGATCTCGCCGTTTTTGATCATGTCGACTATGTGGGGTCT
>CAYOYU010000258.1:0-3259 GCA_964408265.1 uncultured Syntrophorhabdaceae bacterium
AACCTTTGCTGTATAGCGGCACTCGCTGCAATAACTATCTACTATCTCCTCCAATGGCCTATCTCGGCGGGTGATACGGACATCTGGTATCATCTTAACGGCGGAAGGTACATCTTCGAAAACGGGAAGATCCCCAAAGAGAGCTTCTTTTCCTTTCTGAATCCCCCTCGTGAATGGATAGACTATTTTTGGTTGTTTCAGGCCATGGTTTACGGGATCTTTCGTTTTTTCGGTTATTATGGGCTGGTTTTATTCAGGGCCGCCGCCTTCCTCAGTCTTTTGCTTGTGGTCTATTCGCTGATCTTCGGTGGCCTGGCGAAGAAGAAGCTCCACCTTTGCGGCGTTCTTTTCTTTTCATTCTACCTCGTTGCAATGATCTACCGCTATCACGTGGTGAGACCCCACATCCTCAGTTATCTTTTCATGGCACTCTTCATCCTGGTACTCGAATACCGATCGAGATGGATCATTTTACTCCCTTTCCTGGCTGTAATATGGATGAATTTCCACGGGATCAGTTATCCCGTGATGCTCCTGATCGTGCTTGCTTATCTGCTGGATTTCGCGGTCTCTTATGTCCGAAGTAAAAGGGTTTTGAATAAGGATGATCTGAGACTTCTCATACCTCTCATCTTTTGCCTTGCGGCGGTCTTCTGTACTCCTCATGGCCTGGATATTACATGGATTCCGTTTATTCCAACCGGGTTTGCCTCACTGTATATTAAGGAATTAAGTCCCATCGGGGTTGAGAGTCTTTTCTCCATCAACGTTGAGAAGTGGGGCTTTTCGGGATTTACCGCATTCAATCTGGTATTCCTCTCTGCCTGTACCGCTTTTATGACTATGCTGTGGAGAAAGAAACTCAGGCTCTCTCATGCTTTACTCTTTCTGGGCGCTGCCGTCCTTCTCACGAAAGGGGGGCGTTTCCGGTACGAATTTCTCCTCCTTGTGCTGCCTCTCATAGGCTTATTTGCCTCGAACCTGGCCGAGACTCTGTCCAGCGCAGGGGAAAGAAAAGTCTTCTACCTTCCTCTTGCCGCGGCAGTCCTTTGTATCACCCCTATGACGCTGTACCGGGATTTCTCCAATCCTGAGAGGTTCCCGGTGAGCTACGCCGGCCTGCCCTATGGCGTGACCAAGTGTCTCAACCATCTCAATACAGGCGGGTATATCGCTAGCCACCCGGACAATGGCGGATACTTACAGTTTGAACTCTATCCCCGCTATAAAATCTTCATGGACATGGAAGTACCTTTTCTCTTTACGGATGAGGATTTCTACAGGGCATCAAATATGTTTCTGGACCGGAACATCCTGAGCCAGGTGCTGGCTGAATACAATCCCGCATTCATAACCGTGTCGCACACGAACAGCATATTCAAGGTGAATATTGGAAGGTACTCAAATTATGTACCAATTTTTTTTGATGACCGGGAGGTGCTCTTTGCCGATGAACGTCAGAACCCCGGGATAGTTGATAGATACAGACTCAGGATTGTTGACCCTTTTGCATTACCTGTCAGGATTGATGGCTTTACGAAAGAATATTCTGCTCAACTCCTTCAGGAACTCGTCCGAATCTATGAGATTTCTCCGAAAGGGAAAAGAGTCAATGAACTCATGGCGCGTTTGTATGGAAGGGCAGGGGCATATGAGAGGATGCTTCTCCACTGTGACAACCTGGTAATGGATTATCCGGAATACAAAGGCGGATATGTGTTGAAGGGGGATGCTTATAGCGGAGCCAAGCGGTTTGATGAAGCTATCGTCTGGTACCGGAAGGCTCTTCGCAGGTCAGAAGACACAGAAATCTACAGGCGCATAGGGATGGCACATTTCAGTAAAGGTGAGTACGGGAAGGCCTACAATATACTCGTTGGAGTGACGAATATTTTCTCTCACGAAGCCAATTACAGAGAATTATGGTTCCTCTGTGCGGCAGCCGCATTCGCAGGAAAATACGGCGAGGCCGAGAGCATATTCAAATATGCCATCGCCCAGGTGCCACCCGAAGATAAGGAGTGGCAAGGGGAATATGGTAAACTCTTTCTCATGCTGCTGAACCGTCAGGGCCGTAATTAATTAAGGGGAGGGGGTTCTATCGGGGGGACAGCATTCTCCGTCGATCCCTGGGCACTCTCCTTACCGCATGTTTTGCTCAGCGCCTTCAACAGATCAGGATGAACCGGGTGACCCAGTTTCTGTGCTCTTTCGCTATGACTGATGGCCATCTCGCAGAGTCCGGCATAGTAATAGACAACCGCCAGGTTCGCGTGGGCCAGAGCGTATCCGGGATCGGCCGAAAGCGCCTTGTTGTATGCATCCACGGCGGCATTAAGATCCTTCGCAAGGAGGTATGCATTCCCCAGATTATTATATGAGTCAGCATTCGGACCAATGGCTACAGCCCGCGAACATGCGGAAACGGAGTCCTTCCGGTTGCCGGTAGCCACGAGAGTAGTGCAAAGATTAAGTTGCGCCTCCGCATAACGGGGGTTCAACAACAAAGCCTTCCGGAACATTGCTATTGCTGTATCCTTGTCCTGTGTTACGTAGATGCGCCCGAGAAGATTATATGGTACAGAGCGTGAGGGGTTGAGGCGGATGGACTTAGAACATTCCGGTACCGCTTTTTCGGGCTCTCCGGTAAGCAGATAGACCTCGCAGAGATTACTGTGGGCCTCGGGAAAGGAGGGCTCGAGGTCTATGGCCCGCAGGAGATCGTTGCGGGCGTGCTGAAACTCCTTCCTGCTGAGATAGGCCTGTCCCCTGTTATGATAAGCCCTTGCCAGATTCGGATATTTGTTGAGTTCGTCGGTCCAGAGTGTCACACCGTCCCTCCAGACATAACATCGTTGCCAGGATAAACAGGCCAAAAGTAGAATCGCCAGACTTGCAGTTAGTAACAGCGCTGTTCCTTGTGGTTTTCGAATGAAGAGCTGACTTTTGTAGAGCGATGAAAAGCCTTCCCCTGCCAGGAAGAAAAGGCCGACCGAGGGGACGTAGGTGTAGCGGTCGGCGGCAAAGGCGAATCCTACCGGAAGGAACTGAAGCACTGGAAAGATAGTGGCTACAAAGAAGAGTGCCCCGAACAAGGGTTTCTTGCTTTGGCCACGGAAAACAAAGACGGTTGCTGCCAGGGCGGCTAGAATGAAAGGGGAGAGGAACAGAAGAAGCTGGGGATTTTCCCCTCCCGTCCCGGGATGAGGGTAGAGGGATGCCAGACGGAACGGAGCGACTAGTTTGGCAAGGTAGAAGA
>CAYOYU010000258.1:3269-6639 GCA_964408265.1 uncultured Syntrophorhabdaceae bacterium
CGTGAGCCGAAAAGGTCCGCTCTCTGTGGCAGGAGCAGTATACCCGCGAAGATTAATGAAAGAAGAAAAAAGGGCGCCTTTTCACGGACCTGTAACCGACGGGCATCTCTTTGGAGAACGTAGTCGCAAAGCAACAACACCACTGGCAAGGTGACAGCCATGGCCTTGGAAAGGAGCGAACAGAAAAAAAGGGCCAAAGACAGGTAGTAAAGAGGTTTTCTCGATTCATCCCTGACGTAGTATAGGTATGCGATGATGGAGGAGAGGAAGAAGAAGGCGTAGAGCAGGTCCTTTCGGGCCGCTATCCATACGACGGGTTCTACGTGGAGTGGGTGGATGGCGAAGAGGCAGACGCATAAGAGGGAGGCAAGCCGGTTTGAGCCGAGGAGTGTGACCAGCCGGAAAACAAGAAAGCAATTGAGGATATGGAGGAGTAAATTGGTAAAATGATAGAGATAGGGGTGAGGACCCACCAATCTGTACTCGATCATATAGGAAAGTATTGTTAAAGGCTCATAGTGGCCGATATAGAATGAGGTAAATGCTTCTCGGACCGTATCCCAGGAAAGTCTCACCACCGTGGGATTGGTGATTACGAGATACTCGTCGTCCCAGTTGGTAAACCCATTATTCAAAGAAGGGGAGAAGGTTATAAGTGTAAGAAGGAGAACCGCAAGGATGGAGAGCGCCGTGACACGCGTCATCATTCTGTAACCTCGACTCCGAATTATATAGGGTCAGGCCGGCGCATTCAATAGAATTGGTATTAATTGTGGCCGGCCCTAGTTACTGTTGCCGGATCTGCCGGCGGCAGCTCCGCTTTGGGAACCTTCTTCAGCGCTTTCTGAATGTCGGGATGAATTTCCTGACCCAACTCCCTGGCCTTGTCCGCATGGAATTGGGCAATGTCGTAGCGATGGGCAAAGAAATAGATGACGGCGAGATTATTGTGTGCTCCTGCGATTGCAGGGTCAATTGACAGGGCTTTTTCATAAGCCCAAAGAGCGTCCGCCGGCCTTCTAAGCGCAAGGTAAAGGTTGCCGAGGTTACTGTAGGCTGTCGCGTTTGAAGGGTCAACCGTGAGCGCTCTTTGACAGGCATTTCCAGCCTCTTCATACCGTCCCGTTCTTACATAAGCGGCACAAAGATTGGTGAGAGCCTCTCCGTAGTGAGGGTTGATACCTACGGCCTTTAGGTACATTTCTACAGCGTAGTCTGTATGGTCATGAAAATGCAGATTTCCCAGGAGGTTATAGGTAAGCGGAATCCGTGCGTTGAGCGCTCTCGAGGTGTTGCATTCTGCGAGGGCTTCTTGGCGTCTGCCCCTAGCATAATAGACCTTGCACAGGTTGGTATGCGCCTCGGCATAGGTGGGTAGAAGCGCTACCGCACGACGGAAGTCGGTTTCTGCCTGTCCGTAGGCTTTATTCGCGAGATATGCTTCTCCCCGGTTGCTATAGCCGAGGGGTATGCTGGGATAGCGGTACAAGGCATCGGTCCATAGGGTGATGCTGTCGTGCCACACGTGGCATCGTTGCCAGGAAAGGGCACCGAGCGTGAGAACCACTATTCCTGAGAAACCAAACAGTAAATATCGGCGAAGCCGGTCCTGACCTTGTTGGGTATCCGCCACACGGCTGAAACAGGTTCCGACGAGGAAGAACAATCCGATGGACGGAATATAGGTGTAACGGTCGGCAGCCATGGCAAACCCAACCGGTATGAATTGCAGAACGGGAAGGATAGTGAGAAGAAAGAAAAGGGTCCCGAAGAGTATCTTTCTGGTGTATTGCCGTGACCTGAAGACTAGGAATGCGATTGCCAAAATAATAACCGGAGAGAAGAGAAAGAATAGGGGTAGGGCATTGCCCGGAGTGTCCGGATAGGGGTAGAGGCACGAAAGGTGCGTGGGCAGAAGGAGTTTGGCGAGATAGAAGACCAGCGCCTGGCTGGCCATGAAGCCGTTGTGGAGGAAGTCGTAAGATCTGTCGGTAATAAGGGCCGATCTTTGAGGGACAAGCAATAGGTATGTGAAGATAAGGCTAAGGATGAAGAAGGGTATCTTCTCTTTCCACCTGTCCCGCGCGACCCGGCCCGTGGATAAATAGTCACCGAGGATCATTACGATCGGGAGGGTGAGGGCCATTACCTTGGAGAGCAAAGAAAGAAGAAAGAGAAAAAGTGAGAGATAATAGCACCCTCTTTTCGCCTGATTCTTATAGTAGAGGTAGGAGATATAGGATCCCAGAAAGAATGCGGAGTAGAGCAGGTCTTTTCGCGATGAGATCCAGGCAACGGGCTCGACGTGAAGGGGATGGAGAGCAAAGAGTAGAGCTGTTATAAAGGCAGTAATATAATCGTGGGACAGGAGATAGACCAGCCACAAGACAAGGAGACAATTAAGGATGTGGAGGATTAGATTGGTCATGTGGTAGAGGAAAGGGTTTGACCCTGAAAGTCGATATTCAAGCGCAAAAGTGAGAATCGTAAGCGGCAGATACTGGTACACGTAGTACGAAGTAAAGGGGGACTTCAAAGCTTCGGTAAAAGACATCCGCAGCGCAGGGTTGTCAGTCACATGAGCCGGATCATCCCAGTTCGTGAAACCGTTTCTTAATGTGGGAAAGAAGACAGCGGTTATCAGGACAAGAAGCAGGATAATAGAAAAGACTGTTCCAGGCTTCATAAACTTTCCAGGTGCACGCATTATATCCTGCGCTCAATTCGGTATTCAACGAAAATTGGACCGAGTGCGCATATTCGTGCGGGATAAGTTGCTTCTGCAAAGAAACAGAATCAATTTCGAAAGAAGGGCAGATCGAAAAATCCACCGCCATGTGGAATGTTCGATATGTGACGAATATCATTGACAAGATTCTGGCATCTGGCTATAAATTATACTGCTTACATATTCTAATCCTTTTACGGAGGTGTTTTTATGATTAAAGTTCGTAGAGACAGCAAAGGCTTCACCCTGATCGAGCTCCTCATCGTTATCGCAATCATCGGTATTCTTGCCGCGATTGCAATCCCTGCCTACACGGGCTACACCAAGAAGTCCAAGGTGGCAGGCGTCGTCCATGCAATGGGCGGCATCAAGACAGCCCTTTCCGCCTACTTCACGGAGAAGGGAAGCGGAACGGCCGGCGTGAGCTCGCTCACCCTCATCAACCAGCAGCTGGGCGTGGACATCCCGACCCAGTACATCTCGGCATGTGCCATTGGTGACGGTGCAGGCGGTGCCATCACCTGTACGACCCAGAACATCGGTTCCGGTGCAAACGGCGCCCTTACCCTTACCCCCAGCGCAGACTACAAGACCTGGACCTGGAGCGGCGCAATCGACGCAACCTACGTACCGAAGAACTAA
>CAYOYU010000259.1:0-6621 GCA_964408265.1 uncultured Syntrophorhabdaceae bacterium
CTTCAGGAAAGAATGTCGGCTCAATCAGTTCTTTTACGTAAGACTTGCCTTTCCTGGCAATCACGTAGGCCCCGTTGTGGGGCAACGGCGCGAGGTAAAATATCTCGTCATATTGCCTGGAATGTTCCACACCCTTTTCATTGACAACAAAGAACTCTCGACCCCGTCGCGCCCAGAAGGCGATGTGCCCGTGGATGTCCACGGGTGCGCTGACATACTCATAGTCGCCACTGACTTTACTGCCATTTTCGGAGATCACGTATTCGGACATGCCCCTGCCGGCTTTAAAAGCAAGCCGGCCGCCGATCTCCTGAGGGTCGTCCACCATGTCATGCCTTCCGCCTACAGGCTGTCCCTGGTCGTCGACCACCGAATACTGGCCGTTCTGAAATGACCAGAAATCTATCCGGCCGCTATTGCCGGATCGCCCGCGAGAGTGGTGCGTGCCCGCCAGGGCGTCCCGGGAACTGCTGACCGAGACATACTCGTCTCCCTGGAAGGCCCAGAAGAAGATCCGGCCGCCTATGCTTACAGGATCGTGGATAGTATCATAGGTTCCGCCGACCTGTTGGCCCGAGCCGGTGATGATATACTATTTACCCTTGTCCTTGGCCCTGAAGACAATCTGCCCCCCGATATCCTGCGGGTCGCCGACAAAATCGTGTTCTCCCCCGATCCGCTCGCCTTTCTCGTCAACGATGAAGTAGCGGGTGCCTAATCGTGCCCAGAAGGCCGCCGTGCCGTTCACGGTGCGTGGCGTACCCACGAAATCATACTCTTCACCTATTCTCTCCCCACCTTCTCTGATGATAAACTGCCTTCCCCCTTTGCCCGCCCTGAAGACGATCTGCCCCCCGATATCCTGCGGGTCGCCTGCAAAATCGTATTCATCGCCTATCCGTTCGCCCTGCTGATTTATGACGAATTCTCTGCCCCGGCACCCCGCCCTGAAGGCAACACGGCCCGCGACGCTGCAAGGGTCGCCCGTGAAATCGTATTCATCGCCTATCCTGGAACCATCTTCGTCAACGATGAATTGCCTTTCCTTGAGCCCTGCCCTGAAGGCAACCCGGCCGTTGATATTTTTCGGGAGGCCTGCCAGATCATAGCGCCCCCCCACTCTGTCCCCCTGAGTGTTCACCACGAACTGCCGCTCTCCTTGGCTTGCCTGAAAGAAGAGCCTGCCCTCAATATCAACGGGGTCGCTTACCGAATCGTAATCGCCGCCTACCTGCAGGCCCTTTTCGTTGATAATGAACTGTCTGTCTCCCTGCTTTGCCCTGAAAATTAGGCGGCCGTTGATATTCTTCGGCCTGTCCACGGCCTCGTACACACCCGTGTCAATGGAATAGACCTTGCGGTCATGGACCGGGGCATTTTTCAATGGAGCCGGCTTTTTGATATTCTTGAGCCTGAAGGCTGCTATGTTCTCGCTGCCCTTTCGTCCCCCCGGCGCTCCGTAGACAAGGTCCACCACCTGCCGGGGTTCTATCCTGATGAAGCCATGTTCCTTTGGCTGAACCATTATCTTAAACGCCGGGGGGTGTCTTCTGTCTTCCCTGGAAGGCGAGCAGCTTCGCCTCGGTAAGCCCGGGTATTCCGAAGTCGTCTCTTTTCCATGTCTTGAAGAACCGGAACCGGCAGAAAAGCTGAACAAGATAGACCTGATCCTCTGTCACGGATGGTTTGATGAACTCGTTCAGAATATACTGTTCCAGAGGCTTGTCAAAGTTGCGGGCCTTCCAGGGACGTACGATATTCCACAGGTGGCGAAGGGAGAGAACAGACTTCTTGAGGCTCGCCGGGATCTCCCGGGCAACGTCGGCTCCCTCGCCGAAGTAATCCATCTGCTCTCCTGCAAATATCCGCTGGATCTCCGCGGCGGCTTCCGTGAGCCGTTTCAAATCGTCCAGATCACCGTGGTCTCTCACCTGGAGGTCGCCACGCCTGTCAAGGAGTGATGAAACGAGGATCCCATAGGTCTCGTCCTGGGGCGGATAATATATGTCATTGCACCACCACCGGGACAGGAAGGCTGCATCCAGTTCCTCCCGTTTGTAGCGGGCCGATTTTATATTTCCCGTTGCCATCACGCAGAACCCCCTCTGCACCGTTATCTCTTCTCCGCCGTCTTCCTGCACCCGCACCCTGTCTCCGGGCCTTCTCGTGAGTACATGGTTGAGCCGCATAATAATGGAATGGGGAATGCCGTCCATCTCGTCAATAATCAGGGGGCTTCCTTTCTTCATAGCCCGCACGAGAGGTCCGTACTGGAAGAAACTGGTGGTGAGCCCCTTCACCACGATGGTCTGGTCATACTGCTTCTCGATCTCTTTCAACTCCTTCTTCTTTGCTTCGGGGTTCATCTTCTGGTACTCATCCATCCTGAACTTGAACTCCCGCATTTTGTCGTCCTCGGGGCGGACGCCTATCTGTGTTTTGCCGTAAATATCATACTTCGTGGCCTCTTCGGACCCTGAGATGAATTCAGGCTCCTGGCCAAAGTATCGTCTCGAAACATGGAGCGCTATTTCCGTCTTGCCCGTTCCGAGGTGGCCCCGAAGGAGCACGGGGATGCCCAGTTGAAGGTGGCTGATTGTCTTCATCACATCATTCCTCACACTGGCCGTTTCCACGAAACCGTCACTGAGGAGCTGACGCCTGTATTCCAGGAGATTCCGCCGCTTGACTTCATAGAATATCTCTTCCCTGCCCATCAGGTCCTTCACCTGACTATGAACCCTTTGACGTATGAGATCGTATTTGCGCACCACCTCCTGGTCAGCCTTGGTGAGGGAAGCATTTTCACTGTTTCTGCGGGCCAGAAGTTCCATCTCTGAGAGGTCGCATTTCCCCACCAGCCCCTGGAGGGCCTCCACGTTTCGTGCCGTACGTATCACGTCGACGCGTTCCGCAATCTCCTTGGCCTTCGCGGTGGCTACCAGGGGATCACCAATAAGCTGCCCCATCCGGGACTTTACCTCGGCGAGACGCATCCTCGCCTCGACAACGGACCTCGACAGTCCCTGGCTCGCACTCAGGCCTGCCGTCAATTTTCGCAGGTCCAGATTTCCCAATGGTTCCCGGCCATCCAGGAGAGCCAGAATCTCTTCCTGCGTTGCGGCACCGGAAGACTCTTCAAAAAAATCTCTGTCATTCACTATCTGCAATACAAGGTCTTCTCTCTCCACCGCCAGATCCTTGAGTTCAGCAAGCCTGAGCTGAAGATCCAGGGCGCCTGCAGCCTTCCCTTTCGCCGCTGAACCTGCACGTGCCCTTGCCAGTCCTTTCTTCAGGCTGCCTTTTCCGTCTGCAGGTTTGATGGTCCTTTTCAGTCCCATCCGGTCCACGAGATACCTTGCTACTTCCACCGCTGAAAAACCGGTCCTCTTATGTTTCATGAAACTCTCCACCCCACGAACCTTCTTCTTTTCTCGCTTTTTCGATCAGATAATGAGCTTTTATGGAATTCAAAATGTCCAGCCCGGTGACAGGTCGTCCCGTATCACCGCTACGCGCCTGGTAAGTTTCTACCACAGAAAGCGTTAAACCGTCAATATATGAAATATCAATGTATTTATTATCAAGATATTGTGTTTATTCTCCTGGCAAGAAGAAAGAAAACGGTGGGATTTGCCTGTCCCGCCGTCCCTCGTACGCAATGGTAGAGCTTTCTCTTTTGCCGGTATTTTTCAGACCTTGATGGCTGATTCCATGCCGATATACTGTTTTCTTATCTTCACTTTTTCTATCTTGCCCGTGGGATTCCGGGGCACCTGTCCGAAGAATACCTTTCTCGGCCTCTTGTACTTCATGAGGCCCTCGCAGTGTTTCAAAACCTCTTCTTCGGTGATCGTCTTGCCGGGCACCACTTCTACCAGAACTGCCACAATCTCGCCCAGCCGTTCGTGGGGTACCCCGATGGCTGCCACGTCTCTCACCGCAGGATGGGTATGAAGAAAATCCTCAACCTCCGCCGGGAAGACATTTTCGCCGCCGGAGATTATCATGTCCTTTTTGCGGTCCACGATCCAGATAAAGCCATCTTCATCGACACGCACCATATCCCCCGTGAAGAGCCAGCCGTCCCTTAATGCCTTGGCTGTGGCCTCCGGGTTCTTGTAATATTCCCTCATAACGCCGTTGCCGCGAACGCAGAGTTCACCCGGCTGTCCCTTGGGCACGATGACCCCGTCGTCATCGACGACTTTGTATTCCCAGTTGAATCCGGGAAGACCTATTGCGCCTATCTTATGCTCGTTGCCGATCCGCAGGTCCACGCAGCCCGGTCCCGTAGACTCGCTCAGGCCGAAGCTCGTATCATACTGCATGGTGGGGAAATACTTCCTCCAGTGCTTTACCAGCGCCGGCGGGATAGGCTGAGCACCCATGTGGAGGATTCTCCACTGGTCTATCTTATAATCGGAGCGTTTTATCCCACCGTTGTCCAGTTTGATCAGTATGTCCTGCACCCACAGCACGAGACACCAGAGCACCGTCCCGCCCTCTTCACTTATGGCCTCAAATACCCATTCGGGAGAGAAGCCTTTCAGGATAACGGCCTTGCTGCCCACTATGAAGTGGCCGAACCAGTGCATTTTCGCGCCCGTGTGGTAGAGCGGCGGTATGAGAATGAAAACGTCGTCCTTGACCTGCTTGTGGTGCATATTCTCCACGATGCAGGCATTGGCCATGTTGTTATGGGTAAGCAGGATGGGCTTGGGCTGGCCTGTGGTACCGGAGGTAAAATAGAGCCCGCACTCGTCTGCAAATGTAAGTTCCACATTGAGCGGAGTCGCATCAGCCTTGGCCATGACCGCCTGAAATGACTCGGCGAAGGCCGGAATGTTCTGGCCCAGGCAGATGTAGCTCTTCACTGTGGTCAGTTGATCCTTGACGGATTCAACCCTGGAGGCAAACTCTTCATCAAATACGAAGGCAGCCGGTTCTGCAACATCAGCACAGTATTTCATCTCCTCGGCGGTAAACCGGAAATTCAAAGGCACAACCCATGCACCGGTCCGTACGATGCCGAAATATGCCACAAGCCAATCGATGGAATTCTGCATCCAGTGGGCAACTTTGTCGCCCTTCTTCACGCCCTTCCCGTTCAGAATGTTGGCGAATTTGTTCGCCCTCTCATCAAACTCCTTCCAGGTAATCTCAGTCCTCTGCTTGGTCGCAGAAACTCTTTCCACGAGGGCAATATCGTCGGGATACATCCTCGCGTTACGCGCCAGCATCTCACCAATGGTAATATTGATATCCTTCATCTCTCCCTCCTTGCAGTTTCTGGGGCTCAACTTTTTTCCCGGGGCTCACGCCTGCCCTCGGACACGGGGGTCGCCCCCTCCTCGGGCAAAGCCCGTGGAGACCTCCCCTTCGCGCGACAGAAGTCGCTAAAAGGGACGTATTCACCTTCTTACCTTCTCAACTTCTTCCGGGGCTAACGTCGCCCCCTCCCGCAGCAAAGCTGCCGGAGACCTCCCCCTCGCGCGACAGAAGTCGCTAAAAGGGACGTATTCACCTTCTTACCTTCTCAACTTCTTACCTTCTCAACTTCTTACCTTCTTAGCTTCTTACCTTCTTACCTTCTCAACTTCTTACCTTCTTACCTTCTTAGCTTCTGCTTTTCTTTTTGAATATGTTCCGGAGCGGGCAGAGGGTCGTCTATCCTTATCTTCCATATCCCCCACCAGGCATGGTCGCCCTGGACTGCTAATCCTTCCCTGCCCGCTCCGTGGTACCTATTTCGAAATGCCCTCCGATGAGGGCCGACAGCTTTCGCGCGCTCTCAGCCACCACGGGACCATATTCGGGAATATAGGATTCCGAAAAAGTCCCCATTATAAAAAGTGACCCCATCAATCCCCCTTGCGCGCCGAATACGGGGGAGGCAATAATGTTCATACCGGGGTTCAGGTCGCCCATGTCATAGGCATACCCCGTCCTTCTGCACTCGGCCAACTCTCTCTCCAGCCTTTCCGGGTCAAACTTCGAGGCCACGCCGTGGAAGAAAAGACGTCCCTGAGCACGGATTCTCTCCTGCTCGGCTTCCGGCAGAAATGCCATGATGGCTTTGCCGTGGGCCCCATGGGTAATGCTGAACCGATGCCCCACGCGCGTGGTAATGCCGATGTTCAGGTCCGCTTCCTGCTTCGCCACTATAAAGACGTTATCGCCGTTGTTGAGACCGAAGAGAGCCGTACTGTGGGTTCTTGCCGCCAGCGCCCCAAGGAGCGGGCCGGCCACCTCGCTGTAGTTCAGGTTGTCCAGGACTCTCCTCGAAAGGTCGATCAAACCGAGCCCCAGGGAGTACGTCTTCCCTGCCGGGTCCTTCTGGACGAGACCGAACCTCTGAAGGGTATTCAGGATGGAATAGCCCTTGCTCTTATGTATGCCGACCTCCCTGCATATCTCGGTGAGGTTCATCTTGATTGATGAACTCTTTGCCAGACAGCGGAGTATACGTGCAGCCTGGTCAACTGCAGGCACCAGACCCGTATATTGAGGCTTCGTTTCCTGTTCCTTCTCTTCCAAACCAACGACCCCTTATATGGAGTCCGGGCCCCTCACAGGGCCTTTCTTCCTTCGTAGAATGCTTTGATGTTGAGTTCATGC
>CAYOYU010000260.1:0-6544 GCA_964408265.1 uncultured Syntrophorhabdaceae bacterium
CTTATCTTACATGAAAGCAAACATTCGTTTTCATACCCTTGAGGCTGGACAGGATTATGAGATAGGCGGCTACAGAGTCAAAGGATGGAAGCAGAACCACCCGGGTGATTCTTATGGCTATCTCTTTGAAAAAGATGGACGCAAGATAGTCTATTCCACCGATTCAGAGCATCTTGATGATGCTGAAATGGATGATTATCCTTTCCTTGATTACTTCGACGGGGCTGACCTCCTCATCTTCGACGCGCAGTACGCGTTACTTGATGCCCTCGATATGAAAGCTAACTGGGGCCACTCGAACAATATCATTGCCGTGGAACTGAGCGTTAAATCAAAGGTCAAACGTCTCTGCCTTTTTCATCAGGAGCCGACAGCGCCGGATGACAGGTTGGACCTCTTCCTTGAAGAGACAAGACGGTACCTTGAAATCTATTCTCATTCGTACCCCCTGAGAATAGATTTGGCGTACGACGGCCTTGAGATAGAATTATGACAGCAGGGTGTCTGGAAAGCGCGGGTGTTCTGCATGGTGATGTGTCAAGGCAACGACAAGATCTTCCGGGAGGTTGATATGAGCGGATCAGTTCTGGATGGTAAGGGGATTCTGCTAGTTGACGATGAGGAGGATGTGTTGACGGTTCTGGAGGACGAGATCCGGTCTGCCTCTGCGGATTGCAGGATAGACCGGGCGATGACCTTCGAAAAAGGTGCCGAGTTGGTGGAAAGTAGGGACTATGATGTGATCATTCTCGATATAATGGGTGTTCGCGGCTTCGACTTGCTCGAAATGGCGGTAGCCCGGGGGCTCAATGTGGTGATGCTTACCGCTCAGGCTCTGAGTTCGGAGGCGCTGAAAAAGTCCCACGACATGGGTGCCAGAGCCTACCTGCCGAAAGCCAAGTTGGGGGAAATCGTCCCCTTTCTCGAGGAAGTGCTGCAGAACGATCGCCACTCTGCCTGGTCACGGATCATGGGTATGCTTGAGGACCATTTTAACAAACACTTCCCCCCTGACTGGAAGGAAAAAGCCGGGCTAATTTCCTGGTAGGAGGAAGTGTGGGGTTGCCGGAATGAGTCTTATGGCTCTCGCCGGGTTCGGGTAATGCGGGTAACAAGGTCGAAGACGTTTGTGTCTTCCACCCTTCTGTAACGAACGTCATCCATCAGCTTCCGTATCAAAAGGACGCCCAGCCCCCCTATCTTTCTTTCGCCGATACCCTCTGTTACGTCAGGTTCTCCCAGTGACAATGGATCGAAGGGAAGACCGGAGTCAATTATCTCCACTATAAAGTCGCCGTCCTCCGTGATGCAGGTCAGCTCGACCTGTCCCGACTTGTCTCCGTAAGCGTAATTGAAAACGTTGACAAGTGCCTCCTCAACGGCGAGTTGTATTTCCGTGATCCGTTTCTCCTCGAGACCTGCAGATGAGGCGCAACTGGAGACGACCTCAGTGAACTGCTCCAGGTTCTCCAGTTGGGCAGGCAGCGATATTCGGGCAAGGATGGACATTCCCGTTATATCTGCTGCAGAGCGGCCTGTTCAGAGTCAAATATCTTGAATATTGAGTAAAAACCTGAGATCTTGAAGACTTCTTCAACGGGTCCCTGGAGGCCGGCGAAAAAGATGTCGCCCTTTTCCCCTTTCAGTTTCTTTGCCACTGAGAGGACGCTCCTGAGGCCGGCGCTGCTGATATACTCAAGGAGGGTGAAGTCGACGACAAATTTCTTTTCGCCCTTTGCGACGAGATCAAGCAGAAACTTCTCAAACTCGGGTGCGGTCACGGCATCGACTCTACCTTTTACCGCAACTACCTGGGCCGTACTTTCTTTCTTTGTCAGTATCTCCATAATCTCCCCTCGTAGTAGTTTTTTGTACATTCTAAATGGAAGCTTTACTGAAAAGCAACTATTATCGGAGGCCCTTACGAAGGGTTTTTGCAAAGATGGATAGGTGTTGACAGCTTGGAGCAGGTACTGTAGACTGAACTGACATTCACATGAACAAACGTTCAGCTATGGTGTCGAGGAAGAACATCCTCGATGCTGCTTTGAAGATCTTCTCCGAGTACGGATATCCGGGGACAAGTATCAAGATGATTGCCCAGGCTGCGGATATAAGTGTGGGGGGCGTCTACCTTTATTTTCGCAACAAGGAAGCCCTTTACATTACCCTTATTGCAGAGATGTTCAAGGAACTTTCGTCACAGATTCACTCGGCCATCGAAGGTGAACATAGACCCAGCGAGCAGTTGGCGGCATATATACTCTTTCGAGCGAACTACGCCAGGCAGCATGAGGAACTGATACTCACTCAAGGGAAAGAGGTCTTTGCCTATGCAATGGACCCCCTACGTTCCTTCCTGGTGGAGCAGATCGGGATTATCGAGGAGATTATTGAAAAGGGAATAAGGATAGGTGAGTTTGAACCCTGTGACGCCCGTGAAGCTGCAAAAGCCGTGATGGGCATTCTGAGGGGGTTTATCCTTTCTCTCGTGGTCGATCCGGAGAATGTTTTTGACCCCGAGAAATGCAGCAGGTTGATCTTCCGGGGGCTCATGAGACGCTCAGAATCTCCTGACCGTCTTCCCTTAAATGATAGAAATGAAGCAATATTGTGAGGAAAAGAAGATGATCTGGTTACTACTGTCCATAACAGTCCTCGCATTCTCTGCGGGGTCCGGATATGCTGCGGAGTATACGCTGGACGATCTTTACCAAATGGCGCTGGTCAGGTCGGAGAGGATCAAAGTCTCCGATGAGGACGTGTACATAGCAGGTACTACAAAAGAGAAGGCGATGTCTCTGCTGCTTCCCAGGGTGACGGGTTCAAGCGGGTATATAAGGAACAACAGGACCATCTATTCCGATACGGGAGCTCTCGTCCAGCCTGATGAGGCGACCACGTGGGGTGTACGGCTGGATCAGTCCATGTCCCTCAGCGGCAGAGAGATTACTGCGCTGAAGATCACCAAGGACGGAATTCGAAGAAGCAGGTTTGACCTCCTCGCAGTGAAGGAATCCTACATGTTCTCCGTCGCCGGCTCCTACTATGACTACCTGCGGTCCAAGAGGGCCGCGGAAATTGCAGATGCCAATGTGCAACGCCTCACTAAACACAGGGATGCAGCGGCAACAAGATTGAAAGTGGGAGAGGTGACGAAAACAGCGCTTCTCAGGGCCGAGGCGGAACTGTCGGGAGCGCAATCGGACCTGGTAAAGAGCATGAATCGCCAGCAGTTTGCAAAGGCCTATCTTGCGCGGGTAGTGGGCATCAGCGATGAATTCTCCATACGGGAGTCTCCACAGACAGAGGTGGAGGCAGTTGAAACAGAACCACTGATAGGCGGATGCGGGCCGTTATCCATCGAGTGTCTCAAGGAGACAGCCGAGAGGGAGCGACCGGAACTCAAGTCGCTGGCAATCCAGAAGAGAATGGCCGAGGACCAGATCAGGTTCACAAAAGGGGCTTACTGGCCGTCAGTCTCGGTGGAAGGCTCTTATTCCAGGCGTGAGGAGTCGCCCCCCACGGCCGGTATCGTGCGGGAGAATGTATACGGTGGAGTGCGTATGAACTTTCCCTTCTTCGAAGGGGGACTGAGAATAGCAGAAGTCAGTGAAGCGGAGGCAAAGAAGAGACAGGCCGATTATGCCTATGCGGACGTGAAGAAGTCGGTGGGCATCGAAGTCGATACGGCGTACCTGGATTACATGACACAGAGAGGTGTGCTAAAATCTTTGAGGGATCAGGTAACATTTGCAAAGGATAACTATAATGCCGTGTCCAAGCAGTTTCAGTTCGGCCTTGCCAACAGTATAGATGTCATGGACGCTAATACGCTTCTCGTTACGGCCGAACGGCAACTGCTCGATTCCCTGTTCAACTATCACCTCGCAACGATTATGCTGAAGAGGGCAACGGGGCTGCTCATGAGGTCAATATTCGGTTCCGATCCCGGAACCGTTTCCAAACCGCTCAATATATCATTGATGAAAAAAGGAGAACTGGCGGAATGAGATATTCAGTCTGTGCAGGCTGTTCACTCATTATGGGGGTCCTGCTGCTCTTCGGCGCGGCGGCATGCAGGAAGAATGAGGCAAAGGTGGTTGAGGAGAAGACCTTCAACGTCCAGGTGCAGGCAGCCGAAAAAAGACCGCTTCGACCATTCATCGAAGCCATAGGGACCCTGAATGCCAATGAGGAAGTGACTGTAAGCGCCCAGGTGGAGGGAGTTCTCCACTCCGTGAAGATCGATGAGGGGGTTGTCGTATCGAAAGGCAGTCCCATTGTTCTCATAGATGATACCGATTACAACCACGAAGTAAGACGGGATGAAGCAGCTCTGAAACAGGTTGAGGCGACATTGGCTAACACAAGAATAGAGCTGAAACGGAAAGAGGCCCTCTATAAAGAGGAGTTGGTGACCCAACAGCAGTTTGACGATGTCTCCACCAGACTTTCACTGGCGGAAGCAGAGGTTGACCGGTTACGGGCACTTCTCTCCCTGGCCAAGCAGAAACTGGCAAGGACTCGTATTACCGCACCGATCTCGGGCGTAGTAAAGGAGCGGAAGGTATCAGCGGGCGATTTTGTAAAGAATGGTACCCCCTTGTGCGTGATAATCCAGTCCAACCCCTTGAAACTCCAGTTCTCGGTGCCCGAGAAGGATGTGAGCAAGCTCAAGCTGGGTCAGGATATTACCGTTAAGGTCGACGCATATCGCGACAGGGATTTTACCGGCCGCGTGAGCATCATCTACCCTCACGTGGAAGAGAAGACCAGGACTCTCCTGGTAGAGGCCCTGGTGCCCAACGGACAGGGATTGCTCAAGCCTGGACTCTTCGCACGGGTAGTGCTTTATACCGGGGGAGAGAGGGACACCGTTGTAATCCCCATTACGGCTGTCCTCTATGAGGGAGAACAAACAAAAGTTTTTGTCGCCAATGCAGACCGGGCTCAGTCGAGAATGGTCAAACTGGGAAACAAGTATGGCGAAGCGATGGAAGTGTCTGAAGGGGTCAGTGCCGGCGACAAGGTAATCGTAGCCGGTCAGCAGAATCTGTCGCAAGGAGCCAAACTGAAAATTGCCGCACCTGTTGAACCCGCCCAACGGGAGCCAGCCCCGGGAAAGCAGGGGAAGCCATAAATTATGTGGTTAGCTGATACATCCGTCAAAAAACCTGTCTTTGCAACGATGCTGGTCCTCGTCCTCGTAGTGCTGGGGGTGGTGAGCTATCCGAACATCGGCGTCGACCTGTTCCCGAGGATCGATCTTCCCATCATCAATATCAGAACCGAACTGAAAGGCGCAAGCTCCGAGATCATGGATATCGATGTCACCGACAAGATCGAGGAGGCTGTCAATACAATCAACGGAATAAAGACCATAACCTCTACGAGCACCGACGGGATGTCGGTGGTGACAATCGAATTTGTGCTGGAACGAGACATCGACGTGGCTGCCCAGGATGTACGGGAGAAGATTTCGATTATCAGGAAGAAGCTCCCTACCGATATTGAGGAACCCATCATCGAGAAGGTAGATCCCGATGCCACACCGGTCCTCTGGTTTGCCCTCCACGGCGATAGGTCTCCTCGCGAGCTTTCAACCTATGCCGACGAAATACTGAAGGCACAGTTCCAGAGAATAAATGGCGTAGGTGCGCTGCGCATGTACGGACTGCGGCTAAGACAGGCAAGAGTATGGCTGGACAGCGACAAACTCAGATCATACAGTATCACGGCCCAGGACGTGCTGGGCGCGTTGCGCCGCGGGAACATCGAACTGCCCGGTGGCCAAATTGAGAGCAACACGAAAGAGTACAGTGTGAAGATTAAGGGGGAGTTCCCCTCGATACAGGAGTTCAACAGTCTTGTGGTTGGATATTACAAGGGAGCTCCTGTCAGGTTGAGAGACGTGGGGCGTGCCGAAGACGGGATGGAGGAAAAACGCACCATCGCTCGCTTCAATGGTGTCAACTCGGTAAACCTGGGTATCCAGAAACAATCGGGAACAAATACGGTAGAGGTAGTGGACAGGGTTAAGAGAGAAGTAAAAGCCATATCGAAGACTCTTCCTTCCGGCATGAACCTCTCCATCGCATTCGACCAATCGGACTTTATCAAGCGTTCCATCAATGAAGTGCAGCATCATCTCATTTACGGCGGTTTCTTTGCCATCCTTGCCGTCCTGCTCTTTCTCCGGAATATAAGGACCACCATTATCAGCGCCATGGCTATTCCTGCCTCGGTCATTTCCACCTTTGCAATCATGAACGCCTTCGGCTTCACTTTCAATAACATGTCTATGCTCGCCCTCTCCCTGTCAATCGGTATTCTCATAGACGATGCTATCATTGTCATAGAAAACATCCAGCGACACATCGAGGAGGGGATGAGCCCCCGAGCCGCCTCCTTTGCTGCCACATCAGAGATTGGGCTTGCTGTGTCGGCTACAACCCTGGCTATCGTTGTAATATCCATTCCCGTGGCTTTTATGAAGGGAATCATAGGCCGGTTTTTCTTCCAGTTCGGGCTGACCGTTGTA
>CAYOYU010000261.1:0-6459 GCA_964408265.1 uncultured Syntrophorhabdaceae bacterium
GTACTCTCCTTTCGTAAGATCAATCCTTAATAGTTTTCTCATACGTTCCTCCTCTCCTTAGCTTATAGTCACGCTCTTCGTGTTTCATAAGGCCGCCGCCGCGTGCGCCATCAAGGACACCCATCATCCGCCGGCAACCGCCATGATCACCTGTATCACTGTCTCCATTCCTCTCGCTTCGCCGTCACCATCGTTCACTCCTGCCGATCGTATTTCCTTCCGCGAATCTTCAATTGCCCATGATAAAATCAAACAACTCGCAAATCCTGTTCGAGAATCCCCACTCGTTGTCGTACCAGGCTACCACCCTGACCATCTTATGATCGATGACCCTCGTATATTCCATATCCACCACCGAAGAATATGAGTTTCCATTGAAATCACATGAAACAAGCGGTTCTTCGGAGCAATGGAGTATGCCTTTCATCGGTCCGTCGGCATACATTCTGAATACACGATTCACTTCCTCTCTCGTCGTCTCCTTCGACAAGGTTACAACAAAATCTATAAGGGCCACATTTGGCGTCGGCACCCTGAAGGCCATACCATCGAGTTTCCCTTTCAGCGTGGGTAGGACCTCTCCGACAGCTTCTATTGCCGTGGTCGTGGTAGGTATGATTGACTGAGCCGCGGCACGTGCCCTACGGAGGTCCTTGTGCGGCTCGTCATGAATATACTGGTCGTTCGTATATCCATGGACCGTAGTCATAAAACCTGATTCGATGCCGAACTCGTTGAGCAGTATCTTCGCTATGGGCGCCAGGCAGCTCGTAGTGCATGACGCCATCGATATTATATGGTGTCTGCGCCTGTCATAGACGTGGTCGTTTATGCCGATTATGAAGGTAACATCGGGGTCCCTGGCCGGTGCAGATATTACTACTTTCCTCGCACCCCTCCGGATATGTTTCTCCCCGCCCGCCCTGCTCGTAAACTTTCCCGTACTCTCAAGGACAACGTCCACGTCCAGTTCTTTCCAGGGTAATCTCTCGGGGTCTCTCAGCGCATAAGTCCTGATCTTCCTTCCGTCTACGATTATCTCGTTTTCCTGTGCCTTTACCTCCTCCTCCATAATGCCCCGGATGGAGTCATATTTCAAGAGATGGGCCAATGTCCCGGCATCGCCCAGATCGTTTACTGCCACGAATTGTACATGCTCGTTCCTGTAGCCGGCCCGCAATACGGACCTGCCTATTCTTCCGAAGCCGTTTATGGCGACCCTGACAGGCATAGGTAAAGCACAACCTCCAATCTGTTCCATCTTAACGGCAGCTTTTTTGTTGATACAGACAACTCTGACCTATTCAACAAGATGTGCCGCTTCTTCTTCCGGGTAATCAGGCAGATCCATAACGGTCATGGCAGTCTTCTGAAGGCGGAATCCGAATTTCTTGTAAAACGGTTCGTTTCCCGGCGTCGATGTGAGATGCACGAACCAGAATCCTTTACAATCTTCCATAAGGGATTCCATTATTTTCCGACCTATTCCCTGGCCCTGATATTCTTGTTTGACGCCAACGTCAAAAATAGTAGCATAATACAATTCATCCGTTACCGAACGTCCTATCCCCACAAGCTCATCACCGTGATAAACAAAAGCCGGCCGGCTCTTCTTGAAAGCTGACATCAATGTGAGTGGGTCCCTCGCTCCCAACCCGACACTTTCCAAAAGCGCCGCCGCCGCATCCCAGTTAACACCTGCAACGTCCTTGCTGACCCTGTACTCCATATGGCCCACCTCCCTGGTCAATGATGACCTCTACAATCACACCCTAGCCCACTATCCTTTATCCATCGATCGCCCCTCTGCGATGCCCTCCGTTCACCCCAGAACCCTGCTCTTCCTGTTCATGAGCAGATCCACCATCGCTGTCTATTCTTTGAGCGCTTCTTCATAGGGCTCCGCTCTGAACAGGCCCTTTTTCATCTTGAACTTGCACCAGAGAAAGGCGTAGATCGCGGTGCCGCCCAGGAAGCAAAGGGCGTATTTGTAAATTTGGGCCTTTATCACAGGGTCCGGGAAAATATTGACCATTATGTAGATGGTCCCCACAATACCCAATATTTGAGGTATCGGATACAGCGGTGTCTTGAATGGTCTGTAAAGCATGGGGTATTTAAACCTCAGCACGATGACGTCAATATGAGCAATTATGTAAGCCAGGAGCCAGGAGAAAGCAGATGCCACGATGAAGGCGACGATGCTGCTCGTCCCTGAAATCCCGACGATAACCTGTATGGCCATGCATGCTGCAAGGACGAGAATCCCGACCCAGGGCGTCTGGAACTTCGGATGGAGGTACTTGAACGCCGAGGGGACCTGGCCTGCGTGGGCCATGCCGTAAAGCATGCGCGGCACACCTGCTATCAGAACATTAATAATACTCGCTGTAGCAAAGAAGGACATCCCTCCCAGCCAGTAATAGCCCACCTTCCCCATAAGCGCCCTTGCAATCTCAAGGTGCGGAATGGGCGAGTCGGCCAGTTTTGCTGCCGGCACAGCCCCGACTGCAACATACTCATGAACCGATTGAACCACCAGTATCATCAGGAGCCCGCCGATCATAGCCAGAGGAATATGTTTCCTCGGATTCTTCGATTCCTCGCTGAGCGGGCAGACAAATTCGACCCCTATAAAGAGCCAGACTGCCAGGGCAACGAGGGACATCAACTCCCCCGACTCCACGGCAGCCATCTGTCCTTTCGGGATGGGAGCTCCCTGGCCGAAGAGCCCGGATAGACCTACGCAACAGAGTGTGAAGATAACGATGGCAGTAAAAGCGATTTGAAAGTTGGCAAAGACGTCAATGCCCCGCATGTTCAGGAAGACAACGATCGCCAGTATTACAAGGGCGATTATCTTCGGTGATATGCCCGGGAAAAACAGATTGTTAAGAATTATACCGGCCACGGAAAGCTCCGCCGGTCCAGCGAGGAGTTGAACGATAAAATAGCCCGATATCGTCGCCACGATAGCGGGGAAATGGCCGAGAGCGATCTCCGTGTAGGAACTGACGCTCCCGGCCCTGGGCATCATCAGGGCGAGTTCACTAAAGGTGAAGGCCTGCAGAATCATAAGCACGCAGGCAATGCCCGTGGCCGCAATGAATCCGTAGCCGCCTATACCCACCCCCTGTCCCAAAGAGACGAGAGTTGTCGATGCCACAAAGACACCGGCGGCGGTGGCCAGAAGTGATGGAAAACCTAGTACGCCTTTCTTGAGCTCGTCCGACATGATGCCTCCCCTAAACTACAACCGTCTTGACACCTGAATGTTGAGAGCCAATTCACCCAATTTATGTCTGCAGACTATTTCTGCAGATCCTTCTCATGCTGTTTCACAAGTTCAATAAACGTATTTGCCGCTGTCTCAAAATAGGCTTTCGGCGTGGTAAGCGGAGGCATAAACCTGAAGGTGTTGCCATACCTACCGCAGATGAAGTTCAGGATACCCTTGTTGATCAGTTCAGTCATGAGGCCGAAGACCTTCATGCCGTCTGCAGGCTCCTTCGTCTTCTTATCCTTCACCAGCTCAACGGACAGATAGAAGCCCTGTCCACGTACCTCACCCATGACCTTGCTCTTCGCGGCGGCCGCTTCGAACATTGCTTTTATCTCGGCGCCGACTTTGAGGGCTCTGCCCGGCAAGTCCATCTTGGGATCCGTCATAATGTCGATGTTCGTGAGCGCCACTGCGCAGGCGAGTGCATTGCCCGGGAAGGTCGCCGGCTGGCCGCCCACTTCGAGCTTGGACTGGTACTCTGCCTTAACCGTGCAGCCTGTGAGTGGAAGTTCGCCTGCCACTCCTTTGCCCCAAACCAGGATATCCGGCTCCACACCGTAGTTCTCAATGGACCACATCTTGCCCGATCTGCCGAAACCCGCCTGGATTTCGTCAACGATAAAGAGGGCGCCCGCTTTCTTTGCAGCAGCAGCCGCATACTGGATGAATTCTTTCGGCGGGTTCACATAGCCGCCCTCACCCTGGAAAGGCTCGACGATGACCGCTGCAGGATTCGTTACACCTGTGTAAGGAGTGTTGAGAACGTAGTCCACATACTTGCCGCATTCACCGCCACACTGAGGGTATTTGAGATTGGCGTAGCACCTGTAACAGTATCCGTAGGGCAGGTGGACAACCCCTGGCATGAAAGGCTCGAAGCCAACCCTATAGTGAGGTGATACGGTAAGAGCAAGAGAGCCGTGGTATACACCGTGATAGGCACCCTGGAAAGCTATTATCTCCTTCCTTCCCGTGATCATCTTGGCATACTTTATGGCCGCCTCGATAGCGCCACTGCCACTGCAGTCAAAGACGGTGAAACAGTTGTCTTTAAGTCCGGCAGGCATAATCTCCGATAGTTTCTTCGCCAGATTTGCCCTGGGCGGGTTGACCATGTCGAGGGTATGCATCAGAATGGGTGCCTGTTTCAAAACCGTTTCGACTACCTTTGGGTGGTTATGGCCTACGTTGTTCACACCGAGTCCACCGGTCATATCGATGAAAAGGTTGCCATCAGGGTCCTTCACCGTGGAACCAAACGCCGTCTGCCATACGAACTGGAGATAACTGCCGCCGACCCTGGTGGGTGACTCATACTTCCAGGACTGGTCCCAGAGCTTCTTCGTTTCCGGGCCGGGAAGTGTAGCACTGACCTTCGGTGCACCGGGAAATGACAATTTTGCGAGTTCAGCTTCACTAATCATGATATCCTCCTTTGATATTTGATGGGGCTTTCATTGCCCCCTACCACCTCATGTTCCTTCCTGTTAAAACTCAACGCGGGAACACTCTTTCCCCTGGGCTTCAGCCACGGGACCACAGACCAGTTTTCCCAGATGGACATTCAACCCTTTCATCAAAGCCTTGTCCTGTTTCAACGCCTCCTTGTAACCGAGGTTGGCGAGTTTCAATGCATAGGGGAGTGTAGCATTCGTAAGTGCAAAGGTAGAAGTTCTGGCCACGGCCCCAGGCATGTTCGCAACGCAGTAGTGGACGACACCGTCAACGACATACGTAGGATCATCGTGATAGGTCGCATGGGTAGTTTCTACACATCCACCCTGGTCGACAGCCACGTCAACTATTACCGAGCCTTCTTTCATAAGTCGGAGCATATCCTTCGTAATCAGCTTCGGAGCTCTTGCACCTGCTACAAGGACACCCCCGATCACCAGATCCGCTTCGGCAATCAACCTCTCGATGTTGAGACGGTTCGATACAACCGTCTGGACCCGGCCGCCGAATATGTCGTCCAGATAACGCAGCCGCGGCAGGTCGATATCGAGCATGTAGACTGTAGCCCCTGTACCCACGGCCATTTTTGCCGCATTGGTACCTACGACTCCGCCGCCCACAATCACGATACAACCGGGCTCCACTCCCGGCACGCCGCCGAGCAACACGCCTCTGCCTCCCCTCTCCTTCTGGAGTGAATATTCACCCACCTGGATCGACATGCGGCCCGCTACTTCACTCATGGGAATAAGGAGCGGCAAGGAACCGTCATCCAATTGAATCGTCTCGTAAGCGATTCCCACAATGCCTGCCTTCATCATCGCGTCCGTAAGGTCAGGTACAGGCGCCAAATGGAAGTAGGTAAATACAATCTGCCCCTCATGAAAGAGCCCGTATTCAGGTGCTAATGGCTCTTTGACCTTGATGATCATCTCCGCCCTTTTGAAGACTTCCGCCGCCGTGCTCACTATCTCGGCCCCTGCCTTGGCATAGGCATCATCTGTGATTCCGCTGCCCAGCCCGGCACTCTGTTCCACCATCACTTTGTGGCCTGCCCCCGATAGGGCTGCGACCCCTGCCGGCGTTATGGCGACTCTGTTTTCCATCAACTTAATCTCTTTCGGCACACCTATAAACATTGTTCCCTCCTTCAAATCAGACTTTTAGTAGTTTCGTATGTCTCTTGAAGAAGCAAAGGCCGTGCCAGAAACAGCGTCCGTACTGTGTTGACTGATATGTATAATAATATCCAATCGTTATACATACCCATGGAATCCGCGTATCCGGGAACAGGGTACAGTATACCCACCCGCCTCTTTTCCTTTCTGGGGTTTCGCCGATTCGTCACAAACACCTGTGCTCCTTCTCTGAGTGGATTTACCCCTACTCCCGACTTTAACCAGCCGGGAGTAGGGGTAGGAGGGGGATGATGGGAGGATTACTTGCTTCTCGTCATACTGCCCAGACTGACTTCACCGCGACCCAACCAGATCGCCGGATAAGAATAGGAGTGGTAGGCCGTGCTATGGGTATCTACATGGTCGAGGGCCAAAGTGTGGAACTGATTGTACGTTCCCATCTCAGGAATAAAACCCCAGATGGAGTCATAACTGCGGTACAATCGACCTTTCTGATCGAAATTCTCCACATGATGCAGATAGAAGATCTCCTTGTCCATCCAGAAGATCCGTTTGCTGAAGACGAAGTTCTTGTCCAACTCA
>CAYOYU010000262.1:0-6441 GCA_964408265.1 uncultured Syntrophorhabdaceae bacterium
TTGAGGAGCCCGAAGAGGAAGGCGGTGGTGAAGAGGTGGGTTAGGTCCATGGGTTAGATGCCTCCGTATAGGCCTGTGTGGTTCATGCCGGGCCGCTTGCTGGGTCCTACCGGGTTCGCCTCACCCTCGAACTCCTCCTCGGCAAACCCATCTTGGATGCCATTGTCACTTACTGTCCGGTTACCCCTCCCGACCCGTCCATCTCCTCTATGAGCAACTCATCGATGATATCGATACATCCTAGAATGCTCTGCGCTGCCGGGCAAAAGGCGAGGTAGGCGGAGAACCCCTCCCTCGCCAGGCCCTTCTTTTCCGTCGGTGCCCTTAAGTAGTACTTTACTCTGATGCGAGCAATCTTCAAGACACCTCCTACGCTCTCAACATCACCTTCTACATCCGCCCAATAAAGGTCCTCTTGGGTGGAAATCTTTCTTCCGGCCAGCACCGCGGCCAGGGTACCCATCATTCAGGCAGCAGTAGCAGCCACCATGTGGTCGAGTGTGGCCGGATATTCCTTTTCCGGCTCTATTCCGTAGAATCGTTTGATTCCACCGTGTACGCCATAGCGGATCTGCTCGTCGAATCCCTCGATCGTGGCCCTTCTCGTTGGACCCTTTTCTCGGACAATCCTGATACGCGACGTGTGGAGTATCTCTCCCATAAGCTACCTCCCACCTTCTGTCTAATCCGGCATGCGCTCGTAGAGAGGGCTTCCTTAACTGCGCTCAGCCCTCAGATCTTCCTGGCCACCTCGTTCGCATCAAAGATCGCCTCTTTGATCTCGCCGACCTTGGCACAGTCACCGATCTTGTAGACTTCCGCCACTTTTCCCTGCAACTTATCAAAAAGGGAGTCGTTGGAAGCCCTTTGCAGCGAAACAATGAGGGTGTCGCAGGGAACTATCTGCTCCGCTCCGTCATGATTCTTTATCCTGACACCCTCTGTGGTCATATCCAAAACATCAATGTGCAGCAGCACCCGCGGATTCTGCACCTTTTCCGATTCAGTGCCTGGTACTCGAACGAGGTTCATATCTGTCAACTTTCTGAAGGCATATAACTGACGGGGGCCAGGATAAAGCCGGGCTATGGTATTCTCTCCACCCCTACCTATCATGGTAACATCTTTGCCCTCTTCAGCAAGGGAGATGGCCAGCTCGGCAGCGACCAGCCCCCAGACGACAACTCTCTGTCCGATGGCTTTCATTTCCCGACAGGCCTGGAGATGATCCATCACCCCGATCTTGCCCTTCACCACGTCAGGGACCACCATGGAAGAGCCACAAGCTACGATCGCTACATCCGGTTTTATCTCGTCGATATCTGCGGCGGTCGCTTCCTTGCATACCCTTACGTCCACCTTTAATTTCCTCATCTGCGTACCGAGGTAGGTGACAAGATTCTTGAACTCGCCGCTCATTTTCGCCTCTGCCAGGGCAGCTACTATGCCCCCCAGTTCAGGTTCCTTTTCCATCAGGGTCACCTTATGGCCTCTCAGTGCGGCTATTCTTGCCGCTTCCATACCGCCGACCCCGCCACCGATAACGACCACTTTTTTCTGTTTTTCTGCAGGAGTCAAGGGGATGCGGCCGACCGCGGAGTCATAATTGATGGCACAAGGGCTGCTGCAGAATATGGGTTTGCAGCCAATGCACTTTCTGATCTCGTCTTGCCTCCCCTCGAAATACTTCTTAGGTGTTTCATAATCAGCGGCTAACTGACTGCCTAGATAGATGACATCTGCCTTTCCTTGCTCCAGGAACCGCTCCGCCATATCGAGGTCCAGAATGCGGCCCACGCCGATCACAGGCAGGTGTGTGGCTTTCTTGATTGCTTCGGAGTTCTGGATGAAACAGCCTCTCGCGTAGTACAGGGGGATGGCAACGCCCTGCATGGAATGGAGGACCGATCCCTGGGTCACATCGATTGCGTCTACTCCGGCCTTTTCCAGGGCGGGGAGAATATACTTCACATAGTCTTCCAGTGTGACGCCCATTCTCCCCATTAACTCATCAACAGAGCCTCTAATCAGAAGCGGGTAATCCTTGCCCACAACCTTCCGTATTGCTTCGATCGTCTCCACGGCGTAACGGACCCTGTTCTCCCAACTGCCGCCGTAGTTATCAGTCCGTCTGTTGTAAAAGGGTGAGAGGAAAGCGCCAAGGAGGGTTGCCCCGCCGTGGCCGGAATGGAGCTCCACACAATCGAAACCGGCCTTCTTGGCTCTGCCGGCGGCGGCTGCAACAGCGCCCTTTATGGCCTCCATCCGCTCAAGTGAAATCTCTTCAACAGGAACGATGGACCCCGCCATAAGGTCAAATATGCCGAACTTGGCGGCGATTGGATTAGGAAACGGTGAAGATGAAGGGCCCTCCCCGCTCATGGGCCCGAATGCACCTATTTGAGCGCCCATCTTTACATCATATGAGTGAATCACTGCATTCAGTTCGGCCCAGCCCGGAATGAACTTGTCATCAAAGATGCTGGCCCCTGTTTCCGGTCTCACGGGGGCATTCTTGGCAGCGAGTTCCGGAGGCAGCATATCGATGGTCCCTGTCATGATGAATCCTGTCCCGCCTTGGGCCTTCTGCTCGAACCATCTTACTGTCTCGCTATTTACAGAACCGTCCTTGGCAACGGGCATGCCCAGGATAGGTGCGTACCCTATCCTGTTCTTCAGTTTCATACCATTGATCACTATCGGTTCAAGAAGTTTTCTGGTCATCCTCTGCCTCCTTCATTAAAGTTTTTGCACTGCCTCATCCTGTTGGTCCGTCATGCTCCTGTTACTCCTCCCCTTAAGTTGTTCATCTGCGCCCGATCTCTATCAGCGCTCAACCGGCGCTGCCCTTGTCACTCCACGGCATCGACGGGGGCGCACTGGGGTGTGCGACACCCCGTCGCGCCAGGAGGTAGGGTCTTACAGGGCGGGTACGTCTTCATTTCATGCTCCATCGGACGTACCCGCCTTCTTTTGGGGGGGGATATGAAATGACTGCGACATCATTCTCTAATCTTTCTTCTCCGGCGCCATGATCCCACCGGGTTTCGGCTCTATAATTTCCGTGAGGATCCCGAAGTTGCTCACGGGATGGATAAAAGCCGCCTTAAAGTCCTCCGTGTCAGCCTCTCCGATTATTCTCAACCCTTTTCCCTTAAGCTCTCTGATCACCTCATCGAACTGATCCACTTCAAGGGACAAATGGTGTATTCCCTCTCCCTTGGCTTCGATGAACTTAGTAATAACGCTCACAGGGGCAATGCTTCCGGTCAGTTCAAACTGCGCCTCTCCAACGGCGACACAGACAGACTCTATGCCATCATCCTCGAATCTCTTGCGCCATACGATGACGGCGCCATAGTTCTCCTGCAACGTCTTCACTGTATTCTTCAAGTCCTTCACTGCAATTCCCACGTGATTGAATTTCTTTATCATTCTGCACCTCTTCTATCGCACGGACTCTATCTCCACAGGCGGTACCTGTGTTTTCACTGCAATACTGCCCTGCGTGTCTACACTCCTTTTAGTCAACCCTCTCCCATGTGAGCCTGTTTTCCAACGTTTCACCGGCATGGAGAATCGGTGGGGTCTTTAAAACTAATAGCTTACCGGAGAGCTCATAGAAGCGCTTCTGGTCACCACCGATCCACTCTGGTATGAGGCTGATTTTCACATGAGTCGTAACAGTGCCCTCTTTCTCATTAATCGTGTACGTGCCGCAGTAGGCTATGTACCCATCAAAAGCCTGTGTTATGTCCTTCGCATCACGGCTTCCGATCGCAGGACGGTCCGGCCGCATTAATTGAGCGCATACATACTCCTTCTCATACACGATGAACCCAACCGGGTTCTTCCCCATGGGACCGTACGTCACTTCACCACTCGATTTCCTGGCTTCTATCGAGATCAGCTTCCACGTACCCATTAGCTTGCTCTTCACGCTTTCCTGAGCAAGTAAATGAATAGGTACAATCAGTATGAAACCAAGAACCATGAACCAGAAAATCTTAATTCTCGCTGTCATCTTTTCCTCCTGAAGTTGTGGTCGTCGACATCCAGTGCCGCACACTCCGGAAACGCCTGTCGCCTCCTTTTTACCCTCAGCCCTTTACCGGGCAAGAATATGGATGCCGGCAGTGGCTCCATGCTCGAGGTTGGTGACGAGGCCCCCGAGCATCTGTGCCAGCCCCACCTTTGCGTTTGGTGTCTGCCTAGCCCCTGCCTGGCCCCTGAGGTGGAGTACAACCTCGCAGACCGTACGCACGCCTGAGGCGCTCAAAGGGTGACCGAGCGCGAGAAGCCCCCCGCTCGGGTTGACGGGAATCCTGCCCCCAATTGCCGTAGCCCCCGACCTGAGCAATTCCAGACCTTCGCCTGGTTTGCACAACATGAGGTCCTCGTACCTTAGTATCTCTTCGTTGGCAAATGCGTCGTGCATCTCTACCAGATCTATATCTTTCGGATCGACGCCCGCCATCTCATAGGCCAGTTTCCCAACCTTGACGCCTACGGGAGATGCACAGATGTCTGTCTGCGTATATTTGTAATCTGCCGAACAGAGTGCAGACCCCAAGACCCTTATCGGTTGAGTGGTGTATCTTCTTGCCACGTCCATGGAGCAGAGAACGGTCGCCGCTGCACCATCCGTGTTTGGACAACACATGAGCAACGTGATGGGGTCGGCAATCATTCGTGAACTGAGAATCTCCTCAACTGTGAATTCTTTTTTGTACTGCGCTTGCGGATTGAGACACCCGTTATGATGGTTCTTCACCGAGACCTGAGCAAAATCCTCCACCGTTGCACCCGCTAACAGCTGTCTTTGCGCCACCATTGCGAACATGCCCGGCATGGTCATCCCCAAATGCCCCTCGAGATCATCCTTTTCCGGGGGGATCAGCTTTCCCGCTATGGGACTGGTGGTCATCGACTCCACGCCTATGGCAATACCCACGTCATAGCGGCCGTCAGCAATCTCCTTCCAGACTCCTCTGAATGCGGTGGCTCCGCCGGCGCATGCGTTCTCCACATTTATTACCTCAATATTCCTTATTCCCAGGTCCTTCAAAATAGCCTGTCCCGTATGGTTCGCATCGTAATTTCTTGCACAGTATGCGACCTGAACAAGCTTTGGTGATATACCGGAGTCCTTAATTGCTGCCTTCACTGCCTCCGCGCCAAGGGAAGCCGCCGTTCTGAAAGGGAACTTCCCGAACACACTCTGTCCCATTCGTAATACCGCTACTTCTCTCATTGATGCCTCCGTGCCTGCAGTTACCGGGGCTCGCGCCTGTCCTCCGCAGGGAGGGTCGGCCCCTCCACCGGCCAAGCCACGACCCACTTTGTGGGTACCCCGGCCACCCCTCTTGTGAGCAGTGCTCACTGTGGGGTCATCCATATTACAGCACGGGTTTGAACTTGTACCCGGTAATCTGTTTGCCGTCCTCTTCCCACAACCCGTCTATATATACCTCCATCTCCATGCCGATCTTGTATGACTCGTCGGCCGTGTACATAAGCGGGGCAAAGACTCTCACTTCTTCGGGCAGATCCACGAGTCCTACCACGTAAGGCGGCTTCAGGTGAGTCGACGGCATCCTTCCATAAGCAAAGGAGTATAGTTTCCCCCGCCGGCTCAGAATCACCGCCTCCATCTCTTCCTCCAGGCAATCGAAACAAAAGGGCGCCTTGGGGAAATATATCCGTCCACAGGCTTTGCACTTGTTAGCGTGCAGCCTTCCGCCCTCACCCCCATCAAACAAATCTTCCCTCACGGGAACCGCATTAGTCATTGGAAACCTCCCTAATACAGATATCTTTGAAAAAACCGTTGGTTCACTTCTTTACCTTATAGCCCGCCTTCTCCCTGTCCCAGGTGTCTGATGTAATCCCCGCCTCTCTCAGTTTTGCCTTCTGCACTTTTTCGTTCGCTGTCTTGGGAAGACTCTGCGCATACTCAACATACCGAGGAACAGCGAAGTGAGGCATCCTTTCCTCGCAATAAGCCAGTAGTTCTTCGGGGGACAGCTTCTCTCCCGGCTTTAGCAACACCACAACTTTAACCTCGTCTTCGGAGAGGTCCGATTTGACACCGATGGCGGCACACTCAGCCACCTTCGCGTGAGAGTTGATTACATTCTCGATCTCCGCCGAGGAAATATTCTCGCCCCGCCTTCGTATGTAGTCTTTCATACGGTCCTTGAACCAGAGGTATCCGTCTTCATCCAGGCAGCCAGCGTCACCGGTGTGGTAGAAATGGTTTCTCACAAGTTCAACGGTCTTGTCGGGCATATTCTGATACTCCAGGGCTGTTGCCCAGGGAATCCTACCCCTGGCGACTATTTCTCCCACAGTGCCCGTCGGTACAGGGAAGTCGTTCTCATCCACGATCCGAACCTCAAAACTCTTTGTCTCTTTGCCGCATGTACCAGGTTTTGGTTT
>CAYOYU010000263.1:0-6319 GCA_964408265.1 uncultured Syntrophorhabdaceae bacterium
TTTCTTCCGGCGGACGACCTGCTCGCTCACGACCGGCTCGGTGATCGCACGGCTGATGACCGCGGCATGAAACGGGTCTATCTTGAAGTAACAATCGCTGTGGGCCCGGAAGGATTCATCGCTGACGCCCTTTCTGGCAGCGGACTTGAAATCGAGGCTATTCCCGTCCGGGGAAAGATAAAAGAGCCCGCCCTGCAAATTGATCCGTTGCTCGATTTGATTTAGCGCTTCCTGGCGTAACTCACCCACCGTCATACAGGCTGCGAGACGTTCCTTTATACCAATCTCCCCCAAAGTCTGATTCACGTGGGCACCCGCTAACGGAGCTTGTCTTCTTGTAACCGTACCGTAGAGGCAGCGTTCTCGATGGGAATCCTCCATGTTTGTGCCCTGAAATGGTGTTCCATGGTTACCAGATATACCCGACGACACGTCTTGTTTCATACTCACCCCCCGTTATCAAAGAAGCCTTGTCGGAGCACAACCGGATGATGGCTTCTGCTACTTCTCCTGGCTCGCCTATCCTTCCCGTCGGATGCATAGCCCCCACCCCTTTCATCACTTCAGGATTGGCAACACTAACTGCACCTGCCATCGGCGTTCTGATAACCCAGTACATGCGGCATTGATTCTGATGCCCTCTCTTTCATGCTCCAACGAAACAACTTTATCAGATCACTGACGCCACACTTGGTAATGGTTAATGGCCAAGAACCCAGATGAGACTCGAAACGAAGCCTGTGTTACCAATTGCGCCTCCTTGTTCGAGCATCACCGGTCGTTCATTCCTTAAAATTGATGCTATGGCAAGCATCCCGTACGTCCTCTGAACAAGCAAGGTTTGACCCCGGGCCGATGCCCGCATTCTTGAACGCATCATCAAGCCTTCCGTGGGTCTCAACTACCGCTCTAACCACTGCTTCTATGCCCGCCTGTTTGGCAATACCACAGTGAATTGAAGAGTGCATTCCCACCAGCCTCTAGGGGCAATGGCAGCGTGGCCGCCTTCCTCACCAATGTCCGCCACCGCAACCTTAGCCCTTCTCGTGCAAAAAAGACTGCGGCATTCCTTCCCATGCCGGACCAGGTTCCTGTTGCCGGAGTCATCTCACTCTGCATCCATCCGTCCGTGGCGTCCGTTCCTCTAGTTACCCGATTTAAAGGAGATGTACAATGGGCAATTTCCTTCATTTTTTCCGTCGCGATTTGCTGATATCCACCCTGTGGAAATTTTGTGGGAAGAATAATTCGCAAGAAACTTCGATAGTCTCCTTGGTGTTTATGAGGAAGGATATCGTCAGTTGTGTAGATATCCTGAGGGTGCGGGCACAAAGGCGACTCTTGTGGTGAGTCAACCCTGCAATAATGCTCTTCGTAAATTCGCCATGTCAATTCAGAAGTATTCAGCAAGGTGATCATCTTAGGTCCATTTGCCCCCATTTCATAACCTTGGCAATCCCTGCCTTTGCATTAAAAGAGACGACAGCAAAAAGACAGCCTACTGTCGAACAGGGTCTGGCGCGTGAACAGTTCGCCCTTCGCCAATCCCTCGAAAAACTCTGCGATCTCCTTGAAGCGACTTCTCTCAACATTTCAATCCGTATCTGTCAGGTTAACCCTTTCTGACTTTGTTGTCAAGATGCAACTGCTCCTCAAATCTGACTACAACCCACCGTTATCATTGACAGTTTTTCGTTAAGCCCCAGATGCTGGTCTTTAAACATGTTCGTATTAACATCCAAACTGAAATCACCAATTCCCCTCGCGGTGCGTTCATGCTGGTTGGTTACTATGCTTTCAGTGAGTTGCGGTAATTCAATCCCGGGACGTACAAACATGTTGAGACCACCGGGAGTTCTGTGGTTATTCTTGGGTATCCTGCTAGTGCTGTTAGCGGTCATCATGTCTGCGGACTTTAGGGATGATGTGAGGTCTCCCGGCGTTATCTCTAATTTGTCTATCCAATATGTGCCGATAATAAGGGAACGGGAAGACGGCCGGTTGGTGACGAAGATTGTGTCCCTCCAAAGCCTCCGCCTTGATCGATTCACGATGGTGACGTGGACCAGCAACGCAAAAGTACCGGCGTGTATCAAGTTCGGAGAGGTTCCCAACGCCCGCCTGAGGGTGCTAGGCCGGAGACCTGATGAGGCATGCTACGCAACCCGGCAGTTCATCCCTCCCGTGATGTGCTTGACACCCGTTCGAACGAGCAGGGTCCGTACCACTACACGGTAAAATATATTGAGGAGAAGGTAGGAGAGGAGAGTCACGAACCATCACGGTCTACTGAGAATTCTGCCGTCATTTTAATGTCATATTCTGCAACTTTCTGCAGCTTTAATTGTGCTAACTTATCGATACTACTATGCTTTACCTCGCTCTCATAACCTGAAAGGCACTGATTCAAATCCGGTCTCCGCAACCAACAAAAATTCAGGCACTTGGCGCTATACTGATTGCCTTTTTTGTGCCTCAAATGGACTCCAGGTTGCGCCTAGGTTGCAGATGGTCGAACATCATCGAGTTTATCGACGACCTGCCGGTTCGATCCCGGTAATAGATGTGAAGAACGGGGAATGAGGAGCGACACAAAGGTGTTCCGGAACCACATCTTGCTGAGTTCTGTGTGTGAATCTGTGTGTGAATCTGTGTGTGAAAAACTTTCCAAACCTTGCCAAAATCGGCAAAAACATCCAATATCTGCTAACCACAAATCCTAATAACTTCCAATAGTTCCCTAATTTGAGGAGGTTAGGAAACTCGCGGGGCAGTCACTTAAAATCCCTCGCCCCTTGCGGGTGTACGGGTTCGATTCCCGTCCCGGGCAATTAATGATTTCAATAACTTAGCATGTTCCGGGATGAAAAGTCCCACGCGTAAAATCCTCATTGTGATAAAATTGTGATAGACCGGTTGTTTTCATCCCGTCTGGCCTTGTCCAAGGCAACAATTCCTCTCCTCAGACTCTCCGTGTAGTGATGGGCGTATCGTTTCGTTGTCGCAAACGACGTGTGGCCCAAAAGGGTTTGCACGGTGTATGGGTCTACCCCTGACTGAGACAGCCTTGTTGCAAAAGTGTGGCGGAGATCGTGAAACCTGAAATCGGTGATGCGAGCTTTCTTCAGGGCGTCGTCAAAGGCGCTTCTCACGGTGTGGGTAGATACCTTCCTCCCGGGCGGATAGGAGAAAACGAACTCTTCTCTTAAGGCCTGCACCTTGCCCTTCACGTTAAAGCGGGCCATCAGGATGTCATGGGCCGCCGCCGTCAAAGGAATGGTCCTTCGTTCCCCTGTCTTCTTGCCGAAAATTGTCACCACTTTTTGCGGGAGATCGACGTTCCTCCATGTGAGGGAGAGCATTTCCTCCTTGCGGCACCCCGTTTCTATGGCAAATGCGACGATTTCCTTTAACCACGGGGACGCCGCCGACAGAAGAGCTTTTTCCTCCCCATAACTGAGCCAACGGTCTCTTGAGGGGGGCTCCTTTTCCATTGAAACCATTTTGACAGGGTTTTCCTTGGTCCATTCCCATTCCTTGATAGCCAGGCTGTAGGCATGTTTCATGAGTGCGAGTTCCCTGTTGACACTGCAGGTCGAGGCTCCTTCTTGCCGCCGTTTGGTCTTATAGGCGTTTATCATCCTGCGCCTGATCTCTGTAACTATGACACCACTGAAGACCGGCAAAAGGTGAGCCAGCGACCTTTCATCCCTGCCCCAAGATGCCTTATTCGGCCTGGAGTGTTCCGCCATATACTTTTCCATCATCTCCCTGAATGTCCTGCTTGCGCCTTCCGGTTTCTCAAACCACTTCCCCTCCGCCACCTCGGTCATCACCTTATGGTAGATCTTCTCCGCCGTCTTCTTATCATCCGTCTCCAGTGATTGCCGTACCTGCTTCCCCTTGTAACTGAAACTGATCCAAAACGTTTGGCCTCTTTTAAACAAACCCATGGTTCATCTCCTTTCCGAGGCCTTGATACTGCTATCTGATTTCCCTGAACAATTATACCCTCGGGGGTTCAGGTCGTCAATTGCCGACCTCACGATTTGGATGCCGTCATTCGCATGGCCCTTGTGTCTTCTCGCTGTTCTTTTGGCCTTGTGTTCCAGTTGGTCGTCCACCCTCTTTGTGAGGAGCCACGCCTCGATTTCCGCAGGATTGAAACGGGCGAGCCTCCCTATACGGAAATGGGGTATCTCCCTCCGCTCTACCATGGCATAGACGGTGGACTTTTTGACCGAAAGATACGCAGATACCTTCGCAACGTCCCAGAGCTCGCCCATAAGTTCCTCCATTAGACCCTGGGAAAAAGGTAACGAATGGTGGCGCTAGTTTGGCTGTGGCCCATTTCTTTGCTGACCGTCAGGAGAGCTTTCTCTTTGGGCAACCCATTATCCCTGCACAAGAGATAACGCCGCTGGGCAAAATTCCACCTGAAGCCGTGTGCCCCTTGATAGGCCTGGTAACTCCGTACCGCAGCCCGGAGGAGACATCTTTTGTATAACTCTTCATTTGCCCGGAATACGCCATCCGTGGCCACTGCTTCCTCTAGCCCCCGATAGGTCTTCAGACCCACGAGGATATCTCTTTCAAATCCGCCCTTGGTATGGATAAGGTGGATCTTCCCCTTTAATTGTCCGGTAATCAGATCGTCTGCTTGTCCGCAGAGCTGGATCTTCTTTATGAGCGTCGCTTCCGAGACCCTGGCTCCGCCTTCAAGTTGCACCCGGGCAACCAAACGGGATGGGCCATGGCCTATGGCGTCGATAAGGCTGGGTGGGTACTCATAAGCTTGTGGGCGACGATTTCTGAGGAGAGCGGCACTTGCCTTCCTCACCATGTCATCCGTCACGCCCCTGAAATTTTTCGCCTGCCCTGTCATACGAAGCACCTCCCCCAATTTCTTGAGGGCGGCCACATGTACGGCAAACGCGCGGCAACCGACCTTCTCCTCCATTATGCGGGTGAGGTACGCCGTCACGTGCTCGGGGGCTATGTCGCTGACGCGCGACAGGCCATGGGTCCTTAGATAGTTGGCGAACTGCCGCCACACTTCCAGATACTCTTCGGCAGTGTGGAATGAGTAGATCATATACTCGTCCACCAAATCATGGAGGGACGTGATACCCTTCCGCCTGGCTGTCATTCCGGCCTTGTACGCGCTCGTACCAGGCTGGACAATTCCGCTTGCCAGGAATAACTGCTGAATCTGGTGGTGCAAAGATCTTCTTTTCATCGTGAACCTCCTCTTCAAGTGACGTTAAGTCCATCCGGTGTTTTTCGAGTGGTTGCGCCGGTCCACTCCGCGGTTTCTCTGTGGAGAATCAGGCTGCACGCGGAAAGCCACGGACCACGCGGGCAGCCTGATCTGTTGTGCGCGCTATGTGGCGCACGTAAGGTTGGTCTGCGCTCTTGGCCGGAAGAGCGCAGGAAATGGGTGAGTTACGGCGCGTGTAGTCCGATTCTCGCGTCGCCCTCCGGCTTAAGGGCACGCACACGCCGGATGAAAGTTGCTCGGACAGCAGCAGGTTTGGCAGCTGAGTAGCCTCGATATAACAGGGACGCATGTAATCCGGGGAGCTGCGCCGCCTACAAGTTATGGGGGGGGAAGGATGGGATAGACAGCGACGTGAGGCGTAATCGACGTAGACGGCCTCATTCACCGTCAGGGAGATACAGCTGAGGGTAAAACGGGGTATACCGGGAATTTCTCGGTTTGCGATAGAGAGGTTTCCGGCTTAAGCGGAATTGGTTCAGTGCGAAGGGACTTGGATTGCGTCAGGAAAGCTCCCTATATCTGACTCCTTCCAGGTACTACTTTCCCGTGCACTTCGATTGTGTCTGCCGCGAAAATCGAGACACAGATTTCCGCTCGATAGGGCATGCAATTTACGGTTTAGGGTTATTATGAGTTTCGGCTATGCCTAATGAAGAAATACTGTTACTATCGAATGTACATGTGACATTTACGTTTGTCAATCTTTTTTTGTTCGTCGTTTCTGCGGTTACGAGCCACTGGCTACACTTGGTTTACATTTTCGTTCGTCAATATAATGTTTTTTTACTGGTACCATAAAGGCTGCACCTTACTTAATTGAATTAAGGAATGTTGCCAACGTCAAGGCTTTTCCAGCTCGTCCGATCCGAATCAAAGGAAAACTGCGTTGTCCCTGAATATCTCATGTATGACACGTAGCGCTGATGGCGTGCATCAGAAAGAATGTCGGGCGTAAATGCCGCGATGTTCGTCCCGTCAGCCTTCCGCGCTGATCGCACGAATAATCCTTTCTGTCCCATATCATAGAGATAGTTTCCA
>CAYOYU010000264.1:0-6145 GCA_964408265.1 uncultured Syntrophorhabdaceae bacterium
AAGGTAGGAGTCAACGATCTGCCCCTGTCGCTCATACTCTCCTGGTATGAGCAGAAGGCTGTGGCCATACTGCTTACGTTGCTCTATCTCGGAATCAAGAATATAAGACTCGGGCCCACGTTGCCGGCCTTCCTCACACCGGCAGTTCTCGATGTGCTCGTAAAGAATTATGACATCAAACCCATTACCACGCCTGATGAGGACATAAAGGCGATTCTGGGGTGAGAGGGGTAATTCGGAAGGTAAGAGTATAGTGGTTCAGTTGCAGGACCTCCTTTAGCGACTTCTGTCGCGCGAGGGCAGGCGTGAGCCCCAGCCAACCCGGTCTGGAATCTGCCGTCAAGAGTGGAGATGGATGACGGGACCATTAGGAGGGAAACGAAGATGAAAGAAAAGAGAAAGATCATTCAGATAGATGAGGAGCGCTGCAACGGATGCGGCCAGTGCGTACTGGCATGTGCGGAAGGCGCCATAGAGTTGGTCGAAGGAAAGGCGAGGCTTGTCTCCGAGAATTATTGCGACGGCCTTGCGGCCTGCCTCGGGGAATGTCCGGAGGGAGCACTTGCCATCGTGGAGAGGGAAGCGGAAGGCTTTGACCCCGAGGCGGTGGAAGATCATTTAAAGAAGAGGTCCCAGGCAGAGATGCATCCGGCGACTCCCGCCCAAACCCTTCCCTGCGGATGTCCTTCCTCTTTCCTTCAGGTCTTTCCCACTTCCTGTGAGGAGGCGAACAGACCGGTTGCCCGCCAGGATCAGGAGTCCGAGCTGCGCCACTGGCCCGTGCAGATCAAGCTCATACCTCCCACAGCCCCTTTTCTCAAGGGCGCAGACCTGCTCGTCGCTTCAGACTGCACCCCGGTGGCCTACCCTGATTTTCACCGGGACCTTCTGAAAGGTAAGGTTGTCATGCTCGGCTGTCCGAAGTTCGATGACATCGACGAGTACGTTGCCAAGTTTGCAGCCATCTTCGAAACTGCCGGTATACAAAGCGTCACCGTGGTGATCATGGAGGTTCCCTGCTGCTCGAAGATGCCCGCTATCGTCAGGGAGGGCATGAGACGGGCGGGGAAGGAAATTCCCGTAGAGGTTGTCGTCATAAGTGCCAGAGGCAAGGTACTTAAGCGGCAGCCCCTGGCAGCCTGACAGGTACATGCCTCTTCTTTGGGGCGGTTGGCTCCTCTCGGGTCTTCCGCCCTATTTTTTCAGATCGAGGTACGCGCCAGAAAGGCTGACGGCGTAAGGAACCGGATGCCGTTGTTTACCGGAACTCCCGGCAGCAGCAGCCCTTCGCCTCTATCCCGGCCAAGAAGGTTCTCATCAATGGTGAGAAAGAATGGTACGGAATGCCGTATACAGCACAGAAGGTGACCCACCTGCCGTTCCTTAGGGGTGGCCGAATATTTTCCCATTACCATGTTCAGGATGAAGTCGATATGGCTCTCGGGCATTGGAAGACGTCCGCAACTTTTCTTTGCCAGGCCGATGGCCCTGTTGAGAAGACCGAAAAGGTTGCGGTTCCGTTCGCTCCCCGGCCCGGAGGAGTCGGGTGCCATACCGTGTTTTCCGAGGATTGATTCCAGAATCAGCCAGTTGATCCCGTATTCCGTCCGCTTCAAGTCTCTCCAGAAGGTTTCTGTATACCAGTTCTTGAGGTTTGACAGACATTCCCGGAGGAGGGTACGGTCCTTCTCTGCAAGCTCACTGCTTGGCGGCATCCTTTCCCCGGGTGGTTTCCAAATCCTCGATCTGTTCGGTCTCTTGTGAAAGAGTTTTGCCGCCATCCATGATCCGGTCATCGGCCTCGGGTCCCGTTAAACAAGGGAGTTCTTCGAAATAGAAGATTACCCTCTTATAAGGCTTGGTCTCCTCTCTGTCGGCCTTCCCCCACCATTCGAATTCCTCGATGCTCTCCACAGCGCGCAAGGTGTCGGTGATACAGATTCCACAGCTGTTGAGCCACAAGATAATATCCGTCTCCATCGCCTCTCCGGAGGTAATCAGTCTGATCTCCCCTTCCTCAAATTGCCGCCAGATGCGGCGCATGGCGCGCTGTTCCGCTGCAATGGCTGAAGATGGTTCCTGGGAGAGGAGACGGAGTATTCCAAGGTCTACGTAGGCGGTGCTGTGGGCCATCAGGACCCCCCGTAAATACGGTTACGAGGCGCCGAAGAGGTGCGCCAGGAGGTAATTGATTATCGAAAGGACCACACTGAAAAGCATGGCTGTCCAGAATCCCGTCACATCGAATCCTTTTACCACCGAGGACGCAAGAAGGATAAGGCATGCATTTATGACAAAAGTAAAGAGGCCGAGGGTCAGAATATTGATGGGCAGGGTAATGAGGATAAGGATCGGCTTCAGGGCCACATTGACCACCCCCAGGAAAAGAGCCACCCAGAGGGCCGGGAAAAAGCCGTTCACCCGCACTCCCGGAATAAAGTAGGCGCTGACGATGACGGAGAGCGTCATGATTATCCATTTGAGCAGTAAGTACATAATCAGATTTAATTATGGCACAGATTATTGATTTTGCAATGAGGAAATGGAAGAACCGCCTATTCTTTGTAAAACTTGTGATCAGGCATGAGCCGGAGGTAGAGCATCTCAGTCTGTTCCACCACCGAGGCCAGCATGGTGCTAAGCAGCGTGGTCCGCTCCGAAATGGTCGACAGGGTTTCAGACAGGCGTGCCAGGCTTTCCCTGGCCGCAAGAGTAGACTCATGGATCCGTGTTTCACGGTCCTTCGTCTCCTGGATGAGATCCTTGAAGAGTTCCATTTCTTCAGCAGTCAGGTTCTTTTCCTTCAAAAGATCGTCAACGGTCATCCTGTTCGCCATGGCACCTCACCTAAGATTATTATTGCGCATATTCTCCAAAGTTGCAAGCCGCAATGCACAGGCGGCAAAAACAAGCCCCGGAATTCTTCATGGGCAAGGCCCTCGGCTCCCCTCTCACGGGGACAGGCGCCTGGTAGGCGGGAGGGAGGACAGGGGGGCGACCCCGTATCTGAGGGCAGGCGATAGCCCCGCAAGGACAGAAGGTAAGAAGTTGAGAAGGTTTGAAGTTGACCCTTTAGCGGCTTCTGCCGCCGGGTACACGTCATCCTTGGATGATGGGTGCGGGAGGACAGGGGGGCGACCCCCGCGTCCGATGGCAGGTGATAGCCCCAGGATTTGTGGGTTTTCTCTCCTAGCGGCTTCTGCCGCGCGAGGGGGAGGACAGGGGGGCGACCCCCGCGTCCGAGAGCAGACGTTAGCCTGCCCAGAGGGTTTCTTTAGCGGCTTCTGCCGCGCGAGGGGGAGGGCTCCGCGGGCTTTGCCCGCAGGAGGGGGCGACGTGAGCCCCTTTCAGTTGACTGCAAAGCCGCGATTAGACTAAACTGTGGGCCATCCCGGACTCCGCTCATGATCCTCATCCATCCACCAGTTGCCAAACCCTGCGAGCCTCCGGCGGGCTGCGCGAAACTCTCCGGCACCCTTTCTCTGTACAGCGTGGACCATTACCTCCTGGATGCAAACCTCGAGGGGATCATGCACCTTCTGCGGTCAGGCCCGCTGGGGCAGGATACCTGGACCATCAGAGCCGGAAAGGGTCTCATTAGAAATATTTTGGCCCTCAAGGGTCCCGGCCTCTACCGGAACGTTGACCGGTACCGGCGGGCAGTGCTCGACGTAAACCGCGTCCTGCAGCAATCGAGTGGGCCGGACGGTCCGCGCATAACCCTTGCCGACTATCAGGATAAGAATCTCTCTCCTCAGAAGAGCCTCGATCTCCTCCATGCAGCCGACCACCCAGAAGAGAATCCCTTCTATCCCTACTTCCGCGAGAGGCTCACGGATCTTCTAGAAAAGGACGGCTCCGGGGTTGTGGGGTTTTCCGTGAACTACCTGAGCCAGGCCCTCTGCGCTTTTGCCATGATGGGTTTCCTCAGGAAACGGTTTCCTTCGGCAGTTATCGTTGCAGGCGGCGGCCTTATCACCTCATGGATGAGAAATTCCCGCTGGCCTGACCCATTCGGGGGGCTCATCGACCATCTAGTCTCAGGGCCGGGAGAGATTCCTCTGCTGCGTCTTTCCGGCAAAGACGTTTCCCATCCCCCATATGATGGAAGGCCTTCGTTCGATGGTCTGCCCATAGACGATTATCTGGCTCCGGCACCAATATTCCCCTACAGTGCTTCCACGGGGTGCTACTGGGCCGGCTGTTCCTTCTGCCCCGAAAGGGCTGAGGGGAATCCTTTCAGCCAAAGGCCTTACGACAGGATCACCGATGACCTCTCCCTTCTGGCACGAAACCATCGAGGGCTCATCCACTTCACCGACAACGCGGTGAGCCCCGGGGTGCTTAAGCGCCTTGGCCAAACACCTCCCGGCCTCCCGTGGTACGGGTTTGCCAGGATAACCGACCACCTTGCCGATCCCGGATTCTGCCGGGCCCTCAAGTCGGCCGGCTGTGTCATGCTCAAAGTGGGGCTGGAATCAGGCGACCAGGATGTCCTCGATGCCATGAGAAAGGGGAACAGGGTAAGTCTTTCAGGTGCGGTGTTGCGGACTTTGAAAGAAGCGGGGATCGCCACCTATGTCTACCTTCTCTTCGGCACGCCTTCCGAGACCCTCGTCTCCGCACGGAAAACCCTCGACTTCACGGCAGGCAACAGTGCCTATATCGACTTCCTGAATGTGGCCGTCTTTAATTTGCCCCTCGACAGCCCCGATGCCGCATCCCTTGAAACAGCCGGTTTTTACGAAGGCGACCTGTCACTCTATGCGGATTTCAGACATCCCCTCGGGTGGGACCGAAAGAAAGTACGGGCTTTTCTGGACGGCGAGTTCAGGAAACATCCTGCTATCCGGCCCATACTGCACCGCCACCCGCCCCTCTTCACCTCGAATCATGCCCCATTCCTGGTTTGAGAGAACCAGGGAGACAAAGACTCATTCGCTCGCGCAGACCGCCCTCTTTGACGAAGGCCTCTTCCAACTGCCTTATCTGCCTGTCCAAAAGATAATTGGCCACTTTTATCAGCCCAATGATGACATTGGCGGCGATGGCCGGTTCCGCGTGCTCGACCTCTTTTTTGAAGGTCTCATAATTGGCGCCGGGAATACGGACGAGTTCCCTGAGCCGTCGGGCCTGCGGGTCGTCTTTGGCCCACTCTTTCAGACCCCGGACTCTCAGGAAGTCACGGTAATCCGCAAGCACCTCTTCGAGGCTCGCCCTCGCCACATTGGTCAGCTTAATCTCCGTTTCCTTCGAGGTACCCGAAGCCATACTGCCTTCAATAATATTCTGCTTGCCAGAACGGGCAGTCTGGATCATCTGGTCCACGGTACGGTCGCCCCTGGCGAGGAAACGTGCGCAGAAGCGCACCGTGGCGTCATAGACTATCTCCTAAGAAAGTGGTTATCTGAAGAATTCCGTTCAGAACGGCCGGTAACTCCGTAGGGCCGGACAGAACCGCTGAAAGGCGTCCTATACCTTTCAACCCTCTTTCCTACTATTGATTAGCTAGCCCTCTCCTTATGGTAATAGGGGACTCGGACATGTTGTATTTCTTTACCACACCCTTATCATCAAACAGTATGGTGAGTTCCTTCTTTGTACCGCTTGCGCTGGACGCAAAAATGTTGACAATCGGGATAAACGCCGTTGCATCCGCAGACACCTTTGAGAGCTCATATTTCCATATTTCGAGGCCTTCCGATGTGTAGGACGTACTCAAGGGACTCCCGAATGCTTGCTTCACTTCCCCCTTGGTCGTTTTTCCTTCTGTTACCTGAGTCTTAACAGATTCTTCGGTTGCATTCCTCATGGATTCGTTTCCAGTGGTCGCACATCCTTGGAGAAACATAAGGACCAACACCATCATCATACCTGCGACAATCAACCCCGTTCTGTTCATTTTTACCTCCTCTGTTTTTATAATACAACCTAGAGAGTCTCTTCATTCCCCTCCGCCTTCTGGTAGGGCGTGTTATACAGCGTCATTATTGACTTTCCGGTGATTTTGGAAATTGCTACAAATGTTGTAGCAACGTTGCTCGAAACATCCTGAGGCCGCCGGTTGTACTTCACCAAAAGCGGCATGGCTCCCTCCAATCCGTAATTGGAATCGCCATGTTTCTCATGGATATAATCGAGTATC
>CAYOYU010000265.1:0-6124 GCA_964408265.1 uncultured Syntrophorhabdaceae bacterium
GGGAGACTTGGTGCTGAGTGCCTGGATGCTGTTGGGGGAGGTGCGGGTGGTTTTGACGACGACGGCGGAACCGGAGTTTATGCCCGGAGTCCCCGCGGAGAGGTTGCTCTCGTGAAGAGCGCGCGAGGAGAGGGTATTGCCCTGGGGATCCTTGATGGTAAGGCTTCGTCCGGCGAATTCCGCACCTGGCCGGTTATCCTCGACCCCCTGGCCCTTGACGGGGACAAAGACTCTTTTCTCCGCATCGTTCACCGTGGGATCGTTGGCCTGCACGTACGCATTGACGGAGAACTTGCCCAGCCCTTTGGGGCTGAATCGGATCACGTCGTAGCAGCGGCCCATCGGCGCAAGGTAGGCAGATAAAGGGCAGAGACCGAAAGTTCTATCAGTCGTCGTCTCGTCGAAGGTAAATCCATAGCGGGTGCTGAGGGGGTTGTCTTGAAAGCCTTTTCCGAAAACCTCAAGGGCGTCGTCGCCTATGTTTTCCACCAGTACGGCCTGGTAGACCACGTCGCCCGTCGCCGCCCGCTTGTCAAAGAAGACTTGGCCGAAATCTACGGCTTGAGGCGTAAGGCGCAGTCTTGGGCCACTCATGACACCTAAGCCGGACAGATCGACATAGACCTTCTTTTCGGGATCAATGATGTTCTGGGCGTCGGACTTCATGTAATACCGCGCCGTTACTTTCCCCACCACGCGCGGAGCGAACGTTATGAGTAGCTCACAATAGTCGCCTGGCTGGATAGTTCCCACACAGGCCTTAGTTGGAGGGTTCCCGGCGCCGAAGGCCGGGTCGGAGCCTGCAACGAAATTGTTTTCACCGAGTTGAAGGGGGGCGGTACCCGTGTTGAAGTACTGTATCCTGCCCGACTTTTCGGCTGAATCGATTACGGCAAGATCGAAATTACCCGAAGCGGGTGTTACGACTACATCTATCTTCGGTGCAACCGGGGTACCCAGTCCTAGAGGAAAGAAAGCAACGTAGCCGCTGGCATCGCCACTACTACTATCGCCGTGTCCGGCAACTGCGAGTTTACTGCCGCCGGATTCGGCAGGGACGGGGAATACAGCATAGATATAGGCGTTTCTGGCGCTGCCCAGATACGTGGATTGTACTATGGCGCTGAGGTCCGGCAGGAGGTGCGACACGGAACCGTCGAAGTCAGTTCCGCCCCGACTCGAGTTATACCCGTTCGCTGTCATGGGAAAATCGAAAGAGTCGGTATACCCGCCGGTAATCAGGTGGCCCGTCACGGGATCGAAAGTGAGGCAGGTGATTCCTTCACCCCAGGGACTTGTTCCGCTTCCCCCGACGTGTGTGGCCCTCGTTATCTGGGTCAGTCCGGGATTAAAGAGAACCGCAAAGCCATCATACCATCCGCCGCCGTAAGTAGGCTGAGCCGCGCCGACTGTATGTTCGAAAGGTAACGAGCCGGTGGTTTGACCCGCGGCATAGATGTTGCCTGACACAGAGTCCCGCAGAAGGGAAAGGATAGTCAGCTGGTTGGTGTTGCCAAAGTAGCTCGCGACGCCATTGTTCAGGCCTGTGTCGAACCTCAGGATCACGCCGTTGGCCAGAGGGTTGGCCTGCCCCTGCCCTCCATGGACAGGCTGTGCCGATCCGGACGTAAATGGAAAATCAGTAGATTGAGTGTATCCCGCTATGTAAACATGGGTTGGTGTTAGAACAATTGCCGTAGCCTTATCGTCTTTGGATCCGCCGACGCAGATAGATTTGAGATGATTTCCATCCTTGTCGAACTTCGACACGCCAATGTTGTATCCGGAGTTGGCCGGACAGGTGGCATTGTTGATCGATGTCGAGGTCGTGTCTGCGGCAACATAGATATCCCCATTCTGGCTGTCAATCGCGATAGCCTTCCCCGCATCCACGCCGTTCCCTCCAAAGAAAACAACCCCGGAGGTTCCGAAACTGGTATCTTTCATCAGGTTCTGATCTAGAAGTATGAGGTATGCGTCGCTGTAACCGTCGAGGGTATTGCTTCCGCCGAGAAAGTTCGTTGATGCCGTGGTTCCTGTCGCCGCGATCCTGTTGCTCGCCGCAATGGCAACGGCAAGGGTGTCATCGATGCCGCTACCCCCGAGGTAGGTGCCCCTGTCGCACGCTCCGAATGTATCACATTTCTTCACGAAACCATCTTTACTGCCCCCGTACGTGCGCTGAACAACGTCGATCCCCGTCGGGAAATCGCTGGAATAAGTAGATCCCACCACATAGATGCCGCCCAGGGAGTCCGCCACCGCCTTATTGACATAATCGGTCCTGCTACCTCCGAAGTCGACCCTTCCCAAAAAATCAGGGCCCACACCGTGGGCGATGTACGTACCGGTGCTCCAGAAAAGGGCAAGAAGAAGGAAAACCCGCAGAAGAATCCCGGGCTGCAGCATTGATCGAAAAGGTCCCATGGGTACCCCCTTGAGGTCTTTTTGAAATGATGAGGAAGCTATGTACAGTTGAGTTTACGGAAATTCTGCTGATTGTCAATCTGAAAAAGGAGGCATCAAGAGACCGGAGTCACAGGGTGCAGATAAGATTCCGAGTTTTTGCGATTGCCCGTGGAACGGTCCTCTTCCAAGCCCCCCCTGTAACTAGTGCCCCCAGCTCCCTCCCTGCTTCATCCTCACCCAGTAGGCAGATCCTCTCACCACGCTCTGGAAGTCGGGGGAGTAAGGCGGTACAGGGAAGAGGGGAGAGTACTTGAGTGCCCATCCTTCATCCCATGCCCAGAAGAGGTCCCACTTGCCGTCGATACCTGAGAGGAGCGTATCCGCATCGGTCACCCCGTTCGTCCCCGTGTATCCCACGAGGTTCCATCCCTGGCTGAGGGTGACTGAAGGGGTAGGAGCAGCGCCGGTGATGGTGAGAACGCAATCAGCAGACGCATAGATCCAGTATCCTCTCCCCGCTTCCATGGTGGAGATCACGCCAATGCCCGGCTGCATCCCCGGTGCCCACTCGAGCCACTTCCTTGTTGCGCTGTCATAGGCCCAGACGATGCGGACATTGGATGATACTGCCTCAAGGACCGAGGTGATTGTGGTATCTGTAGGCGCAAGGGGCAGAGACACGAAGTTCCAGCCCTCGTAGAGGATGATCGAGTTGCTGGGGGTTCCCAGGACTATGGTGTGGTAGATCACGTTCGTCTCAATGGTGGCATCGCAGTCCCCGTTGTCGGTGATGGTGTAGCTCAAGGTATTGCCGCTGAGAGTCACATTGGATACCCCCGTACACTCGTTCACAGGATAGATCTGCTTCCAGGTTGCCCCCACTACCACGTAGAAGAGGGGCTCGGGGGGCATGAAGGCTGCTTCTGCCTGGATGTCCTGGGTATAGGGCGTATCGGCAAGCGGGGCTTTGGCGCTGAGTGCCTGGATGCTGTTGGGCTGAGTGCGGGTGGTCCTGGCGACCGCGGCGGCAAGGGCATTCATGGCGGCCTGCGAAGGGGCGGCAACGTCCGCCATCTTGGGGGTATATAAAGTTACCGGGCCTCCCTGCCAGCCCAAGACCGTAAGCTTCTTCCTGTCCACTTTCACGTTGTCGAAGCCGAAGCCCCGCAGGGGAACGGCCACCTCGGGCTGACCCGGGTCGTTGGACCGGATGAGCGCCTCCGCGACTGCTTCTCCTAAATGTATGGTGGTAAATCGTATGATCAAACTACATGAGTGGAGCGACGGCAACTCACCGTTCCCCACCGAACAATAGGCCAGGCCCGGGCCGGTGAGTGTAGTGTCGAAATGAAAGCTGTTGGAATCGAGGAATGTAGAGGTTATCGAAAGATTAGCATCCCCAGCGTTTGTGACAAGTACTTGTTGAAACACGGTCTCTCCATTTGGCGGCTCGAAGGGGATCATTCCAAAGTTCATTCGCCCGGGAATTACCTGGATCTTGGGTCCAGGGAAACGCGCTGCGCCCTCGACCTGAATCAAACTCCGTCCCTGAGGATCTGAAGATGTGTCGTTGGATGTGATGAGATAGAGGCAGGAATACTCGCCAAGGCGCTGGAGACCAGGGTTGAAAACGACATCCATATCGCAAAAAGCTCCCGGGTCGAGTCCTGACAGGTCACCGCAGGAAGCAGCTTGGGGGTATCTTATGTAGAAATCGTCTATAGGCCTTTCCCACCAAACGGCCTGTATGAAGTTGAGACGGGCAGTGCCCTTGTTGCTTATTCGCACCGTTACCTTTTGCTCGCCTGATCCTGGTATGACTGTACCGAAATTGATCGTTGAAGGAGTGAGTTCGATCTTTGGCTGGGGGGTAGGCATGAGATCGGCTAACATTATCAGGTAGAGCGGTATGTCGCACGGGGGATAGGAGCAACTATACTCATGGGCATTGTTGGTGCCGGCCGTTGTACTCCCCGTGGTGGTTCCCCCGCTCCGGACGATGAATGGGAGAGAATCCTCCAGGGGAGACCTGCCGCCTTCGGATGAGGAGGGGACGCGCTGTGGCGTGGTCTCTCCCGGCAGGAGCATGGATCGGATCCTCTCATTGCCGCTTCCGCCGTAATAGGTGGATTGACGGAAGGTGCGCAGGTCAGGGGATAGCCTCGATACGAAGCCGTCGTTACTCTGTCCATAGTTGCAGGTACCGCCCCTGGATGTGCCCGGGGTGAGGGTAGACTGGTAGCCGCCTGCAGTGGCAGGGAAATCGGAGGAACAGGTGGACCCCGCTGCGAAGACGTCGCCGCTCGTCGGATCCAGCTTCACCGTATAGACTATGTCATCGTCAGATCCCCCCAGGAAGGTGGCCTGCTCCACGCTTGCGAGGTCGTTGCTGAAACGCGCAACGAAGCCATCCGCACCGCCTCCCCCGTAGGTCGGCTGGGCCCCGTTGGCCGTTCCCTGGATGGTCTGCCCCGTGGGGTACCAGGTCTCTCCTCCCACGTAGACCTTACCTGAAGCATCGACTGCCAGGGACCAGATAAAGTCCCGTGCACTGCCGCCGAAATAGGTGGTCTGGACATGGGCCAGGGCCGGGTCAAACTTCAGGATGAAGCCGTCGTACGTCCCGCCGCTGTGAGCAGGCTGGAATCCTCCCGAAGTCATGGGAAGCGTGGTGGAGTCCGTATATCCTGCCACGAAGACGTTGCCGTTTCCATCTCGTGCGATCGCAGAAACCCCGCGGTTCGAGCCCCCGTTGTGGACGCAGGCAGAGCCGAGAAGGTTGAAGCTGGAATCGAACTTGGCCACGAAAAAGTTATACCCGTTGACTCCGTCAGAGGCGCATGCTTTGCCCAGGAAGAGCGCCGATGTGGTATACCCGGCAATGTAGACATTCCCGTCTGCGTCGAGGACCATGGCGGTTGCCTGCTCGGTTCCACCTCCGCCCAGGCATTTGCTGCTAATAACGGACATGAGGTCCGGTTCCAGCTTGGCAATCAGGACATCCGTCGTCCAGTCGGTGCTGCAGGCGTTGGGGCCGGGCAGATTCGGCGAACCCGAGGAGCCTGCGATGTAGATCTTCCCGTCCGGCCCGATGGCTATGGCAGCACCCAGTTCGTTGTCCGTGCCGCCGAAAAAGGTGCCCTTGAGCAGGGTAAGCTGGGGGCTGAGTTTCTCTATGAAGACGTCATTCCTTCCGCCCCGTGCGGTCTGGAAACCGTCCATCTGAGGAAAGACCGTGGAATTCGTCGTCCCGACGCCGTAGATGTTCCCGAATGCATCCCTTGCCATTCCTGCAACGGAGGCGATGCCGTCGCCTCCGTAAGGGACCTCGGCATAAGCGGGAAGAATTGGGAAGACCAGAGAAAACAAGAGGAGGCCCGAAAAAAGAAACCTGCCGAGTGGAAAGGATCGAAGCGGTCCCATGGATACCTCCTTGGAGCAGTCTTTATGAGGTGACAGGGGGCTGTGTATATAGTTGAGTTTACGGAAATCCTCTTGATTGTCAATCGGAAAGGTCAGTGATCCCATCCCGTTCCTTGCCTTGCCCTTACCCAGTAGGCAGCCCCTCTCACCACGCTCTGGAAGTCGGGGGAGTAAGGCGGTACAGGGAAGAGAGGAGAGTACTTGAGTGCCCATCCTTCATCCCATGCCCAGAAGAGGTCCCACTTGCCGTCGATACCTGAGAGGAGCGTATCCGCATCGGTCACCCCGTTCG
>CAYOYU010000266.1:0-6087 GCA_964408265.1 uncultured Syntrophorhabdaceae bacterium
CGGCCACCAAGGACGTCTTCTTCGTCAAGCGGCCGGTCTGGAAGATCGAGTGCACATCCAAGGACCCGTTCTACAACTATGGAAAACAGTACATGTGGATCGACAAGGAGGCTTACTGCAGCATGTGGAAGGAGATTTTCGACCACTCCGGCGAGCCGTGGAAGGTCTGGTACGACATCTGGGGTGTAGCCGTGAGCGAGGCCGACGGCTTCTCGATCCCGTATTTTCGCATGGTGAATGTCGTGGACGAGCGCGCAGGGCACGCCTCGGCCTTTGAGTGCGTGTACGAGAAGGCCCCGGCCTATTATTTCGTGAAGGAGGAGGCCGACGTCTACAGCCTGGGCGGATTCCAGAGGTACTGTAAGTAGAAGTAGCGCGGGACCCGTTCGTTCTTTCGCTCCTGGTGCTTGCTCTTCCTGTCACTCCCCCGTGAGTGCCCACCTCCGGGTCGGTTATGAGGGTTTTCGCCAAGCAAGGCAAATCTTCTTATGAGCTCCCCCATCTATACTTGCGAAATGCCGGTTCAATATTATGAAGGATGCCGCCCCTTCACGGGAAGCCCTGGTATAAGGATGAGATCGAGGTCATCGAAAAGTGCTGGAGGCCTTTCCGGGGGCCTGGGCCACGCTAATTGGACCGCGGCAGAATCCCTCGCGGAATAATCGTTATGTAATTTACGTTACCTGCATCAGGGCCTCGTGATTGAGTAATTCTGACAAAACAATGGAGACAGATAGTCATGAAGGCACCACTCGAGGGTATCAGAGTCTTGGACTTTTCCCGTATGCTGCCCGGTCCCTTTTGCTCGATGCTGTTGGGGGATTTTGGGGCGGAAGTGACAAAGATTGAAAGTCCTCTTCTGAAGGACTTTGTAGATGACTCAGAGTTGTGGAAGGCGGTAAGGACCGTAAGTGTAATGACGGACCGAAACAAGAAGAGTATGACCCTGAATCTGAAGTCCGAAGAGGGCAAACAGATATTTCACAAAATGGCTCAAACGGCTGACGTTCTCTTGGAGGGATTTCGACCTGGGGTGATGGAACGTCTTGGATTGTCCTACGAAATTGTGAACAAGATAAATCCGGGAATCATCTATTGTTCCATCTCGAGCTACGGTCAAGATGGGCCATGTCGAACAAAACCGGGGCACGATGTCAATTTCCTTGGAACCTCGGGCATTTTGGATATAACCGGCAAAGCGAATGAGATTCCTGCCATGCCGGGAATCCCCATCGGAGATATTGGCGGCGGCGGGATGGTCGCGGCCATTGCCATCCTTCTGGCACTTCTTTGGAGGGAAAAGACCGGCAGGGGACAGTATATCGACATATCGATGCTCGACGGTCTCATTTCCTTCATGCTCCCGATCTTTGCCCGCTACTTGTATGAAAACGACACGTCCCCTCGGGGAGAGTCGCTCATGACCGGGGGCTACGCTGCCTATAACGTATATGAGACCCTTGACGGAAAGTACATATCGTTGGGGAACTCTGAACCCCAACACTGGGCCAATTTCTGCAAGGAAATTCGAAGGGAAGACCTCATCGAGCATCAATACACACGGGGAGAGAAGGGGAAAGAGATCTATTCTTTTCTCTGCGACCTCTTCAAGACAAAAGCCAGGAATGAATGGATCCGAGACTTGGAAGACAAGGACATCTGCATATCCGCTGTGAATACTATCGACGAAGTTCTTTCCGATCCCCAAATACAACAGCGAAGACTGCTCGAGGAAATCTATCATCCAGCATCGCGACGGAAAATCCAAATCCTGAGGGCTCCTATGAAGATGTCGGAGACGCCGGGCCAGATAAAGACTCCGGCTCCTGAAATCGGGCAACACACAAAAGAAATCCTGGCCTCTCTGGGGTATGCCGAAGCAGAGATTCTCAGACTTCACGAGGAGAAGATCGTCTAGTGGAAGCCATGGCTGAAAGAGAAGTATTCTGTACCATCCATTACCACCTGGTCTTCTATCTATTCGTCGGTCTGACTGCACTCATCTTTGCGGGAGGCTGTTGTCGAAACCTGTATGTCTGGCTAAAGGGCCGGCCCACGGAAGCGACGCTCACACCATCCAAGGTTCTCCGGGCGCTTTTCAAGGATGTCCTTGGAAACAGACGGATCTTTCTTGGGGACGTTCTGGGCGGGTGGATGCACCTGCTCGTCATGTGGGGTTTCGTTGTTCTCTTCATAGGAACCGTGCTATCCACTCTTGATCACTATATCTACCATTTCCTGAAAGGCACGGCTTACGAATACTACTCTTTGGTGCTGGACCTCTTTGGCCTTTTTCTTATCATAGGCCTGATCACTGCCATCTTTAGGCGATATCTCATCAAGACCGGCAAGATGTCGAATCTCCTCGAGGACCCTCTTGTCGTGATTCTGCTGCTGGCAATAGCAATAACAGGCTTCTTCGTAGAAGGGTATCGCCTGGCAGCTCAGCCTCAGCCGTGGATGTACTGGTCTCCGGTAGGAGCTCTTCTTGCCTCGTTCCTCTCCGCAAATGCAGCCGCCTGGCATGCTGTTTTCTGGTGGGTGCATGTTGTCCTGGTCTTCTTCCTGATCGCCTATTTGCCATTTTCCAAACTTTTTCATATGTTCGCCGCCTTCGTCAATGTCGCCTTGGAGACTCTTCCTCCTGAAATCCTGACCCTTGAAGAAAGGGAGAACTCGGCCCAAGGGATCAGTCGAAGGCACATCATAGCGAGCGATGCGTGTACGCGATGCAACCGGTGTGAAAACAAGTGCCCTTCCAACGCAAGCGGGGAGGCCCTTTCCCCTCGAGTAATGAATCAGAGACTCAAGGATCACCTTCGGAAGAAATACAGTATGGCCAACTTGATAAGAACATTTCTCAACAAACCGATTCCCGAAGTGCAAAGAGAGGAACTCACCCGGGGTGAAGAAGCCTGGATGTGTACCACATGCAGGGCCTGTGTGGAGGAGTGTCCTATAACCATAGACAACCTTGGCATCATCCGCGAGATGCGTGCCCTCAAGATAGAGGAAGGCACGCGGGTGCCGGCCTTGGTGAGAGACACGTTGGAGTCTCTCCATAAGTACGGCAACCCTTATCAAGGTCTAAAGAAGAAACGAGCGGAATGGGCACAGGGTCTCGAGGTCAAGGATCTCTCCAAGGGAGATGCGGCTGAACTCCTCTATTTTGTGGGCTGCGGGCCATCCTATGACGGCCGGCTCCAGCAAATAGCCAGACGGGCGGTTGAAGTATTCAAAAAGGCGGGACTGGATGTTGGCCTCCTGGGAAACAAGGAATCCTGTTGCGGGGAGCCGGCAAAAAGGCTTGGGGAAGATGGGCTTCTGGAAGCGGTGATCCTGAATAACTATCAACTATTTGAGCAGTTTGGGGTTCAGGATATCGTAACGACCTGTCCTCACGGCCTCAAGATGTTCAGGGAAGAATATCCCCTTTACAGGAGCAAGCTTGAGATCGATACCGAGGGAATCCTAAAGCCACAGCATCATACCGAACTTCTGGCCCGCCTGATCAAGGAGAAGAAAATAACCTTTTCCAAGGAGTTGCGAAAGAAGGTGACCTACCACGATCCATGCTACTTGGGGCGACACTTGGGCATCTATGAGCCGCCCCGGCATATCATTCAGGCAATACCTGGAATTGACTTCGTGGAGATGAAGAGAAACCGACGCTCCAGCTTCTGCTGCGGTGGCGGTGGCGGCCGTCTATGGATGGGGGAATTCGAGGCCAGAGAGAAAATCTCTGCAATTCGGGTGCGAGACGCGGCAGAGGTCGAAGCCGATGTGCTCATTACCTGCTGTCCCCACTGTATGAGCATGTTGGAGGACGCCGTTAAGACCGCAGGATGTGAAGAAAGTATGGAGGTGAAGGACCTTTTGGAATTGATCGTTGAATTGATGTAATCAAGCCGGAGGATCGTGTCTTTCCGGATAGGCGCCGGGGCAGAAGAAGTTGACAATGTCTCTGTAATCCGGATGGCAGCCCTGGATGTGCGGAATCCCCTTCCTTCGCGCCGTCCCCGCTGAGCAGTCCCCCAGGCAAACCCGACAGGACTCCGTGGCCACCTGAGGGTCCGAGGGGCCCATGACAATGCTCACCTTCCTCCGATCCGTCCGTTTCGTAAATTGGTCGCAGAGGTCCGGTGTATTGAAGATCTTTGTCAGGGCCCTGTAAAAGGGGATCGAGCACATACTGCAGGTCCTGTCATCCGAGTGGACAACAAAAGGGTCTGCACGGATGATTCGCATGGGACCCTTGAAAGGGGATTTCACATTCTCCACATTCTCCCCAATGACTTCGATGTCTTTGACAGGCCTCAGGTGTTTCACCTCTCCTACATCGAATCCCATGATCTCGGTGCAGACGTTGTCCACGGCCATCATGCCCTTGCCTGCGACGAGGAGATCCATTCGTTTCATTTCGCCCACTGGAGGGCCGGTCGGACCGGTCCCCTCGACACAGTACAGGCCGTCCACCAGGGTCAGGGAGGGCTTGACCACTTCGCTCAAGGCGTGGATGCAGGCATGAAGGTCCTTCTTGTGGAAGAGCTTCTTCGTCTTCACCTGGAGCAGGCCCTTCTGGTTCTTCACCCCCAGAGTGACGAGCGTCTGCAGGTGGGTCTTCATGGTGGGAACATTGATGTATTCATACTCGCCGAGCATCTTCGGCAGAGAGATGGAGCTATATCTCCAGGGGACGTCCTCTCTCTCCACCTGTTCAAGGTTGATGATCGGGACCTTAAGTCGATCCCGGATGTCGAGGTATCCTGCCGCTTCGAGCAGCCTTTCAAAGGCCCGGCCCGTATCGAAGATGCCGCTTCCCTCTGCGACGACGACCTCCCTGTCCCGTTTCCGGAAGTAGTGGATCAGAGCCTCGGTCACCTTCGGGTGTGTGTCGTCCCCGTTCTCCGGCGGGGCGGCCGCCACGATGTTCGGCTTGAGGAGGATGCGGTCTCTCGTCGGCCTGTATCCGATCAGGGCCAGAAGCTCTTCCACATCCTGTTCGAGACGATCGATGCTCGTCTTTCGTATCCCGTCGCGCGGCATTGTGTCAACCTTTCCCTCAGCTCTCGTGCGTTTTTTTTTGTATGCCGGATTCACGCTGCAGTATATCTCCGGGTCTCCCTTCAGCCAATAGAGACAGGTCCCGCATCCCACGCATCTTCGAATCTCCTCGTCCCTGCCTTCCGCCGATTTTCGAACGATATCGTGGTCGGCCACCTGCGCCCTTCCCATGGCCGCCAGATCCGCCTTTCCGGAGGCGATGACGGACTCCGCGGTTTCGAGCGACCGGATGGAACCGACGGTAATGACCGGATTCGGCACCGCGCTCGGTCCGATCGCGGGGCCGCAGCCGGGTCCCGTACCCAGGACGCCCCGCCCGGGGTGGCAGATCTGGATCGCCGCCACCGAACCGTGTTCTCGAACGAACTCAAACACCTTCCGGGGCCCGGCAATGGAATCGTCCGACGCGACGGTAAGCACACCTTCAAATCCCGGCACGACGCCGTAGTCCGTCGAGACGCCGGCGCTCCCGGTGATCACCATGCCCGCACCGCCCTTTGCAATAGCGGTGTAGAAGGCGAGAAGCTTGTCCGAGACCGATCCGTCCTCGTGCGCAAATTTCGCAGCAAAGGGTGGAAAGACGATGCGGTTCGGGATCTCGACCTGCCGGATCTTCAGGGGGGTGAACGCGGAGGGGTACCTTTCCCTTGCCGCGTTCAGCTCGTTCAAGTCACGGACTCGTGGGTGCATGGAGGCTCTCAGGCGATCCGGAAGACGCCGTCCAGAACCCTGGGGAATTTCTCCTCCGGCCGGGGCCTTCATGTCGAGGGTCAGGCTCCTCTTGTTCCGGTTGATGGTGCGAAAGAAGTCAGGGACCTGCCTGGCCGGATCCCCGACCCCCGGCCTTTCGACCTTCAGGACCTCGGCCCCCATGTCGGCCAGGAGCATGGAGCAGTAAGGTCCGGGGTACTGGTGCGCCGAATCAAGAATCCGTATCCCCTCCAGCGGCAAGGTCATTCTATCCTCCTTGCGAGGCTGTCATCGGGTGAGGATGTGAATGCCGCAGGCCCCTGCTTCCAGGCC
>CAYOYU010000267.1:0-5935 GCA_964408265.1 uncultured Syntrophorhabdaceae bacterium
CGTGGCCTCTTCAGGGTTACTGAAGATAATTCGAAAGAGAAGTATTACCTCCTCGAAATGTTCCCTTATCCGTCAGGAAAGATTCATATGGGGCATGTGAGGAACTATTCCATAGGTGACGTTATTGCACGATATAAGCGGATGAAGGGTTACAACGTCCTCCATCCAATGGGATGGGACGCATTCGGTATGCCCGCGGAAAATGCCGCAATCGACCGCGGGGTCCATCCTGCCTCGTGGACTATGGATAACATAGCCTATATGAGAACGCAGCTCAAGCGCCTGGGCCTCAGTTACGACTGGAGCCGTGAATTTGCCACCTGTGATGTGGCCTACTACAGGTGGGAGCAATGGATCTACCTGAAGATGTATGAGCTCGGGAAGGACTATCGAAAAAGTTCCCCCGTCAACTTCGGCCACAAATGCCAAACCGTACTGGCCAACGAACAGGTGGAGGGAGGGGCCTGCTGGAGATGCGGCGAGCAGGTGATTCAGAAGGAGTTGACCCAGTGGTTCTTCGCTATCACCAAGTATGCCGATGAACTTTACGAATATTGTGACCATATGCCCGGTTGGCCGGAACGGGTCTTGAGCATGCAGAAGAACTGGATAGGCAAAAGTCACGGAGTGGAAGTCGATTTCAGGCTGGAGGATGGCAGGGCTCTCACTATTTTCACAACCAGACCCGACACACTCTACGGTGTCACATTCATGGTTCTGGCTCCGGAACATCCTCTTGCCCTTAGCCTTGCTGAGGGAACCCCGTACGAAGGCGAAGTCAGAGAATTTGTCCACAAGGCCAAGACCCAGGACAAGAGCTTTCGCGCCGAGTTGAGCATGAGCAAGGAGGGGGTATTTACGGGTAGAGATGCGGTGAACCCGCTCACGGGAAACCGTATACCCATTTACGTGAGCAACTTTGTTCTCATGGAGTACGGTACGGGTGCCATCATGTCGGTCCCTTCTCATGACCAACGCGATTTCGAGTTTGCCAAGGCTTACGGCCTGCCTGTCATCATTACCATCATGCCCGAGGACGGGTCATTGGATGCGCAGACCATGGAGGCTGCCTATGAAGGCGATGGGTTGCTGGTCAATTCGGGACCCTTCAACGGTCTGAAGAATCGTGAAGCAATACCAAAGATAATCGAGTACCTGGAAGAAAAAGGGTTCGGCAAAGGTAAAGTGAATTTTCGACTCAGGGATTGGGGTATTTCGCGCCAACGCTACTGGGGTAATCCGATTCCCATCATATATTGTGAAGAGTGCGGCGTTGTGCCGGTACCTTATGAAGATCTTCCCGTGGTTCTTCCTCTTGACCTGGAAGTCAGGGTGGTGGGCAAGTCCCCCCTTACAGAATCACCCACATTTTACGAAGTGGCTTGCCCGAAATGCGGCAAAAAAGCACGAAGAGAAACGGATACAATGGATACCTTCGTGGAATCTTCCTGGTATTTCCTGAAATACACCTGTACCGATTTTAACGAAGGCCCCCTCGACAGAAGGCGCGTAGACTACTGGATGCCTGTTGACCAGTACATAGGGGGAGTGGAACACGCGGTTCTTCACCTCCTCTATTCCAGGTTTTTCAACAGGGTCCTTAATGAGCTCGGTTTTGTCGCTGAGCGTGAGCCCTTTGAGAACCTCCTGACCCAAGGGATGGTCATAAAGGACGGGGCAAAGATGAGTAAGTCCAAGGGGAATGTGGTAGACCCCGATTATCTTATAGAACGCTACGGGGCTGACACTGCCCGGCTGTTCTGCCTCTTTGCATCTCCACCCGAAAAGGATCTGGATTGGAGCGACAAGGGTGTTGAGGGGAGTTACAGGTTTTTGCAGAGAGTCTGGAGGCTTGTGACTGACCGTGCCGAACAACTCCGTACGGCAGATCCTCTGGTAGAAGTCTCCGGCAATGACAAAGACGTTAATCAACTGGTTCATATGATCCATAAGACAATAAAGGCCGTTACCGAAGATATTGAGAGGTTCAGGCTCAATACGGCCATAGCCCGCATTATGGAACTTGTTAACAGTGCCTACCGGTTTTTGGAAAAGGACAGAAAGGATCCTCTTTCCCTTGGACTGCTGAGAGGTGGCCTGCAGACGGTTCTCATCCTGCTTTATCCATTTGTTCCCCACATTACTGAGGAGCTCTGGGAGTTTCTTGGTACTAAGGCCGGCTATTTGGATGAGCAGGAGTGGCCTCGATTCAATGAGATTTATGCCATGGAAGGAAAAGTGATGATAGCAGTGCAGATCAACGGTAAACTTCGGGAGACCTGCGAAATGGAGCGTGATGTTGATGAGGAGAGGCTTCGTGAAGCCGTCTTCGCTCTCGAGAAAGTAAGCAGGTATATTGAAGGAAAGGAAATAAGAAAGACCATTGTTGTTCCCAATAAATTAGTGAACATCGTTGTTTCATAGACTATGTACCTGAGGATTCCTAAGGAGAGCGTTATGCGGAAAAATGGAGGCAAGGTCAAGGCAGTGATTCTCTTTGTTATTGCTGGAATTTTTCTTAGCTCCTGCGGGTACGAACTCGTGAAGGGAAAGGGGATCTATGGAGGAGACATTACCTCTCTAGGTGTTCCCATCTTCAAAAACAAAAGTTATGAACCTCATGCGCCCCAATATGTGACTGAGGAGTTCACGAGGGAACTCGTCTCCTCGGGTTTGTTCCAGGTCAACAAAGAAGACCCTGATGGTTATATTGAAGGAACCATCAAGGCGGTCAGGATTAACCCCTATTCCCTGAGTACTGCCGGTGTGGCCGTTGAGAAGCAGATCTTCGCAGATCTCGAAATAGTTCTATTCCGCAGAAATGGTGTCTTCGTTAAAAGGTGGGTACTCTCCGACTCAGAGATTTACAGAGTGGATAATCTTGCCTTTGAAGATTTCAACAAGAGAGAAGCATTGCGGAGAGTGTCTGCAAGGATGGCCAGGAAATTTACATCCATGCTGCTCGTAAGTTACTGAGCGCCAAAAAAGTTCATCCCGCCTCAGCGGGATGTCTTGGTCAAATCGTGTCACAGATACTACCCAACGATTTCAGACTTTAGGCTGAAGGAGCCCCTGAGTTTTCCGTGACAATCTCGATACTTTCCGGGCTGCGGTATTCTTGTGGATAACGCCTTTTGACGCTGCTTTGTTGATATAGGAGATAGCTTCCCTGAAGGATGTCTCGAGGCTCCCCTTTTCTTTACCATCCGTCGCGGCGGTCACCTTCTTCACGTAAGTCTTCATTGTGGACTTCACGTGAGAGTTTCTCAACCGTTTCTTCTCGGCCTGAATTGCTTTCTTTATGGCAGATTTATTTTTTCTCAATATACAGCCTCCAACAAATTTCGTTCTTTTACCACGTATTTGCAGCCCAAGTCAAACAAAAAAGTCAACATGCCATTCGCAGGATCGGAAAGTAAGGTGCTACCCGCAGTACTTTCCGTCCTGTCCTGAATGGCGTGTGCGAGAGTCAGGTCAAAAGCTATCAGTCTAGGTTGCTTTTGCACACCCCTAGAGCCATTAATCCTGGTGCTGCATCTATCACCCGAAAAGACATTTTTTTGACGACAGAGTCCAAGTAGAAGAACGGTGACGTCGGTCAGTCTACTTCTTGCCGGCACTTCTCTTCGAAGCTTTTAATGGATTGATTTTCTGCTCCTCTACCTTCTGACCTTTCTTCACATGGGAAGACATCGGGCAGGGACCCTTCTGCCACTTTTGCGCTGGGTAAGGGCAGCTCGAGCAATAACGTCCTGTTTCGAACTCCAACACTCTCGAACAGCCTGCGCAACTCTCAATGACGGTGTAGCATTTGCCACCATTATACGAGCATCAGGTCTTCTTCATGAAAAGACACTCGACACCCGCTTTCACTGTTTCGCATACCATAACGGCATCACCTCCTGGATTAGTAAACAGGCGAATATTAAACACAATTTTGCGACTGAAGTCAATAGGTGTGACTGTTCCATGTTGCCCCGTATAGGAAGCAACCGGGCGGAGACTGGACCAGTGTGGATGGCGAAGCAGACATGATGGGTTTGTCAGGCGACAGAGTACGGGAGGTCAGGGTGTCAAGATGGACAGAAATGGAAAATTATGGTATGAAAATATTGATTTTTGGAGCAGGAGTGTATTATACTAAACAATTCGGCTGGTGTAGCTCAATCGGCAGAGCAACTGATTTGTAATCAGTAGGTTGCGGGTTCGAGTCCCATCACCAGCTCCAGGGAGAGGTTCCCGAGCGGCCAAAGGGGGCAGACTGTAAATCTGTTGGCGCAGTCCTTCGGAGGTTCGATCCCTCCCCTCTCCACCATATACGGTATGAGTTCGGGATGAGATGAAGAGTACGGAGTTTCGGCAGGAAACCAGCCTGAAATTCCGAGTTTTGCTCTAAATCTCGAGCCACCGGTGATGTTTTGTTGTAAACAGGCGGGAGTAGCTCAGTTGGTTAGAGCATCAGCCTTCCAAGCTGAGGGTCGCGGGTTCGAGTCCCGTTTCCCGCTCCAAAAAAACGTAGCGGGTTAAATCTTACCCGCACCAAAAATCATGGCGGGTTGAGCCGTGCCCGCTCGAAGAGATTTAGCGGGCTGGAGAATGCCCGCTTAAGAAAGCCCGCGTAGCTCAGTGGTAGAGCACCTCCTTGGTAAGGAGGTGGTCACCGGTTCAATCCCGGTCGTGGGCTCCACAAATCTATTCCGTAACGGAGGTTCTATATGGCTAAGAAAAAGTTTGAAAGAAAGAAACCCCATGTGAACATAGGAACCATAGGACACATAGATCATGGAAAGACCACGCTGACCTCGGCGATCACCCGGTGTCTGGCGAATAAGGGAATGGCGGAGTGGATTCCCTTCGACCAGATCGACAAGGCCCCCGAGGAGAAGGAACGGGGTATCACCATTGCCACGGCCCATGTGGAATATGAGACGGCAAAGCGCCACTATGCACACGTGGACTGTCCGGGGCATGCCGATTACATCAAGAATATGATCACCGGCGCTGCCCAGATGGATGGTGCCATTCTCGTGGTCGGCGCCAATGACGGCCCTATGCCGCAGACCCGCGAGCACATCCTCCTTGCCCGTCAGGTCGGCGTTCCCTACATGATCGTCTACCTCAACAAGGTGGATATGGTGGATGACCCGGAGCTTATCGAACTCGTGGAGATGGAACTCCGTGAGCTCCTGACGGCCTATGAATTTCCCGGCGATGAAATCCCCATTATCAAGGGTTCTGCATTAAAGGCCCTGGAGCACGGCTGTGCCAGTCCCGAATGTCCTGACTGCAAGAGCATCTATGAACTCCTCGATGCAGTGGATGCCTATATACCTGAGCCTGTCCGCGACACAGACAAGCCCTTCCTTATGCCCGTTGAGGACGTCTTCAGCATCTCCGGCCGTGGTACCGTCGTGACCGGCCGTGTAGAGAGGGGCGTCATCAAACCCGGTGAGGAAGTGGAGATCGTCGGTTTCAGGCCCACCCAGAAGACCGTGGCAACTTCAGTGGAGATGTTCCGGAAGATCCTCGATCAGGGTCAGGCAGGTGACAACATCGGCGTCCTCCTCCGGGGAATCAAGAAGGATGAAGTGGAGCGCGGCCAGGTTCTCGCAAAACCCGGATCCATTACGCCCCACACCAAGTTCAAGGGAGAATGCTACATCCTCACCAAAGAAGAGGGTGGACGTCATACCCCCTTCTTCTCGGGATATCGCCCGCAGTTTTATTTCAGGACCACCGATGTGACCGGTGTGGCGCGGCTCCCCGACGGAGTGGAAATGATCATGCCCGGTGACAATGTCACCATGACCGTAGACCTCGTTACCCCGATCGCCCTTGAGAAGGAACTCCGTTTCGCTATCAGAGAAGGTGGCAAGACCGTAGGGGCAGGCGTGGTTACCGAGATTATAGAGTAGAGGGGAAGAAGATGAGGCAG
>CAYOYU010000268.1:0-655 GCA_964408265.1 uncultured Syntrophorhabdaceae bacterium
TGGTAAAAGAGCTGCAGAGTCTGTGTATCAACGTAGACCTCATAAAGGAAGAGTGATAAGCGGAAAGTTTAACCACCAGCTTTCAGTCGCCGGCAGATGACCCCTCAGGGGACATTTGCGGCGTTATGCTGATTTCTGATGGCTCAAAGTTGTAAAAGGAGGTAGTTAACTTTGGATGATTATTACAAGGTTTTTGACAAGCAGAAAGATCCACTGAGCTATGCGGCAATCAAGATAGCATTGGCTTCACCCGATCTCATAGAGAAGTGGTCTTATGGTGAGGTGAAGAAGCCTGAGACCATCAACTACAGAACTTTTAAGCCGGAGCGGGATGGCCTTTTCTGTGCAAAGATCTTTGGTCCTGTTAAGGACTATGAGTGTATTTGCGGTAAATACAAGAGGATGAAACACAGAGGCATTATCTGTGAGAAGTGCGGGGTCGAAGTTATCCAGTCGAAAGTCAGAAGGGAGAGAATGGGGCACATTAGACTCGCCACCCCTGTCGCCCATATCTGGTTTTTGAAGAGCATGCCGAGCAAGATTGGTACCCTCCTCGAGTTGACCATCAAGGAAGTGGAAAGAGTTCTCTATTTCGAGATGTATATAGTTGTGGAGCCGGGATCCTCCAGTTATGAGTTCTGTGAACTCATCAGTG
>CAYOYU010000268.1:665-1963 GCA_964408265.1 uncultured Syntrophorhabdaceae bacterium
TACTAAGCTGCGCGAGGAGATGCGGGATACAGCGAGCGATGCCAAGAAGAAGAAGATAGCGCGAAGGCTGAAGGTTGTGGACGCCTTCAATTCTTCAGGGGTAAAGCCGGAATGGATGATTCTCGACATCGTACCTGTCCTTCCGCCTGAGTTGAGGCCGCTGGTACCCCTCGATGGAGGACGGTTTGCCACATCCGACCTTAACGATCTCTACCGGCGGGTAATAAACAGAAACAACCGCCTAAAGAGGCTCATGGAATTGAACGCCCCCGACATCATCATCAGAAACGAGAAGCGGATGCTTCAGGAAGCCGTTGATGCTCTCTTCGACAACTCGAAAAGGGGACGGGTGGTGACGGGAGCGAGCAAAAGACCGCTCAAGTCTCTGAGCGATATGCTGCGTGGCAAACAGGGAAGATTCAGGCAGAACCTCCTCGGAAAGAGGGTGGACTATTCCGGAAGGTCCGTTATTGTCGTCGGACCCGAACTCAGACTACACCAGTGTGGACTTCCCAAGTTTATGGCTCTGGAACTCTTCAAACCTTTCGTTTACAACAGGCTCATCAAGAAGGGCTATGCAACGACCATCAAGAATGCGAAGAAACTGGTAGAAAAGGAAAGACCCGAAGTCTGGGATATGCTCGAGGAGGTCATCAAGGAACATCCGGTGCTTCTCAACCGCGCTCCTACACTCCACCGGCTTGGAATCCAGGCCTTTGAGCCGCAGCTCATCGATGGGAAGGCCATCCAGTTGCATCCGCTGGTCTGCCCTGCCTACAATGCGGATTTCGACGGGGACCAGATGGCGGTGCATGTTCCGCTTTCCGTAGAAGCTCAGGCGGAGGCGAGGGTTCTCATGATGTCAACCAACAATATCCTCTCTCCGGCCAATGGCAGACCGATCATTGTGCCTACTCAGGATATTGTTCTAGGCATCTATTACCTGACTATCGAAAGAAGAGGCATAAAACGCAACAAACAGTTGTATTTTGCGGACCCCGAAGAAGTCAGGATCGCTTATGATTCAGGCGTAACAGACCTCCACGAAAAGATAAAGGTCCGAATCGATGGTGCCGAGGTCGAAACGACAACAGGAAGGGTGATACTGAGGGACACCGTGGCTGACGCGCTGGTAGAACTGGAGCCAGTTAAGAGAAAAGAGATTATTGACGACATGTGGGGTCTTATGAACAAGGTGATGGATAAGAAATCCATCGCCACCCTTGTGGACAAGTGTTACAGGGAAGCAGGCGAGAAGAGCACGGTCATTCTTTCCGACAGGTTGAAAGACCTTGGTT
>CAYOYU010000268.1:1973-5889 GCA_964408265.1 uncultured Syntrophorhabdaceae bacterium
TTGGTTACTTCTATGCAACCCTCGGAGGCATTTCTATTAGTATAGATGACATGAAGATTCCCGAAAGGAAGGCCGAGCTCATCGACCATGCCGAGGAGGAGGTCAGTCTCGTACACAAGCAGTACTCGGAGGGGCTGATTACCGATGGCGAACGTTACAACAAGGTTATCGACATATGGGCCGACGTCACGGAACGGGTGGCGGACGAGCTTATGAAAGAACTGGGCACTGAACCAGTGCTTGACAGAGAAACAAGAGAACCGGTCATAGGAGAGGATGGTAGACCGGAGCACCAGAACAGCCTCAACCCCATCTTCATGATGGCGCATTCAGGTGCAAGAGGTAATGCGCAACAGATCAGACAGCTTGCGGGTATGAGGGGGCTCATGGCCAAACCATCGGGTGAAATCATTGAAACTCCCATCACGAAAAACTTCAGGGAAGGCCTCGACGTCCAACAGTACTTTATCTCGACCCATGGGGCACGGAAGGGTCTTGCCGACACAGCCCTGAAGACGGCAAACTCGGGCTACCTTACGAGGAGGCTTGTGGATGCTGCACAGGATGTTGTGGTCAACGAGTTTGACTGTGATACTTTCCAATATATAGAGGTTGGCCCCCTTATCGAGGGTGGCGAGGTGATCGAGCGCCTGGACGCAAGAATTCTGGGAAGGGTGGCTCACGAAGACCTCAGGGACCCTGATGGCGAGATCATAGTGAATAAGAACGAGGAGATAAGGGAAATTCACCTCAAGAAAATAGAAGATGCCGGCTATGAAAAGGTCAAAATCAGATCCGTCTTGACCTGCAGGTCTAAACGGGGTGTCTGCGTACTCTGCTACGGGCGTGATCTTGCAAGGGGCCGCCTCGTCAGCATCGGGGAGGCGGTGGGCATCATTGCAGCTCAATCCATCGGGGAGCCGGGAACACAGTTGACCATGAGGACCTTCCACATCGGTGGAGCAGCGTCGCGGCGGGTTGAGCAATCGACTCTGGAGGCTCGAAACGACGGCTATGTGAAGCTGATTAACGTGAAAGTGATTCTCAACATGGAAGGCGTACCCGTGGTTATGAACAGGAACGGCGAAATTGCTCTGGTAGACGAAGCCGGCAGGGAAAGAGAACGCTACTCGGTCATTTACGGTGCAAAGTTGAAGGAGAAGGACGGAGCCTTTGTGAAAGAAGGTCAGATTCTCGCCGAATGGGATCCCTGGACCATCCCGATGCTGTCGGAAGTGTCCGGTAAGGTAAAGTTTGGCGATGTTTCTGAGGGCGTCACCATGCAGGAGAGCAAAGACGAGGTGACAGGGCTCTCCTACAAAGTTGTGGTGGAACCGCGTGACCCTGAACTGCGGCCTAGGATATCCATAAAGGATGATAAAGGAAAGACCATCGTCATTCCGGGAAGTACAAGCCCTGCACGCTACATTCTTCCCGTAGGGGCTCACATCGTCGTGAACGAAGGCGACGTGGTATATGCTGGCGACGTTATCGCGAAAATGCCCAGGGAGACTACCAAGACAAAGGATATTACCGGTGGTCTTCCAAGAGTTGCAGAACTTTTCGAGGCAAGAAAACCGAAGGAGAATGCCATCGTCAGCGAGGTTGACGGATTCGTTTCCTTCGGGAAGATGTCGAAAGGCAAAAGAGAAGTGGTGGTATCTCCTGACAGGGGTGAAACGAAGAAGTATGTCATCCCCAGAGGAAAGCATATCATCGTCCACGAGGGTGATTACGTGAGGGCGGGAGAGCCGCTCATGGACGGGCCTGTTAACCCGCATGACGTGCTCCACATCCTTGGAAACGCTGCGCTTGCCAGATACCTGGTGGACGAAATTCAGGAAGTATACCAGCTCCAGGGAGTGAAGATAAACGATAAGCACATAGAGATAATCGTTCGGCAGATGCTGAAGCGGGTACGCATCAAGGATGTGGGTGACACGAATTTCATCATCGACGAACCTGTGGAATGGTGGGTTTTCGAAGAGGAGAACAGGCGGGCCGTGGAAGCAGGAAAGAGACCGGCTCAGGCAGAACCGCTGTTCCTCGGCATAACCAAGGCTTCGCTCATAACTGATAGTTTCATCTCTGCTGCAAGCTTTCAGGACACCACAAAAGTCCTTACCCAGGCCTCAATAGAGGGCAGGGTGGACTATTTACGGGGGCTGAAGGAGAACGTGATTATGGGACGTGTTATCCCGGCAGGTACGGGCTACTCGCGGTACAGACATTACGACATGACAGTCCTCGACAAGACGGAGGAGCCGAAAAAAGAATTATTGTCGCCGCTACCCCTGGAGGCCGAGGCTACGTAGTTTTCTTTCGGCGATTGCCGCTTCTTCTGATTTCGGAAAGAGTTCCATCACCTTTTTCAGTATGGTGATGGAACTCTTTTTATCTTTTGCCGAAGCGAAGGCGTCAGCTTGGGAGAGGAGCGCCCTGGGAGCCTTGTCGCTCTTCGGATATTTGTCCACCACTTCCTGGAAACTGACGATTCCCTTCTCGTAATTCCCCAGCATCACGTAACTCTCACCGAGCCAGTAATAAGCGTTTGGAACGAGCGGTGTCCCCGGAAAGGTTTCGATGAAATTGATGAACTTCTTCACCGCTTCATCATAAGACTTCTTCTGGTAACTGTCGAAAGCTTCCTTGTAAGCGGCCTCGTAATTGACGTTTGCCGGCTTGGCTGGTTCCTTTGCCTGTCCGACCCCCGTTCTCTTGAGGGCTGCAATCTCACTCTTTGTCTCGCTCCAATAGGTCTTCAGCTGGTAATCGAGGTCGTCAAGCTTGCCCAGTATCGCCTTGATCTTATCATCCCTGGTCTCTGTGGCCCCGTAGACGCTTACCAACTGTTTTCTGATGCTTTCATCCTCTTTTGCGAGATCGGCCAATTTCCGTGCAGTCTCTTCCCGGACCTGAACAAGTTCCCGATTGAGTGAATAGATGCTATTCCTCAGTTGAGTGGTTTCTTCGGAACTTGCGCAGCCTGCGAGGATAAGAGCTGCCAATCCGAGGGCGAACAGGATTCTCTGGTTCATGGTTTACCCCTTTCTCTCAATCTTAAAGTGTGCCCGCCTGTTTCTTGCCCAGGCATCCTCTGTGTGGCCGGGATCGGAGGGATCTTCTTTGCCGTAGGAGATGGTCTTTATCCGCGCCTCTTCGATGCCGCCTTTTGTGAGATATTCCTTGACCGCTTCCGCTCTTTTCTGTCCGAGGGCAAGATTGTACTCACCGGTACCGCGCTCGTCACAATGTCCCTCCACCGTCACGGTGACAGACCTGTTTTTCGCGAGCCAGTCTCTGATTTCCTTGAGTTTAGGGAGGTACTCCGCTTTGATAGTGTAACTGTCAAACTCAAAGAGGATATCCGCAAAGGGCGCCGATTTCGCAGCTTCCTGGAGAGCCCGCTCCCGGGCAGCCCTGTCTGCTGCCGCGATCTCTTCCTCACTGATTCCTCCCCGGCCTCCGGGTTTAAGCGTTCCTTCCGCTGCCCTCCCGCCTTCCTGCTGCGGTTGGAGTGATCCGGTCACGGCTGCCGGTTCGGTGAGTTGAACTGTCTTTGCCGGACAACCAGTGATGAGAATTGCCGCTGCCAACAAGAAAAGGCTAAAAACCTTCATAGTACCCCCTCTATTCATCAAGATCGCACCTCTTACGGTACGAACCTCGGCTGCTCGTCGCTGCCGTCGGCAAATCTGAGCATCCGTTTGTTATCACCATTGAAGAGCATCACATTGATCGTATATTTGGGCCCCCGCTTGTTTGAGTAGAGGATGTATCTGCCGCAGGCCGAAAACTGCGGGGAATCATTGATGCCGCCGTTGGTGAGGACCCGTTGGTTTGTGCCGTCTGCGTTCATTATGACAATTTCGAAGGCGCCCTCGAACTTTGCAACGTAGACGATGGAGTCGCCCTT
>CAYOYU010000269.1:0-1471 GCA_964408265.1 uncultured Syntrophorhabdaceae bacterium
AAAGAGGGGGTCGTCGCCGTGGCGCTCGTTGAGAAGGGCCGCGGCTGATCTGATTTCATTGATGCGAAGGTAGTTCTCGTCGAGTTCAGCTGCTGCAGCGTAATCGAGGAGTGCCTTGTCGGCATTTCCCATGATGTCGTATAGACCGGCCCTGGCGTGGTAATAGTCAGGCAGGGAAGGGCGCAGCAGGATAGCTTTCGTGATCTCGGCCAGGGCCTCTTCATACCGTTGCACACCTGCCAGGACCCTGCTCAGATCGAAGTGGGTGTACGGTTTTTCGGATACAGCCAGGGCCTTCCTGAGATGTTGTTCAGCTTCCCGGAACCTGCCCTCGCTGAGGAGGGCGGCGCCGTAGCTGTGGAGATACTTCTCCTTCATCGCGGAGTAGTTGTTATGGTGTTCCCGCTGCTTCTTCTCTTTGCCGCTTTTCTCTTCGGCCTTCGTCCTGTTTTGTATGGTCTTCCTTTCTACTTTCACAATTTCACGCTATTGTACCGTCAATCATAACGTTAGTAAATGGAGGATTGGTGATTCGGAAGCAGCCCGGCTATGGTGCCGGGGGTACCCTTTCCATCGCCCCGTTGTGGACTGTCTTGAACTCGTGGCCCTTCCAGATCAGATAGATCGTGGGGTAGATGATGAGTTCCAGAATCAGGGAGGTCACCACGCCCCCGATCATCGGCGCCGCGATCCTTTTCATGATATCAGCCCCTGTCCCATGGCTGAACATAATCGGGATAAGGCCGGCAAGAATGACGCTCACCGTCATGATCTTGGGGCGGATCCTCTTCACTGCACCGTGCATGATGGCATCGTTCAGGTCTGCCAAACCACGGAGGCGTCCCTCCTTCTTCCACTGATCATGGGCGATTTCAAGATAGAGGAGCATGATCACCCCTGTCTCGGCATCGAGGCCGGCCAGAGCGATGAGGCCCACCCAGACAGCGATGCTCATGCTGTATCCGAGCATGTAGAGCAGCCAGAAGGAACCCACAAGGGAGAAGGGTACGGCAAGAAGTACGATGCCTGTCTTGACCACGGATTTCGTGTTGAAGTAGATGAGGACAAAGATGAGAAGAAAGGTCAGGGGAATGACGAGCTTCAGCCTTTCATGGGTTTTGACCAGGTACTCGTACTCGCCGCTCCATTGAAGGTAGTATCCTTCCGGGATCTTGAGGGATGCTACGCTCTTCTTAGCCTCATCCACGTAGCCGCCGACATCTCTTCCTGCGAAGTCCACATAAACGTACGCGGTGAGCAGTCCCTCCTCGCTTTTTATCGAGGTAGGTCCTTCTACTATCCTGATATCAGCCAGTTCTCCGAGAGGCACCTGGTTCAGACGGCCGGCCGAGGTAAGCGGGAGAGGGTGGGGCCCCGCATCGGTCGGTCTGTTTTCCATAGCAGGGATGACCGGAGAGCCGCCGCTCATCCCTCCGATCGGGATGAGAACCTTCCTCAGTTTGGCCACTGA
>CAYOYU010000269.1:1481-5846 GCA_964408265.1 uncultured Syntrophorhabdaceae bacterium
TGAATCGCGAAGCTCCCTGGCATAGCGCACGTTTACGGGATAGCGCTGCCTGCCCTCGACTGTCGTGGTGAGGTTCATGCCGCCAATGGCGGATTGAATCACATCCTGCACGTCCTCGACGGCGAGGCCATATCTGGCTATCTCTTTCCGTTTGATATCAAAATCGAGGAAATAACCGGTGGTCACACGCTCTGCGTAGGCGCTCCTCGTGCCAGGAACATCTTTCATAATATGTTCAAGCTGGAGGCCGATCTTCTCAATCTCCTCCAGCTTGGGACCGAGGACCTTGATCCCCACCGGTGTCCGGATGCCCGTAGACAGCATGTCCATTCTTGCCTTTATAGGCATGGTGAAGGAATTTGCCACGCCTGGTATGGCGAGCAGGTCGTTCATCTCCGTGATGATGCTGTAGACGGTTGTACCTTTGCGCCACTTCGATTCAGGCTTCAGGTTGATGGTGGTCTCGAACATTTCCAGAGGGGCAGGGTCCGTAGCGGTCTCGGCCCGTCCTGCCTTCCCAAAGACCTGGTCCACCTCGGGTATCTTCATAAGCAAGTTGTCCTGGAGCTGGAGCAGGCTTGAAACCTCGCCTATGGATGGGGCAGGAGCCGTGACAGGCATGAAGAAGAGCGTGCCCTCATAGAGGGGCGGCATGAACTCGGAGCCGAGTTTGATGAAAGGATAGACAGTAATCCCGAGGATAATGACGGCGAGTATGATGACGGTCTTCTTGAAACGCAGCGCTGCATGTGCCACTGGAGCATATATCTTTTGCAGGATCAGGCTGATTGGGTTCTTCTCTTCAGGCCGCACTTTGCCCCGGATGAAGAGGGTCATGAGCACAGGGGTAAGGGTGATTGCGAGGAAGGACGAGAAGAGCATGGCAAAGGTCTTGGTGTAGGCAAGAGGCTTAAAGAGGCGGCCCGCCTGGGCCTGGAGGGTAAAGACCGGAAGAAATCCCACGGTAATCACGAGAAGGGAGAAGAAAAGCGAAGGTCCCACCTCCTTTGCGGCTTCTATGATCACATCGGTCCGGCTTCCCGGGCGTCCTTCCTTCTCCCACTCATCGAGCTTCTTGTGGGCATTCTCTACCATGATGATGGAAGCGTCCACCATGGCGCCCACGGCAATGGCGATGCCGCTCAAGCTCATGATGTTCGACGTCACCTTAAGGTAGTACATACAGATGAAGGAGATGATGATCGCTACAGGTAGCACGAGGATCACTACCAGCGCGCTGGGGAGGTGGAAGAGAAAAATGAGGCAGACTGCGGCAACCGCCACGGAGAGTTTCAGGATCTCCTCTTTCAGGGTGGCCACGGCCCGATAAATCAGGTCCGACCGGTCATAGGTGACCACAATCTTCATCCCCTTGGGCAGGCCCGGTTCTATATCTTTCTTGATCTTTGCTTTTACCCTTTCTATAACGTTGAGGACGTTTTCGCCGAACCGTATGACTACTATGCCGCCCGCCACCTCACCTTTGCCGTCGAGTTCTGCCAGACCCCGCCGGATCTCCGGGCCCAGTTGAACCCGTGCAACATCCTTCAGGTAGACCGGCGTTCCCGATGCATTTGCACCGACTGAAATATCCCGAATATCCTGAAGGCTCTTTACATATCCCCGACCGCGGATCATATATTCGAATCCCGAGAAATCGAGGACCCTTCCTTCCACGTCGAGGTTGCTTCTCTTCACCGCCTCCATGACCTTAGTGATGGGGACTCCATATGCGGCGAGGCGATTGGGGTCGATGGTTATCTGGTACTGTTTGACGAAACCGCCGATACTCGCCACCTGTGAGACTCCGGGCACACTCTCGATGGCTAGCTTCAGGTTCCAGTCCTGGATGGAGCGGAGATCGGCGAGATTGTGCTGTCCTGTCTCGTCCACCACGGCGTAAGAGAACCCCCAGCCCACGCTCGATGCATCGGGGCCGAGGATGGGGTTCACGTCAGCCGGAAGCTTCCCCTTCACTGCCTGGAGGTACTCGAGGACCCTGCTCCTGGCCCAATAGATGTCGGTGCCTTCGTTGAAGATGATATAGATGAACGAGCTTCCGAGAAACGAAAAGCCCCGCACCGCCTGTACCTTGGGCGCGGCGAGCAGTGTGGAGGTGATGGGGTAGGTGACCTGATCCTCCACAAGGTCAGGGCTTCGGCCAGCCCATTCGGTGTAGACGATCACCTGGGTGTCGCTCAAATCGGGGATGGCGTCAAGAGGCGTATTCTTCATCGCCCAGTACCCCCAGGCTATGGCAGAAAAGACGAAGAGGAATACGATGAACCTGTTGCGGGCTGAGTACTCAATAATCTTCGCTATCATCGCTGCTTGCCCGCCTTCTCGCGCATTGACTTTGTCGACTGCGTCGTCACTCTCCTCGGCGTATCAAATATACGCCTTCGTCCGGGTACCCGCTCGCGGGTGTTCCTGGCCATCTCGTCCTGCACGAGAAATCGGGCAAGCAGATGGAGGGTTCCCTTACGGGAAGTTTGAATTTCCACATTCTCTCCTAATGCTGATGACGTGGACTATTTGCTGCTTCCCTGCCTGTCCGTGACTCTTGCCTTGGCAGTGGCTTTACCCCTTTCAGCTTTGCCTCGGAGTCGATGAGAAAATTTGCCGATGAGGCTATCTTTTCGCCTGATTTCAGTCCCCTCACTATTTCCACCATCCCGTCAGCCTGGGTACCCGTCAAGACTTCCCTGGGCTCAAAGTAGCCATTTCCTTTGTCCACGTAAACCACCTGTCGTGTTCCCGTATCTATGAGGGCATCTTCGGGAACGGCCAGTTTCCTTCCCAGAGAGACGTTCAGTTCCACGTTCGTATACATGCCAGGCTTAAGGAGACCATCGGGGTTGGGTATGGAGAACCGGACCCGTGCCGTCCTCGTATCAGCGGTGAGGGTGGGGTAGACGTAGTCCACTCTTGAAGTGAACACTCTTCCGGGAAAGTAGCTCAGAATGATATCAGCCTGCTGACCCGGCTTCACGAGGGGTATCTCATACTCGTAGATATCGGCTATGAGCCAGACTGTGGCGAGGTCGGTCACATCAACGAGTTTTTCTCCGGGCATTACCCTCATGCCTTCCAGGACCATCTTCTGTGTGACGAACCCGCTTACAGGGCTGTAGATGGTAAGTCTCCGGACCGGTTTGCCGGTGGATTCGATCTGCGCTATCTGTTCGTCCGAGATATCCCAGAGTCTCAACCGCTGTCTGGCGGCGTCAAGCACCACATCGGCATCCCTGGCGAGCATGGCCCCGATGGCATCACCCCTGTTTACCTTGCTCCATTTCAACAGGTTCAGGAACTCCTGCTGGGTTGCGTAGAGTTCCGGGCTGTAAAGCTCTGCCACCGGGTCGCCCTTCTTCACGTACTTGCCCGTGTAATCAATGAAAAGTTTCTCGATGTACCCTTCGAACTTTGTCGTGATCGATGCGAAGTGGCGCTCGTCGTGATCGATGCGTCCCACGGCCCTGATGATCTTCCTGAGGGACCGGGAGGCTACCGCAGTTGTCTTTACGCCTATGAGCTGCTGTTTCTCCAGGGGGATCTCTACTGTCGGAGTTTCCTGTTCCTCCTGAGGCTTTTGCTCCTGCTTGGCAGGCGAGGAAGCTTTCGTCTGTTTTGAGGGTGATTTGGCGGAACTGGCAGGCTCGGCTGGGGAAGCATGCTGGTGGGTCTGGGCCTCAACCGAAGCTATGCGGGGAAATGGCTCAGTTCGGGAGAAATCGAATTGAAGGAGGGTAAAGAGGAGCCCGGTAAATGCTGCAACTGAGATGGTCCTGTATCCCGCTTCGATTTTCATCTGGTCTTCACCTCCGCCCCCAACTCTGCCGTCCCGGTGACTGCGTGAAGCCTGGCAAGGGCCTTCTCTCTTTCCACGCGCTGTCCCCAGTAAAGGAGTTCGTAGTCAAGAAGCGACTTCAATCTCGTGATAGCCGTGATCGCCTCCACCTTGCCTGCCACATAACCTGCGATGGCCAACTCAAAGTCCTGGTAGGTTTTGGGGATAAGCCCCTCTTTGTAAAGTCGGAGAAGGTTATCGGCAGTGGTGACCATGGAATAGGTTTCACGTACTGCCGAAGAGATCATATACTTTGTAGCCTGGAGTTCCCGTCTGGCCTCGGTGAGGGAAGAAGTGGCTTCCAGAACTGCCTGGCTCTGTTTCGTCCTGCTGAATACAGGCAGGTTTACCGTGGCAGTGAGGCTCCACATATCGAGAAGGCCCTGGGTTTTAGGGAAATAGCCGGCTGCAACGGTTACGTCAGGGTAGTACTCTTTCTGGGCCATCTTGACTCTGGCCTCGGCTCCCTGAATCATCTTTTCCCTCGACTTTACATCGGGAGAATGGTCATAGGC
>CAYOYU010000270.1:0-239 GCA_964408265.1 uncultured Syntrophorhabdaceae bacterium
GATGCTGAAGAGAACTCTGTCGCTGTAATAGGGGGCGTACTTCACCAGAGGGACCGACATGACCTCGAGGGTTCCTTCCGATTCCATGAGAGGGTTAAGGGAAAGCTGCCCTTCGACCTTCACCGTCTCCTTGGCTTCAGTCTGCAGGGACAGGACGTAGGCCGTCTTCTTCTCCTTCCCGTTGCTGAAATGGTCGACTTTCAGGTCAATGGGGCTCACCGTAGTCTTAAAGGGCTTGG
>CAYOYU010000270.1:250-5725 GCA_964408265.1 uncultured Syntrophorhabdaceae bacterium
TCCAGAGACAAGGGCAATGAGGCTTCTTCCTTTTTGGGCGCCGCCGTCACGGCCTTGGCAGGTTTGGCGGGCTTTGTTTCACTCTCTTCAGGCAGGAGAGACATGACGTTGAGTGCGCCTTTCCGGTCCCGTTTGATATCCACCTCAGGTGACTGGACAGATATCTTCGACAGGTGGATGCGTTTCGAAAGAGGCTCGCTGGGCGCCATGAAGACTTCAAGCAATGGCAGCCTGAATAGGGGCGCGCCCTTCAGATCGTCGATGGCTACCTTTTTGAGGGACGTTGTTCCCGTCACGGTAAGAATCGACTTCTTGTCCTTTGTCTGGACGAAGGAAATCTTTGTTTCAGTGTCCAGGTAGGCGGAGAGAATCTTGAAGTTCAGTTTCACCGGAACATAGGCCAGGTAGTAGGGAATATTGAGGTCCTTTATGCTCACGTCCAGGGAGGATTCAAGGGATTCGGCAAATGGTTTCGTTTTTCCCTGGAGGGCATAGAGGGTGTCGTTGATGCGGGCCGAAAAATGGGGCTGAACGAATGTCTCCACGTAGGAGGGCATATTCGACAAGAAAGGTATACCCACCCTCATTTCCCTGATTGTATGCTTTGTTTGATTCGGCCCGTCCAGGAAATCGATGCTCCCGTCCCGAATGATTATGTTGTTCACGGAAAACCGCGGAGCCCCTGCCTTCTCTGCCTTGGGAGGGGCAGCCCCTTTCTTTTCCAGGAGATCGGAAAAATTATAGGACTCGTCCTGATTCCGGACAATCCGTACATAGGGCTTCACCAGCCGCACCTCCTTGAGGACCAGGGCCATCCGTAAGGCCGAAAAGGTCTGGAGGTTAAAGTATATCTCGTCGCAGGAAAAGAACGTCTCTTTCCCGTCCCTGTCCTTGATTGCGAGCCCCCTCACGGTGGCCGAAAGGGCATAGGGATTAAAACGTATCTGTTTGATTGTCGCTTCACGGTGAAGGTTCTTCGAAAGCTCTTTGGTGAGAATCGACTTCATTATGGGTGGAATGACGAAGAAGCCCACCAGGGTAAACAGGAGGAAGAAAAGCACTATCCCTATTGCGAGTCTCTTCACCCGCGGCCTGATTTTGGTTTCGTAAAAGCCTGACATCCACTTCAGTATGCCCTGTATCATCGCTTCACCCCCGGGGGCGGTCCGTGTTACGGCACGATCCCTACCAGATATTCTAATATGTCGCCCCTAATAGTCAACATACATTCCCGCTCCAGATTTTCTTATGCCCTTCGCAGCAAGAAGTGGTAGACTACAGTGCGAATGCAGGGCTGCCGCAGTTCCAGGCCCATTACCACGGTCGGATAATAATGTTTGAATATACCTTGACGGAAGAAGACGGTCTGAGATGCTTTGCCCCGAAAGGGCGAATCGATGCGCTCAGTTCCTCTGAGATCCAGAAGGTATTCGACGACCTCATTGTCGCCGGTGAGCGGATCCTCATCGCCGATATGACGGCAGTCCATTACGTGAGCAGCGCCGGTCTCCGCACTTTCATCGCCACCCAGAAGGCCCTGAAGAAAGCTGGCGGGGAGATCATTCTTCTGGGTATGACGGACCCGGTCTTCGACATCTTCAGGATGAGCGGTCTCGTCCCCTTGTTCCGCCTGGTTCGGTCCAAGGGAGATATTGCCGGCCTGCTCATGAAGGATGCGGCAGGCGGGGAAACCAGTACAAGGAAAATTGACGGCATCACCTTTGAATATACGGAGACGGGTGCAGGAAAGGGGAATCTCTTTCCCATCGGATCCCAGGACAAGTCTGCCGGGTCATCCTACAGGGAAGAGGATGTGGCAATCGTGACGCCTGCCAAAATGCCTTTCGGCTGTGGACTCGCCACCCTGGGGGATACCTATGAGGAGTATAGGTATCTCTTCGGCGAGTCGCTGGTGATGAATAACTCCTTCTTCTTCTACCCTGCGGTGAAACATCCCTCTGTGGACTTCCTCATAAGTGCCAACCAGAATCCCGGTACTACCTACAAGTTCCTTCACGGTTTCGGCTTCACCGGCTCCTACCGGTACACCCTCGCTTTTCGGGGGGATTCTGGCTCCGTAGAACTGGCCGGCCTCGTTAAGGCCCTCTTTGCAGTCTCCAGGGCAGACCTGCTGGGTATCTGCATACTGGCCGAGAGCAAGGGTTTTTGGGGTATGCACATAAAGCAGGTTCCCATTGCCGAGAACAAACCTGCCGAAGGAAGGAGCATTTTCGATAGGGAGCTTTTCCCTCAATGGATCGATTTTCCCGTGGAACCGTCGTACGTGAACAACACCATTGCCGCCACGGGGATCGCGGTAAGGGATCGGACCTTCCTCAATAACGACAAGTCATCCCTTATATCAGAAGGGAGCTTCTTTCATATCCACGGCGCCGTCTTTGACAAGGCTCCGCTGGGGAGTGACGCAGACAACTTCGACAAGGAACTCCTCCGTGTCTTCAATGAGCGGGAGGTCTACAAAATTCAACATATGCTCGGCCAGTCAAGGTTCTCGGGAGGCATGGCTGCCATCATAGAGCTCGAGACCTAAACCGTGGAACTCTGGATAGGTGCCATCAACCTCGGGTTGCTCTATGCGTTTATGGCCATGGGCGTCTTCATCACTTTCCGGATCCACGATTTTCCCGACATCACCGTGGACGGGAGTTTCGTCACAGGAGCAGCAGTCACGGCGATACTCATCCTGGCAGGACTGAACCCTTCCGCAGCAGTCCTCCTCTCCTTCCTCGCCGGCGCCCTGGCCGGCCTCATCACCGCCATCATACACACGAGGTTTAACATAAACGGACTCCTGGCGGGGATTCTCGTCATGACCGGTCTCTATTCCATCAATCTCCATATCATGGGGCGGTCGAATATCCCCCTCCTCAACCAGCCCGTGATAATGGCCCATATAAAGCAACTGAATCCCGGACTTCCACCGGAAGTGTGGCTCTGCCTTGTTTTCAGCGCCCTCATTCTGGTCTTCTGGGCCCTCATATCTCTTTTCTTCAAGACAGACTTCGGCATAACCATGCGGGCAACGGGCAACAATCCTGCCATGGCCGGTTCCCTGGGAGTCAACGTAAACATGGTCAAGGCCTTCGGAATCGCCTTTGCCAATGGCCTGGTGGGCATCTCCGGCAGTCTTGTGGCCCAGTATCAGGGCTTTGCCGATATCGGCATGGGCATCGGGTCTATTGTCTTCGGGCTTGCTGCAGTCATAATCGGCGAGTCTGTCGTGAAGACAGCCTCTCTGTACGGCAGGGTCTTAAGTGTCATTGTGGGCTCCATCGTCTTCCGCCTCATGGTAGCATTCGCCCTGTACGTAGGTCTCGATCCCATAGACCTGAAACTCATGACAGCCCTCTTCGTCCTTGTGGTCCTCGTAGCCCCTAAAATGCTTGCAGGGAGAAGGGCCGGCATGGCTGCGGCAAAGGGGGTACTCAGGCAGGTCCCGGTGAAGAAGCTGGCTCTCGGCCTCGTCGTTCTCTGTCTCGTCGCGGGAATGGCGGCCATGGGATACAGGTATCTTGGAAAGGGCGGACTCGCTCATTCCAAGAAGGTCCGGATAGGCGTCGTCCAGCTGACGGACCACAGTCTGCTCAACGTGACCCGTGATGCCTTCGTGGAAGAAATGAAGAGAATGGGATACCAGGACAAGAAGAACATGACCCTCTTCCTCGAGAACGCAAACGGGGACATGGTCACGGTCAACTCGATTCTCGACAGGTTCCTCCACGAGAAAGTGGACGTTGTTGTAACCATCTCCACAGGCTGCACGCAGGCCGCCTTGAACAAAATCAAGGACCGGCCCGTGGTCTTCGCGTCGGTGGCCAGTCCTTTCGTCATCGGAGCGGGCACATCGGACAGGGATCATCTTCCTAATGTAACAGGCGTCTACGGAGCCACACCTCCGGGCAAGATGCTCGAACTGGTCAATTCCGTGGTGCCCGGAAAGATACGGATAGGCTGCATCTGGGATCCTTCCCAGGAAAACGCCGTCTACAATGTCAAGGAACTGCGGAAGGCAGCATCGGCGCGCAAGGACATGACCTTTGTGGGCGTAACGGTAACGGGGTCTTCGGAGGTCTACCAGGCGGCTGCTTCCCTTGCTGCCAAGGGCATAGATGCCTACGTCCTCGTGGCTGACAATATAGTTTTTTCGGCCTTTGAGTCGGTGGTCAAGATATCTGAGAGGAACAGGATCCCCATTTTCATCGCCGATGTGGAGCGTCTCAAAGACGGTGCGGTGGGCGCCTACGGCTTTGATTACACCTCCAGCGGCATCCAGACGGCTCATATTGTGGACCGCATCCTGAAAGGCGAGAGGCCGGCCAACATCCCCTTCGAGCAGTATACCAAACTCACCGTAGGGCTGAATCTCGAGGAGGCGAAAAAGATCGGGGTCACGGTGCCGGAAAAGGCCCTGGCCCAGGCCAACCTCGTGCTGGGAGATGGGAAAAACCGGGGGAATGGACCCAAGAGACTTGCCGTCTTCGTCTTCTCCGACAATTATGTTCTGAAGGTCACCACCGACGGACTTCTGGACGAATTCAACAAGAGCGGCACGCTAAAGAAATATAACATCACTCTTGACATGACGAACTCTCACAATGATTTTGGCGTGGCCCAGGCTATAATCCAGGACTTAGTGAGACAGAAGTATGATTACATCATCACCATAGCGAGTCCTGCCCTCCAGATCACGGCGAACGGCAACAAGACCATACCCCACATATTCGGAGCCGTGACGAACCCATACCGGATGGGCATCGCCAAGAACTCCCGGGACCACATTCCCAACGTCACCGGCGTCGCCACACCACAACCGGTGGATTCGACGATAAAGGCCATGCGGACCCTCTTCCCCAAGGCAAAAACCATAGGGATCGTCTGGAACCCGGCAGAGACGAATTCCGAGGCCTGCACACTCATGGCACGGGAAGCGGCAAAGAAATACGGCTTTCTCCTCCTTGAGAGAACGATAAGCACCACAGATGAAATCAAAGATGCACTGGCAGCGCTTATCAGCAAGAAGATCGACATCTTCTTCACCTCCGGCGACAATACGGTCATGCTCGCCGTGGAACCCATGGGGAGCATCCTGAAGGAGCAGAAGATACCCTACTTCACGAATGATCCCACCGACGTCGACCGGGGAGCCTTCCTGTCCATAGGGGCCAACTACTTCGATGTAGGTGTGCAGACAGCAAAAATGGCTGCCCGGGTGTTCGCCGGCGAGGAGACAGACAAGATCCCGATCCTGGATTATGTGCCGGAAAGAATGGCCATCAATGCCGGCCTCGCAAAGATCTACGGGATAACGATACCTGACGAGTTCCTGAAGAAGGCCGCCATAGTGAAGAAGTGAGATTGTCCACGGTTTCATGAAAGCTGGGTGTGGGGTTTGAGGAAGACAGGCATCTATAGGCAGAAAGGACCTGGAGGCAGGATGAGGCAATGACAAGTGAT
>CAYOYU010000271.1:0-3028 GCA_964408265.1 uncultured Syntrophorhabdaceae bacterium
TTTTCTCTACGGCTTCAACCCCTGGAGGCGGGTCATGTGCGGCGCTTTTTCCTCTGTGGCCGCCAACTGCCTCCGCTCCTCACCGCTGTCGCCTGCTTGAGGGGAAGGGTTTGACGTGTTCCTGGCCGGTTCGGCGCTGTCTCTCGATTCCGCCCCGAGGCGCGGATCCGAATAGGGTTGCCGGATGGCGGTGCAGCCGGGAATGCCGGAGAGGATGAGAAGGATCAGGGCACATCGTTTCCAGATTGCGGTCACACAACCTCCAAATCACAGTCTTTAGAGCGTGTCCAGCTTGTAAATTACCAATTCCGGTAACTGCAGTGATCCGGTTGCCCGTTATGAACTGCCCGGGGAACCTGAATTCGTACTCGGAGGCGTGTACCGGTTTCCCCTTTGGCCGAAAATCAATCTGTTACTGATTATTTTGTCGGAAAAATCACAGATTACTTAAAGGAAATGTTGCCGGTTAATCTTCGCCCCGGCCGGCCGATAAGATTGTAACCGGCTAATCCGGTCAGCCTTCTGACATAATGCGTACGAAACCGCCAAATGGGAGTTCCGAAAGAGCGGGGCTCTATTGCCCGATATTCCGTCCGGGAAAGATGCTTGTCCGGGCCGCCGCATGTCTCCTGCTGCTGCTGCTGGCAGGGTGCCTCTTCACTGACAGGGGAAATAGTCCGCAAAAGGCAACATCAAGCGCAAACCCGGCAGATTATCCGGGCAGCACCGTACCCGGTGTCGTCAAGACCATCGGGCAGGAAGGCCCGGCCCCCGGGCAGTTTGTACTCCCCGAATCTATTGCGAAAGACGGCGCCGGGAATTTCTACGTCGTAGATTCCTTCAACGACAGGATCCAAAAACTGGACCCCTTCGGCAATTACATCCTCAGCTGGGGAAGCAGCGGCTCGGGAGAGGGACAATTCCTGGGATGCCGCGGCCTTGCCGTCGATCTGAACGATCAGGTCTATGTCACGGACGTCATACTGCACCGCGTCCAGAAATTCGATTCCTCGGGGAATTTCATCACGAAATGGGGAAGCGAAGGCGCCGGGGCAGGGCAGTTTTCCGCGCCTTTCGATATCGCAACAGATTCGCTGAACAACGTCTATGTCGTTGATACGAACAACAACCGGGTCCAGAAGTTCGACCCTTCCGGTACCTTGTTGAGCGAATTTGGAACAAAGGGAACGGGAGACGGTCAGTTCGGCAGGCCAATCGGGATTGTCATCGACAGCGAGGACAACATCTATGTTGCTGAGGAGGAGAACAACCGTGTCCAAAAATTCGACAAAACCATGAGCTTTGTCGGCAGGTGGGGGCAGGCGGGAACAGGAGACGGCGAGTTCCTTACCCCTTACGGTCTGGCTGCCGATGCAGGCGGAAACATCTACGTAACGGACATTGGAAACAACCGGATTCAGAAGTTCGACAGCGGGGGGAATTACCTCGGAAAAGCGGGGCAGGCGGGATACAGGGAAGGGGAGTTCGCCGAGCCTTCCGATATCATCACGGACGGGTTCGGAAACCTCTATGTCGTGGATGACAGCAACCACAGGGTCCAGCTCTTGACGCAGGCCATCTTTTCCTCTCCTTCACCTGCTGGGGGCCGGGACCTCCTTTCAGCCGGTCAGGCTTTCGCGACGGCAGGCTGGATGAAAGACATGGTGAGCGCTTCGGGCGACAAAGGATCCATACCCCTGACAATGCTTATGCTGCCGGGGACCCACGATACGGGCACCTACGGCATCACCACGGACTCCGCCATGGCGGACGACGGCAATTTCAACGGACCCGCGGTCGTCACCGATACAACGGGCCTGTTAACGAACTGGTGCCACAAGGTGAGCTGGACCCCTCATTCTCTCTGCAAGCTCCTCGACGATCTGACCATGCCTATCAACAACGCAGGAACGGAGATAATGAAATCTAACCAGGCGCCATGGAGCAAGAGCCAGGACCAGAACGTCCTGGAGCAGCTCAACGGAGGGGTGAGGTTCCTTGACCTGAGGGTGCAGGCCATCGATGGTTTCATCGGAGACGGGCGCTTCCGGGTTATCCACTCCATGGTGAGCGTGCCGCTGACAACCGTCCTCAACGACATCGTGAATTTCTACAAACAAGCGGAGAGTGGGAGGGAGATAGTAGTGGTGGCCCTGAAGCTCTATCGGATGACCGCACGGGATCATCAGGATCTGGCGAACCTCATCAAGAGCACTCTTGTCAATGCCGACAACCAGTCACTGCTCATCAACCGTTTGAATGGGCAGGATCTTTCCACTTTCACTCTCACGAGCCTGTGGACTCAACCCGGCAGGGTCTTTGTCTTTTACCCGGACGGCGAAACAGTGCAACAGAACCCGGAGCTGTGGCTGAAGAACGGGGGTGACGGAAACGACCCGGAAAGCACGGACAGTATGCTGGTGAACTATTGGCCCCAAACGAAGGACAGCGATGAGCTGATGAAGAAAGTGCGGGAACACAGGTCCTCTTTCCTCTCTTCCTGTCCGGATACGTACAATAGATACTTTTACGTGTCACAGCTTGTCCGCACGCAGGATGCGGAAGCCGTCGAAACCGGGATAGAGGTCAACGTCTTTTCCCTCTATTCGGCGAAACTGAATGCTGTGGAAAGGTACCTCTTCAAGAAACTGTGGAAGTATCTGAGGCTTCCCATGCCTCCTTTGAGGGACCCGACAAACCTCCTCGACTGGGGCACGGAAACGAACAACGCAGTTCTCGGGGACTTCTTCCAATGTGCGGCCGGGAAGAATACCAATTGGGACCTGAAGTGGAACATTCTCATAGTGGACAACTACAGGAGCGGCTTCACCAACTACATCCAGCAGATCATCTCCTACAATAGGACACGGTAAGAGGTAAGTAACCGGAACCCTGGGTCTGGCCCTACGCAAAGCCGGGACCATGGTTCTCTCAACGTGCCGCGTCACGGGCACGCTGAATGCGCTCAGTCGTGACGGGATGGGTGGAGAGGTAGGCAGACACGCCCCTGTCGGAGCTGCCTCTCCTA
>CAYOYU010000271.1:3038-5707 GCA_964408265.1 uncultured Syntrophorhabdaceae bacterium
GAAAGTCTTTCCATGATGGAGGCAAAGGCATCCGGCGAGTATCCTTTCCGCTTGAGAAGCGTGAAGGAGTACTCATCGGCCTCCGCTTCGAATTCCCGGGAATATTTCATCTGGGCCAGCAGCACCGGGAGACCGGCCACGGCGACACCGAGGGATGCGGCGTCTGCGGTGACGAGGGTTGCTGCCGCTGCGATAACGGAACTCTGCAACAGGTTCCTCAGGGCATGGCGAAGCTCCACATGGCCCATCTCGTGTGCCAGGACCGAGAGGACTTCCTCCGGTGACATTGCTGCCGCGATCATCTGGTCGCTGATGACGATCGTGCCGCCTGGAAAGGCTAAGGCGTTGGCTCCGAATCCGGGCGTCGACCGGAATTCGAGGCGGTAGTACTCTTTGAAGGGCAGATCACTGCGGAGCCTGTCAAAACCGTCGGTTATCGTTCTTCGTGTGTCGGGATTGACGGCAGTCGGGGTAAACCATCTATTCTCATCCAGCCACTTTAATGCCTCCCTGCCAAGGGTCTGCTCCGTCTTCATGGGGATGCGCATAGCGATGCGCTCTGCCGCAGCAGGCAGGCCGATAAAGTAGCCTGCCAGAAGCGTGGCCACGACGACGGCGATGCAGGCCAGTGCCACGCCGAGACGTTGCTCCAGCCATGCCACGGGACCTTCCGAGGGGCTTTCCTGCGGAATTGAATCGAGAAGGGCGTTATCGGCACAGGCGAACTGCCCGCCGTTGGGAAGGGTGATGAAGCGGTCGGCCGAGGCGATCCGCGGTGATACCCGCAGCCTCGATATTTCGTACTGTTCCCGGATCTCTCCGGCCATGAGCGTCGCCTCGGGGCCGTTCAACTCCATGGTCGCCGGGATCGCGGTGGGCGTAAACCCGTCGAAGTAGTGTCCGTCGAGAATCATCATAATGAAAGGTCCACGTCAAAAAAGTCCATTGTCTCGGCACCTACTGCCGCGACGGCTGTTCGCTCGTCTCCCTGGAATTCCGAGAACGTGCCATATCTCACAACCTGCAGGTGGTCGGCGCGGTACTTGAGGGTCCGCATGACAGCCCAGGGGATGAGCAGACCGCATGAGAAGATGATCCCCAGGGCATTGGTAACGTAGAGCCTTATAAGGCCGGTCCACCGCAGGTCGGAGCGAAAGTGGAAAGGTCCGAGGCGTGTATGGTTCCAGACGAGATTGCCGCTTCGCGACTGGACGAAGGCGAATGCTGCCACATACCCCGCGTACATGGGAATTGTGCCGAGAAATGCGACGACAGAATCCATCTTTTGCGCAAAGACCATCAAAAGGACCACGATGGGTATGGCCACTGCGATGGTGATCAGACCGGACACGAAATAGATCTTGAAGAACTGGCCTCCCGTTGCGGTGAAGAAGCCAGTCTTACCACCAAAGGATGTATGGTCGATGAGAAACCTCTTGAGTCGTCTTATCCAGAATGGGAAAGTGATTCCGAAAGCGGCCGAGGCGACGCCCAGCACTATGGCCTGCCCCTGCCATGGGACCATCATGCTTATGACGCCCACAGGGACGATACCCCACATGTAGAGCGCCTGTGCGCCCCGCCAATAGGTGCCGCCGAAGTGGAAGGTCATGTTGCGGAAGGCTGAATAGCGGGCGTTGAAGGCCGCCGACCTGACGAGGACCCATGGTGCCGCAATCAGGCCTGCTCCCAGAACGTATGGCAGCAGGGAATTGAAGAAATGACTCGATAGGTAGTAGACCAAAAACCCTATTGCCGCGATGAATCGTCCTTTCAGGATCGGGATGGGCTGCCCCAGGTACTGAAAGGGTGTACCGTCCAGAGAGGTGTGGGAATAGGTGTACCGTTTCTTCCGCACCTTGGCCCATGCCGAGAAGATGCCGCAGGTGACGAGGGTGAGGCAGAGGTTGACGATCCAGATACGGAAGTACTCTCTGGCCGAGCCGGTGAAGACGATGGGCAGGTACTGCGGTCCTTCCTCTTTCTGCGATCCTTCTTCCGATTCACGGTCCCCTGGTTCTTCCATGAGAGAGTCGCTGCGGGGATATCTGAAGGCTTCAACGGGGTCTTCCAGCCAGGGGTTATTGTCCCCCTCTTTTCGCCTGGTGATTTCCTCGTCGAGCCTCTTCGCCCTCTCGGGATACGCTTCCCGGTCCAACCGGTTCTGTGCGTCCAGCAGTTCCTCAAAGGTGTATCCCGGATAATATGGTTCGTAATCGGTCATGATATCAACTCTCACAATGTCGGACCTGTTGCGGTGTCAGTTCTGCGCCTCCTTCAGAGCTCCAAGCAAGGTTCTCTTGAGTTGCCATTACGCCGGTTTTGCCGCCAGTTCGGCCTGCACCAGGTCCGTGAGTGCCTGCAGTTCCTCTGCCAGCTTCTGCAGATCATCCCTCCCGTACTTTCCGCTGTTCCTGGTGATCGTTGCCTTCATCATGGTCATACTGCGGTGCTGCCGGGAGAGGGTGACGGCAGGAGCCTTGGCGGCTGCAGGTTTCTTTGTCTGCGACTGAGCGAACATTTTTTCGAGGACAGAGTTCGTCACCGGTGTCTTCATGATGGACTCGAATATCTTCATGCGGTTCGGATTGTCCAGGTTGGCGGCAAAGATGTTCCCCTGGGTAACTTGGAGTGTTCCCTGCCGAATTGCGTCTTGAATCTCATTTTCA
>CAYOYU010000272.1:0-3468 GCA_964408265.1 uncultured Syntrophorhabdaceae bacterium
GAAGCGGCGTCCGTATGCCTGCCACCACGTACTCGCCCTGGGCATTGAGCAGATATTCGCCGTAAAACTCATTCTCGCCTCTTGCCGGGTTCCGGGTGAAGGCCACGCCTGTACCCGACCCTTCACCCATGTTCCCGAAGACCATGCACTGCACGTTCACCGCGGTACCCCAGGTATCGGGAATGTTGTTCAGTTCACGGTAGGCAATGGCCCGCTCCGTGTCCCAGGAACGGAAGACTGCCCCTATGGCTCCCCAGAGCTGCTCCCAGGGATCCTCGGGAAAATTCTTTTTCAATCTCGTCTTGATGAGTTTCTTGAATGAGCTCACCAGGTCTTTCAGGTCCGCCACGGTCAATTCCGTGTCGAACTCAATCTTCTTCTCTTTCTTCTTCGCCTCGATAACCTCTTCGAAGGGGTCGCGCTCATCCTTGTTTTCCGGTTTGAGGCCGAGGACCACGTCACCATACATCTGAACAAACCGCCGGTAGCAGTCATAGGCAAAGCGCTCGTTCCCGGTGAGTTTCGCCAGGCCTTTCACGGTCTTGTCGTTAAGTCCGAGGTTGAGGACCGTATCCATCATACCGGGCATACTTACTCTGGCTCCGGAGCGGACGGAGAAGAGGAGAGGATTTTTCGGGTCGCCGAAGGTCATCTCCATAACCTCTTCGACTTTCTTCATATTCTCCACAACCTGTTCTTTCATGCCGGCGGGAAAGGCCATCTTGTGCTGATAGAAGTAGACACATGCCTCGGTAGTTATGGTGAAACCGGGGGGTACGGGGATGCCGAGGTTTACCATGTCGGCCAGCCCCGCGCCTTTGCCTCCGACGAGATTCTTCAGCTTTGCTCCTGCCTCAGCCTTTTTGCCGCCAAAGAAATAGACATACTTTGTCATCATTGCCTCCTCATTCTGAGCGAATTTTTGAAATATCACCGTAACTCAGGAACATGTCCTTTATCTTCTTCAACAGTGCAAGCCTGTTGTTCTTTATGGCTTCATCCTTATCCATGACAAAGACCTTATCGAAAAAGTTATCCACCGTCTCCTTGAACCCCACGAGGAGCGTCAGGGCATCGGCATACTGCTTCGCACCAAGGGAGCTGAGGAAACTCTCTTTGGTAGACTCATAGAGATCAAAGAGGGCCTCCTCCTCTTTTTCCCTGAAGAGCGAACGATCCACGGTGCTCTCTCCATCGAGGGCTTTAGTGATATTGTAGACCCTTTTGAAACCGACCATGAGCCGCTGAAAATCTTCGTTTGACTTCTGTGTCTCCAGGGCCAGAAGCCTTACATACCCATCATAGATGTCCTGTGCGACACAGGGCAGCACCGCTTCAACGAACTCCTGACCATGGTCCTCCTCAAGCATGGAGAATTTGAACCTGGTCAGGATAAAATCGAGAAGCGCCGCCTTTGTCTCCTCCAGGGTGATCCGCTTCGCAATATGCGCACCACTTTCGTAGGCCCTCTCTATCAGCCGTTCGAGGGGAATGTTCATCTTTTTGTCTATGGCTATCTTTATGAGCCCCAGCGTCTGTCTTCTCAGGGCAAAGGGATCCAGATTTCCCGTTGGCGAGATCCCCACGGAGAAGAAAGAGACCAGGGAATCCACCTTGTCGGCAATACTCAGAAGTGCGCCGAGCTGCGTCTGGGGCAGCGCGCCGTTGCCCCCGCTGGGAAGGTAATGCTCTTCGATGGCATAAGCCACATCATTCTCCTCGCCCTGCAGTCCCGCATAGATCCTTCCCATGGTGCCCTGAAGTTCGGGGAATTCCCCCACCATATGGGTTAGAAGGTCCGCCTTCATGATACGCACGCCCCTGGCGATCTTTGCGTCGGCATCCACACCGAGCACCTCGGCCAGATACCGGGCAACGGACGTGACCCTCTCGGTCTTCTCCTTCAGGGTGCCCAGCTTCACGTGGAAAACAATGGAGGAGAGACGCTCATAAAGATCGGAAAGTTTCGTCTTCCGGTCTTCCTGGAAGAAGAACTGGGCATCGGCGAGCCTCGCCCTGAGGACCTTCTCATTTCCCCTTATTACGGGGGCATCATCGGACGGAATGGTGTTGGCAAAGAATATAAAATAGGGTAAAAGAGCGCCGCTTTCGTTTTCCAGGGAGATGTATTTCTGGTGGCTCTTCATCACATTGACGAGTACCTCTTTGGGAATGTTCAGAAAAGCTTCGTCAAAAGCCCCCTTCAGCGGGTAAGGATACTCGGTGATGTTGAGGATCTCCCTGACAAGGTCTTCATCCTTGACCGCCCGGCCTCCCGTTTCCGCTTCGATCTTCGCCACCCCTTTCCGGATCATGCTCATCCGGGCAGCCTCATCGACGACGACGTAGTTGCTCTGCAACAGTTCCTTGTATGCTTCTGGGTTGGAAACTTCGATGGGTCCCTTGGAGAGAAATCTGTGCCCGAAGGTAAAGTTGCCGCTCTTCACATCGGCCACACCCATCTCCACCGGTTCACCTCCCAGGAGCACAAGCAGCCACTGTATGGGCCGGGCATATTCGAAGGCTTCAGCACCCCAGCGCATCTTCTTCTGAAAGGGTATACGGCCGATGACATCTTTGAGTATCTCGGGAAGTATCTCACTAGTAGACTTGCCTGTTTCCAGCTTCTCCACTGTGAGGAACTCGACCCCGTCCTTCTCTCTTCTTTTCAACTCCTCTACGCCCACGCCCTGGGATTTTGCAAATCCTGCCGCGGCCTTGGTGGGCTGGCCCGATTCGTCAAAGGCACGGTTCGCCGGCGGGCCAAACTTTACCGTCACCGTCTCGGCCTGGTTCTCCGCAACATCCTTAATCAGCGCGAAGAGTCTTCTCGGCGTCCCCTGCACCTCCGCGTCACCCACGGAAACCCTCGCATAGGCAAGGGCATCGGTAAGCAGCTTTAAAAATCCCTCTTTTTCCGGCTCGATGAACCGTGCCGGGATTTCTTCCGTTCCTATTTCTACCAGTAGTGTTTTCAAATGATATGCTCCATGTTTATCGCTCGGCCCTGGATACCGGCTCTTTTACTTAAGAGAAAAGGGACATATGGGACCTATGTGACCTAAGAGAAATCTTCAAAAAGGCAGCGGCGGTTTCCCATGGTTTTTCTGGTCCTCACCCACAACGGATCCCGAATGTCGGTACATCCTTTACCAGCGGGAACCCTAGCTCTTCCCGCTTCCTCACGTAAAGTTCCGCGCAGAGCTTGGCAAGGTTCCGCACTCTGGCGATGTAGTTTGCCCTTTCCGTGACGCTTATGGCACCCCTGGCATCGAGGAGATTGAATATGTGCGAACATTTCAGGCAATAGTCATAGGCGGGGTAGACGAGACCACGCCCCTTCACCAGACCTTCTCCTTCCCGCTCACAAACATCAAATTGGCCCCTCAGCATTCCCGCATCGGATTCTTCAAAATTGTACGTTGAGTACTCCCGCTCCGGCTCGAGATAGATGTCTCCGTAAAGTAC
>CAYOYU010000272.1:3478-5648 GCA_964408265.1 uncultured Syntrophorhabdaceae bacterium
TACATCCTCGTTCCATTTGATGTGGTAGACATTGTCCACATCCTGGAGGTACATGGCAATCCGCTCCGTTCCGTAGGTAATCTCCACTGTGACAGGAGAGAGGTTGATACCGCCGCACTGCTGGAAGTATGTAAACTGGGTGATCTCCATGCCGTCAAGCCAGACCTCCCAGCCAAGACCCCAGGCCCCGAGCGTGGGAGATTCCCAGTCATCCTCGACGAAGCGGATGTCGTGGTAGGACGTATCTATGCCGAAGCTCTTGAGGCTCTCTATGTAGATGTTCTGAATATCCTTCGGAGAAGGTTTCATGACCACCTGAAACTGGAAATAGTGCTGGAGCCTGTTCGGGTTTTCGCCGTACCGCCCGTCAGTGGGCCTGCGGGAGGATTGCACGTAGGCGGCATTCCATGGTTCCGGTCCCAAACATCTCAGAAAAGTGGCAGGATGAAAAGTACCTGCCCCCACTTCCATATCGTAGGGCTGCTGGACCACGCAACCCCTTTCTGCCCAGAATTTCTGGAGCGCAAATATCAGATCCTGAAAATACATAATGCCTCCTGTCAATTGCTTTTCTATACCACAAAATTGACGGCTTTTGCCATTGATTTTGAGGGGAATAGCAGCGTTCCGGAGGGCAACAGTTGTTGTATGCCTGCGAGGATCAGAACCAATAGAAAGGAGGGGACCCGACTGCCCGGATCCCCACCTTTCTATATCACTTGAAAAGCAACGCCAGACAACCCCACTTCCAGTAAAGGATGAGGGCCACTATGAGAATAGCTATGAGTATGTAGAGGCTCCATGGTCTCTTTTTGTCTGCGTAGGGATCTGCAAGGAGCTTCTCTGAGTTTTCCGGCAGCTTTGCAACTGCCGTGAGTGACGTGCCGAAGGGAATATTGATTTTTGCCCGGGCATTGACGGCCCAGCCGTTGGCATCGAGGATAGGACCGAGATTTCGCTTCCTCAGCTTGAACCAGGCGATGAGCATGGATGGACCCGAAATAGCTAAAAGGATACCGATAAATACGAGGGGCAACTGCCACCATGTCAGACGAAAGAGTCCGGTTACGATCGATGCCAGTGCTGTTCCTATTACGCCCACAGCGAGTCCAACAGCAGCAAAAATACCGGCAAACCTTCCCGCATCGAAGGGTTTCTCCACAGGTCCCTTACCAGCACCGGCCTGTATTCCGGCTTGCATTGCAGAAGCCGCTATCCTGTCTTGCGACGCCTTTGAACGTGCAGCGGCTATTTTCATCACCTGTTCGCTGATCATCCTCCCCGCCTGTTTGTAGGGGGACCAGAATGCCTGTCTGATGCTGATGGGATGTTCCACTATCCGTGCTATCGTGGCATCCCAGTCCTGACCTTTCCTGTCGTAAAAGATGCCGTTCCGCCCTACCCTGAGCTGGTCCGAATCGCCTGCAGTAAAGGCGGCGGCAATGGTCATCTTATCGGTCCCGCCACGACGGACGCAGGTGCAGTAGACAAGGTAGAGGCGGCTCAATTCCGCCAGGGTGACGTGAGTAGCTATGTCATCGACCCTCACGCAGAGATCGCAGCTCCTGCCGTCGAGATAGAGGGTCCCGGCCTGAAAAACGGCCTTTACCCTGCGGCTGTAGAAATCCCGGAGGGCCACGAAATTGTTAACCAGGGTATGGAGGTATCTGCAGTAGCGGACGAGCTTGTCCACCGAGGAAATGGCCTTGGCCTCGGGTTCGAATGATTTGTCCTTCGCGATGAGTTCATCAATTCCCGGTTTGAAACCGCCTTTTCGGACCTCGTTGATCCGCTCCAGCCCCAGGGTCTCCACCGCCGTCGCGGGCTTTGCAGCAGACCAGGCTTCGTAGGCCGCAAAGCGTGCGCATAACTCTCTCCACTCTTGTGCGCTCATGTTTTCCTTCCTGCCAAGGACCGGTGCAATCACTTCCTCGTGAAGCGCAGTCATGGCCCCTTTCCATGCCGGGTTAAATCCCTCAAGAAGCGGCAGGGGCTTATCAGGCTCCACGAGAGCAAGCGGGAACAAAGCGAAGGATGCGGGTTGGGACAGATCCTCTGCGGCCACCTTCTGATAGTCTGCATCGGAAGGGTTGAGCGATGCTGCAGCCTTCCCATCGAACCGGGCAAGGCTGCAGCGTGCAAAATAGTCGTCCACCTTATTCCTCACGAC
>CAYOYU010000273.1:0-5060 GCA_964408265.1 uncultured Syntrophorhabdaceae bacterium
GTCCCCTGCAACCCTTTCAAGGATGGCGTCTCGTTGGATGATCCTTTCTGCATGCTCAGTATGAGTCTCTCGCTTCTCATCTTCTTCGTCAACCTGGAACAGATTGCCAATCGTTTCATACAGTTCCTGCATGTTGATCGGTTTGGAAACGTAACCGTCCATGCCAACTTCGAGACACTTTTCTCGGTCTCCTTTCATTGCGTGTGCCGTCATGGCCACGATTGGAATATGCGTTTCGGTTACCTCTTCTTGATTTCTTATGATCGTCGTGGCCTCGAACCCGTCCATTACCGGCATCTGCACATCCATCATCACCAGATCGAAGCCCCCTTGTTCCAGCGCTTCCACAGCCTTCTTACCATCTTCAGCAACCAAGACGATGTGTCCCATCTTTTCAAGAAGTTTCGTCGCCAACTTTTGGTTGACCACGTTGTCCTCGACGAGAAGTATCCGAAGTCTCTTCCTGCTCTCCCGTATGGAATGTCGAGTGACAAGAGAACGCCTGTCTGGCGTACCGGATGGCATCTTGAGCACCTTGGCTATGGTGAGAAACAATACGGACTGGCTTACCGGTTTGACTAGATATGCTGCCACACCTAAACTCTGGCACCTGGATGCGTCTCCTCTTTCCCCCGCTGATGTCAGCAGGATGATGGTCGGAGTCGCGATTTCAGGATGCTGATTTATGCTGTCTATAAGCTCAAAGCCGTCCATCTCCGGCATCATGCAATCGGTCAGCATCAGGCCAAACGGCGTTCCCTGCTTTTGGGCTGTTTGTAAGGCTTCCAGCGCCTCGAAGGCACTCTCTACGACTGTCGGCTTAGCCTTCCAATGGAGGAGGGTTTTTTCCAATATCCGCCTGTTGGTAAGATTGTCGTCCACAACCAGCACGGATATTCCTTCAAGATTAATAGCCTGTTGAGGCAACCCTAGCTCTGAGGACCTTGCTTGAAGTTCAAAAGACACGGTGAAATGGAACCGGCTGCCTCTGTCGGGTTCGCTTTCAATCCACACGCGTCCCCCCATCATCTTCACCAGTTGACGAGTGATGGTGAGGCCAAGCCCTGTACCTCCGTATTTCCTTGTCGTAGAGCCATCTGCCTGCTCAAACGCTTCAAAGATCTTGTGCTGTTTTTCAATGGGGATTCCAATTCCAGTGTCCCGAACCGTGAAATGCAGGAAAGCATTATCATCAGTCTCGGATTCCAACTCCAAGATTACCTCGACTTCCCCCTCCTGAGTAAACTTAATGGAATTTCCGACCAGATTCACAAGAACCTGACGCAGCCGACCCGGATCCCCAACGAGGGTATCAGGAACGTCAAAGGGAATATCATAGATCAGCTCCAAGCCTTTCTTATGGGCCTGATTCGAGAGCATGGTCATGGTATCGGCTAAGGAATCTCTAAGGCTGAAACTCGTGTGCATCAGGTCGAGCTTTCCCGCCTCGATTTTTGAAAAATCCAGTATGTCCTCAATGAGTCTAAGAAGGGCATCAGCAGATACCTTGACTGCGTCGAGGTACTCCGTTTGTTCAGCCGTCAACTCCGTGTTGAGTGCAAGTTCGGTCATCCCCAATATGCCGTTCATGGGAGTACGTATTTCATGGCTCATATTTGCCAAAAACTCACTCTTAGACCTGCTGGCCCTTTCGGCTACTTCCCGTGCTTCGACCAACGCTGACACGTCGATCACGTTCAAAATGATCCCTTCGAATTGGTCATCCTCGAAAATAGGCTGAACTCGAAGAGACACATGCATGCCGAGAAGGTCCCTGTTGACTTCTTTGGGGTCTCGTGTTTCCCCTGCCTTGTACGCAGCTACCATCCGTCGGACGACTTGAGTCCTCTCGGTTTCGGGGTGAAACTCCCACATGCTCTTGTTGACCACATCGTCCCGTCTGAGACCGACTTTGTGGAGAAACCACCGGTTAACCTCAGTGACTGTCCCGTCGGCGTCGGCGACAACAACGCCCTCATTCATACCTTCTATCATCGTGCGAAGCTTATGTTCCTCAAATTGGAGGTCCGCTGTGCGCTCTTCAACTCTTGATTCCAACTCTCGCCTCGCTTCTTCCAGAGCCTCAATCGCAGCGTCCCGTTCTTTTTCGTGACGTTCCAGGCGTCCCATACCGATTACGATCCCGACGAGACCGAGTATGAATATCGAGCCAAGCGAGATGATCTGTGTCGTGAGCTTCCGGCGCTCAATTGCCAAAAAGTCCTTCATGGGCAACGAGACGCTCACTCCACCTCGGACATCGCCCTCTTTATATCCTTGAAAAGCATGGCATTTCAGACACCCCTTATCGGCTATCAGGGGCCTCATGAGCCTCAGATAAGGCTCATCTCCAATCGCCGTGAATTCTTGAACCTCTTTGCGCCCTCCCTCGAATTCCTTGAGTGCGGCTTTTTCCCAATCATCGGGCGCTGTTTCGGGACGAAAATGTTTCAGACTCGTTATATGCCCCTTCACGCCATACAGTTTTGCGAACTCCTCTTGGAGCTGACGCACCATGTACGCCGGGTTCATAAGGGTGAGTCTCTTTCCTGAAGGCGTCTGTATGTCTCGTTCCGGGACGTGCTCCAAATGGGGATTAGAGGGAGTCTTCTCATCAATGGGAACATAGACTCCGCCGTGGGAAGATCCCCACAGTCGGAAGGCCAAGTCCTTGTTGAAATATGCCAATGAAACATTGGTTGCTACAGATGCCGTTTCCTGTCGGGTTTTCAAAATGTCCCACAGGAAAAATCCAAGCAACAAGAGACACCAGAGAACGATCAGTGCGTAACGGGCAGGTCTTAGGTGACTGATTCGCCCTGCCGTCTTAGCGTTTACTGCCATGACGTGTACCTTTTTCTGCCGGGTGGAGCGAAGCCGTCACCGGCAATACGGTCGGGGTTCCAAATGCCTGAGCCTACACCGCCTTAGTTAACGCGAGTCCCGATGTTGAACCGAGCAGCGATTTTCTGAACAGTAGCAAGCACAGTGGCCCTATCAATCGGCTTGGCTACTACGGCGTCTACACCGGACTCGGTAATCTTCTCCCTTTCCAGTTCTTGACCGCCGTATCCCGTCAGCAGAATAAATGGAGGCTTTGAGACCCCTTTCTCCTGACAGATTGACCGAATTGCCTTGCCGACATCCCAACCATTCATGCCGGGCATGCCGAGATCGCTGATAACAAGACCCACAGCTTCTTCATTGAATATTTCAAGCCCCTCTTGGCCTGAAAGAGCCCTATAAACGGTATGACCCTCTTTCGAACATATTCTTTCGAGAAGAGAGGCGATGTTCACGTCATCATCTATCACCAGAATAATCAGGTGCCCTTCAGCAGGTCTGATTGCAGGCTCTTCCGTCTTCTTGACCGGCTCGTGGGCCAGAGGCAAGCGGATCGTGAAGGTGGTACCCACTCCTAATTTGCTTTCTACGGATATGCTGCCGCCGTGTCTTTTCACCAGTCCATGAGTAACGGCAAGCCCCATCCCTTTTCCTATGCCCACTCCTTTACTGCTCCAGAATGGTTGGAAAGCCTTTGTGAGGTCCTCTTCGGCTATTCCTGTCCCGCTGTCACGAATCGTGATAACCACTTCATCGGCTTCTCTACACGCCTTGACTTCTATGTCTCCACCCTGCGGCAAAGCTTCCGCAGCGTTTCTTATGAGATTGACAAGCACCTCGAAGATCTCATTCTCTTGACCTTTCACTAGACAACCATCCTCCACGTCCAATTGGAGATCAATCTTGATGCCCTTCTTTTCGGGGTCAGATTTCCATAAGGGCTTGGAAACGTCAGCTGCATTTCGCACTGTGGTAGCTACATCGAAGACAGCGCCCTCGCTTTCGGTAACATCGGCACGCATATTCGCAAAGGTCTGAAGACGTTTGACCGTATCAGATCCAAGCGTGGCTGCTCGAAGCATCTGTTCCAGATTGGTTTTGACTTGGGCCAGGTCTCCAGACTCCAGCTCAAAAAGAGACAAGCTTGCACTTCCCATGACGATCTGAAGAAGATTGTTGAAGTGATGAGCAACACCGGAGGAAAGATCGGCTACCGCTCTGAGGCGACCGGTTTGGAGAGCGACTTCCTCCAAACGTTTACGTTCAGAAATGTCGCGGACAACGACGAGAATTGCCGGTTTGCCCTGAAAAGTTGTGGGAACCGCAGCTACTTCTCCAATGATTGCATTATCGTTAGATCCAAGGAACTTCTGCTGATGTTGAGAATCTGCAGTACGGTCGGTATACCGAGTTTCTATTCTCGCTTGCACCTCTTCAAGTTCTTCAGGATGAACCAGGTCTTGTGGACTTTTTCCAATTAACAACTCTGGTGATTCGACATCAAACATCTTTGCGGCTGAATCATTGGCATAAACTATGCTCCCATTAACGTCCACGAACATTGCATCTGGAGAGGCAGTCATGAGGGTTCGATACTGGTCTTCACTCTCTCGCAGCGCTTCTGCCATGGCCTTCCTGTCGGTAATGTCCTCCCCTTAAGACAATGTTCCAATTATGGGGCCGTCCTGATCTCTCAATATTGAGTTATGCCAAGCTATGAGTCTTGCTTCTCCACTACTGGCAAGGACGATGGACTCCACATACTCGTCCGTCTCCAGATGCCCGGAAATGATTCTGGAAAAAACCCCTTTGACCTCGTCTCGAACTTTGTCAGGGAGAAAGGTCTCAAACCAATCCTTTCCCAAGACGTCGCCCTCTGGGTAACCAAGGACCTCGCAACCTTTTCTGTTTGCCAATGTCACGTGACCGTTGGTGTCGAGAGCAAGCAACATTACTCCGGCAACGTCAAGATACTGCTGCGCCTTTTCCTTCTCCTTTATTAGAAGTCTCTGTGCGGCTCGCTCCTCGGACTTGTCGCGAAAAACGAGAACTACGCCGGCAATAGTACCGTCTTCGTCTCTGATGGGTGCTGCGCTGTCAGCTATGGGAACATCCTTGCCGTCTCGGGCCACAAGTACCGTGTGATTCGCAAGGCCCACAACGAGTCCTTCGCTCAGGACTTTACTCACCGGGTCTTCTACCGGTTGGCGAGTCTC
>CAYOYU010000273.1:5082-5642 GCA_964408265.1 uncultured Syntrophorhabdaceae bacterium
AGACCTCCTCCAGTGGCTTGCCACGGGCTTCCTTCTGACTCCAGCCGGTGAGGTCCTCTGCGACCGGGTTGAGCATATCCACCCGCCCGTCTGTGTCGGTGCTGACGACCCCGTCCCCGATGGAATGTAGTGTAATTCTAAGCCGCTCCGTTTCGGCTGCCAGCTCTTGCTCTGCACGCTCACGCCGGGCCATTTCCTCGGCAAGGGCAAGATTCTTGGCCTCAAGCTCAGCGTTACGAAGTTCCAGATTCTGTTGGATGCTCCACAAGGTCAGATGAGTGTTGATCCGTGCGAGTACCTCTTCAGGTTGGAAAGGCTTGGTTATATAGTCCACTCCCCCGACTTGGAAAGCCTTGACCTTTTCTCGTTCCTCCCCCAACACACTGATAAAGATGACAGGAATGGAGCGTGTTTTTTCATCCTCTTTGAGACTCTTGCAAACCTCATAGCCGTCCATGCCAGGCATCTTGATGTCCAGCAGGATAAGCGCAGGCGGCTTTGCCCGTTGTAGATCTTCGAATTGAATGATCTGAAATGGGGTGAAATTTTCAGATTAGGTT
>CAYOYU010000274.1:0-2757 GCA_964408265.1 uncultured Syntrophorhabdaceae bacterium
ACAACCTCGATGCTGATCTTCTCTTCGGCTTCCAGCTTTTCCGCCGCAGACAGGGCTACGTTGACCATGTTGGAAATACCAACAACGGTGACATCGCTGCCCTCCCTTTTAATATCCGCCATTCCCAGAGGGATGGTATATTCGTCGTCCGGAATTTGAGCTTTTGTTCTCAAGGAAGCTTTGTGCATTGCCACAATGACCGGATTGTCATCCCTGATTGCCGATTTCATAACCCCCTTCAAATCGTAGCCATTGCTTGGGGCAACGACCTTCAACCCGGGAATGTGCACAAACCATGATTCCAGAGACTGGGAGTGCTGGGTCCCGGCCCTCATACCCGCACCGGTCAGTGTGTGAATAACGATCGGCAGCTTCTCATCTTCTCTCCCCGTCATGTACCTTATCTTCGCCATCTGATTGACGATTTGATCCACGGCGACCAGCATGAAGTCAAAGATCATCACATCGATGACCGGTCGAAGCCCCGTCATGGCAGCACCGATCGCGAGTCCGGTGAAGGCGGCTTCACTGTCCGGGGTGTCGAATACCCGGTCTGTGCCGAATTCCTCCTGCAGTCCGATTCCAAATGCGAAAGGGCCTCCTACCTTCCCCCCGATATCCTCTCCCATATAGATAACGGTCGGGTCCCTTCTCATCTCTTCTCTCAAGGCTTCGTTAAAGGCACTCCAGTATTTGACTGTTTTCATCTCTTTTCCCCGTTCTTGTCTCGACTTTAAGCAGAGCGAGTTGCTTCAGGCGTATCCTCTAAACATATACCCCTGTGAATGCGTCCTCAGGTGGTGGGAAGGGGCTCTTCTTCCCAAAATCGACCGCCTCTTCAATTTCGATTTCGATCCTCTTGGCTATCTCCTGAACCATCTCCTCATTCAATATGCCTTCTTCAAAGAGCTTCTTTCTCAGTCCTGCAATCGGGTCTTTCTTCTTCCATTCTTCAAGTTCGCCTTCCGGTCGCGCAACGGCCGGGTCACCCACGTAATGACCATCCCACCTGTACGTTATTGCATCAATCAAGGTGGGCCCCTTTCCATTTCTTGCCCTGTCAACAGCTTCACTTGTAACTTCAAAAACCTCTACGACATCATTTCCATCAACCTTGAACCCCGGGAATCCATATCCCTCAGCCCTTGCGGCAATCGTATCTACCTTCAAGTGTGCTTCTCTTCGGCTCAGTTCTGCCCACTGGTTCGTCTCGCAGAAGAAGATTACCGGGAGATTCCACAATCCGGCGAGATTCATCGCCTCATGCACCGCTCCTTGATTCGAGGCTCCCTCTCCAAAGAAGGCGAGTGCAACTTGTCCCGTTCCCCGTACCTTCGCAGAAAAGGCCGCCCCAACGGCAATAGGGACACCTGCGCCCAAGATTCCGATCCCTCCTAGTGCGCCAATCGATCTATCCGCCAGGTGCAGAGACCCTCCTTTACCTTGGCAGACCCCGTCCTTTTTCCCCATGAGTTCGGCCATGCTTCTTTTTGTGTCCATTCCTTTGGCCAGGCATTGACCATGCCCTCTGTGAGTTGTGAAGATGTAATCCTCCTTCCTCAATGCCATACAGGCTCCGGTGCAGGATGCTTCTTGACCTATGCATACGTGTACGTGCCCCGAAAAGAGCCCGGCCTTGAACAAGACCTTCACCTCCTCCTCAAAACGTCTTATTCTCACCATCATTTCGAACATGGATAGCAACTTTTCTTTACTTACCTCCATTGCGCAGTCTCCTCTTGCCTGATTTTCCAAGAACGAGATTTCTTCACGTGCTCCACACGGCAGGAATGCCCGTTCTTCCTGCTCTGCACCAAGTATGTCTGCTTGACGCTTGACATCATCCTTCCCGGATCGGAAATTGACTCCTTCGTGTGTCCTCCTCCCGCAGTCCTCGTCTCATCAGACCCTGATCACGTCATAGAACTGGCTCGTCGAACGGGGAGGACTCGTCCGGAACCTCATTCTTTCGACACCCCCGATTCCAACTGGCAATAGAAGAAACGGGTCGGCGCGTTCTCCTTGAGACTGGTTGCGAAAGAACCCGAGAGAAGCATTTTCAGCAGACTTCATAGGGGCCATAGAAACAGAGAAAAAGCCGAACGAACAGTTGTACGGTATTAAAAAAGACGGGCCTTGTCAAGAAGATAATTCTTCTCCTTGCTCAAACCTGCCGGAGGCAATATGTAAGTATCTATTATTATTGTCGTTTTATCCTCCAGGCCTCTCCCGACATGGAGCGCACCACCCTTCACTGGACACTTCGCCCGAATGGTCCAAGCCATTGCCGTGATCCTTTTCTGGAACTCGGCCCCTATCCGGCCTGGCCTGCTCAAGATCTCCAGCGGCAAGACAGGCATCGCAAAAACCTCTCGACCGCGTCAGAGAACCCAACGAGATCGTCCAAAGGAAACTCTTTCCTTGCGCTATTCTATTGTATTTACATCGTTTATTTTCTTCTGCGGGATTCGTTTCCCCGTTCCCTCTCAGGCTGCAGGTCTCATCATGTTCCCTCCCAATCCCTCATCCTCTGAGTAGAATTTTCTGCTTGACAATTCTCATCCCTTACGATATCGTACAATCGTTCGTTCGTTCTGCTTGAATTCGTTAGGAGAATTAGCGTGATCAAGCTCAACAAGAAGCAGGAGATCATAGAAAAAGCAATATTTCTGTTTTCACAGAAGGGCTTCAAAGGCACGAGCATGCGAGAGATAGCCCGGGAAACAGGCCTGAAACCCGCAAGCCTCTACAGTCACA
>CAYOYU010000274.1:2767-5563 GCA_964408265.1 uncultured Syntrophorhabdaceae bacterium
ACATAGAATCTAAGGAGGCTTTGCTCACAGAGTTACAGAAGACCCGATTTCTGGATAAATTGAACAAGGAGTTGGAAGAATTCCCCTCCGGAATTACGCCAAGAGAAAAGTTGACGAGGACGATCGTGGCTACTATGGAGACGATGGCCCGTGACCAGATGGCATGGAAGGTCATATACGAGGAACTCTATCATTTCCCTGAAGGTCCACAAAAGGAAGTCAAGAAGCAAGGTGACAAGGTCAAAACCGTACTTGAAGGGTTTCTGAAAGAAGGGAAGAGAGAAGGAGTCAACAGCAAGATGGCCGTTCTCTTTCTATTGGGCGCAATCCATCATGCTTCCAAATGGTTCAGGCAAGAGAAAGAATTTTCCGCTGGGGAGATAGGAGAGATGCTAGCATCAGTCTTTTGCAGCGGCTGTATGAAAACAGATGAGAAGTGAAGGTTGACTGCGCCGTGACTTCTTTGAATCCCAGAACGGTTCAACTACTGGGGAGAATACGATGTACAACTAATTTTCTATGGAGGCGAGTATGTATTTCGACCTGAACAAAGAACAGAAAGATGTCAAGAATGCGGCCAGGGAGTTTGCCGAGGGAGAATTTTCCGATATTGCCGAGAAATGTGATCTCAATGAAGAGTTCCCTGAAGCCGTTTGGAAGAAGGCTTGTGAGTTGGGTTTTGTTGGGGGGTTCATCGATGAGAAATATGGTGGTTCCGGTCTTGGGGCATTGGAGACCTCGCTCATCATAGAGGAGTTCTGGAGGGTTGATCCGGGTTGCGGAAATATTGCTCTCTCAGCATACGGTGCTGAACTCATTCAACTCTATGGATCCGATGAACAGAAGCAGAGGTATCTACCCCCATTAACGAAGGGAGAATCGATAATGGGAGTAGCATACACCGAGCCTGACTCAGGTACTGATATTTTGTCGATGAAGACGAATGCAACAAAGGACAACGGTGATTACATAATAAACGGGAACAAGATCTTCATCACGAACGGAAGCATCTCAGATTACCTTGTCGTCATCTGCCTCACTACCCCAGAGGCAGAATCTCCCCTTGACAGGTACAGCGCGATCATTGTGGAAACCGATCGAAAGGGGTTCACCGCAAGAGGAATAAAGGACAAACTGAGTCTGAGAGCATCTGACATTGCGGAGATCAACTTTGCGGATGTTCGCGTGCCTCAAGAGAATCTTATCGATAAGGAAGGCACGGGCTATTCTCAGATCATGTCTTTTCTGGATCGAGCCCGCATCTACGCTGCCGCTCAGGGGGTCGGGGTTTCCCAAGGTTCCTTTGAGCAATCCGTCGAATACCTTAGGAAGAGAGTGCAGTTTGGCCACCCGATCGGCTGGTATCAAATCAATCAGATCAAGGTGGCAGATCTATCAACGATGATAGAGGCTGCTAGAGGTCTCTACTACCGGGCGGCCTGGACAATAGACCAAGGGAAACCCGATCGAAATTTGATATCCATGGCGAAGGGGTTCTCAGCCGAAATTGCTGAAAAGGTAACTGGAGAAGGCATCCAGATATTCGGAGGTTACGGTTTCACAAAAGAATACAATCTGGAGCGTTTCTACCGAGACGCCCAGACCGTCGGCATCTGCGCAGGGACGATAGAGAACAACAAACTGCTCATTGCAAAATCCTTCTTGGGGAACTTGGTCCGGTTTTAGTGACACGCGAGAGGCTCATCTATGCATTGAAGGAGCAGAAATGGAGACAATGAAGCTATATTGTTTTTACACAGGATCAACAAAGTTGGATAAGAGCTTTTTGACTGGCGCCAGGGGTTTAGGCCAAAGCATTACCGTACCGGTGCCCATGTTCCTCATCACCCATCCTGAGGGCAATGTCATCTTTGATACAGGAATGAACGTTAATGTTATTGACAAGCCGGAGGAGATTTGGGGATTTGTTTCGTATGTCATCGTACCGATTATGAAAGAAGAGGATAAGCCCATTAACCAGTTGAAGAAATTGGGATATGAGGCGGACGATATCAAGTATGTGGTCAATTCTCACCTCCATCTGGACCATGCCGGATCTAACCAATTCTTTCCCACGGCGGAATTTCTCGTCCAAAAGGATGAACTCCGTGTCGCATATTGGCCCGAGATTTACCAACGGGGGTCATATATAAGGGAGGATTTCGACCATCCTCTTAATTACAATGCCCTTGAAGGAGATTACGATATCTTTGGCGATGGGAAGGTGGTTGTCATGAGGGCAACAGGTCACAGCCAAGGGCACCAGTGTCTCATAGTGACTTTGGAAAACACCGGTACGGTGGTATTGACCGGCGACAGTTCATATACACATGAGAATCTAGATCAATTCGTACTCCCTGGGATTGTCTGGAATCCGGATGAAGCAATGAAGACCATAAACAAGCTACGATATCTTCGTGACAAAAAGGGAGCAATGATTCTTATGGGTCATGACCCGGAATTATGGGATACGCTAAAGCATGCACCAGAGTATTATGACTGATTAGACATTCTTATTCTGTGCGGAAGCATCTCCGTCTCTCCCCAACACTGCGGAACTCCGTGATAACCTCTACTGCGCCATCATGTTCACCACGTCCGACTATCACATGGGCGGGGATCGTAGACGGATCTATTGGTCCGGCGACAGCGGAATGGTCTGCACGCCCATGGAGGTGCTGGATAACGGCTTGTTGGCAGACGTACGAGAAGGAAAGCTCATCTGGTAGAGCGGAGCGGTAGGGAACCATGGAAGAGCAAAAGAGCCTCGTAGAGCGTTACGTCGGATTTCTCCTG
>CAYOYU010000275.1:0-5556 GCA_964408265.1 uncultured Syntrophorhabdaceae bacterium
CGCAGCAGCCGACAACCGCATGACCGGGGGTCTCGGCATCGATGTGAAGGCCGGCAGGAAGACCCAGGAAATGGCCCGCACCATCGGCGGTCAGATGATATTCATCAAGGCTGACCTGACGAAGGACGAGGATGTGGAAGGAGCGGTGAAGGAGTCGGCAAAGCTCGGGAACATCCGTTATCTTGCCAATATTGCCGGGGTCCAGCACATCGACTCCATCGAGAATTTTCCCATGGCACGCTTCGATTTTATGATGAAACTCATGGTGCGGGCACCCTTTTATCTGGCCAAACTGACTATTCCCTACATGAAGGCAACCCCTGACGGCAGAGGGGTCATAGCCAACATGGGCTCTATCCATGCCCACATCAGTACGCTCAATAAACCTGCCTACAATATCGCGAAATTCGCCATGCGCGCCCTGTCCCAGTCCATAGCCGCAGAAGGGGAAGGTAAAATACGCTCTTTTTCCGTGAGCACGGGATTCGTGAAGACGGCCCTGGCCCTTAACCAGATTCCATCGCAGGCCGAACAACGGGGGATCACCCCGGAAGAGGTAGTGCGGGACGTTATGATGGGAAGGTCGCGGACCAAGGAGATGATGTCGCCCGTGGAGGTGGCAAATCTTTTTCTCTTCGGTTTTTCCCGGTTTGCCAGTTACCTGAACAGCAGCGACCTGCTTTTTGACGGCGGGGTAGTATTGACGTACTGAGGCGGTCCATTAGCCGGAACAAAACAACTTAAGGAGGGGTGTTATGATGAAACTATCGGTACTGAGAGGGCTGTTTCTTTTTCTCGCGTTAACGTTACTGGCAGGCAGCGGCTCCTATGCCGCGGAGACTTACAACCTCGGGGTGGCCCTGGGCTTTACAGGCACGGGCACGCTCTACAGCAAGGACCAACTGGAAGGAATACAGCTGGCCGTGGATGAGATCAACGCCAAAGGCGGCTTTCTGAAGAAGAATCCCGTCAAGATATTCCAGCAGGATACACAGACAAAACCGGACGTGGGAGTACGGGCGGTGAAAGACCTTATCCTCAGAGACAAGGTCCGGGCCGTGATCAATGACTACTCCAGCGCCGTTGCAGTCGCGGTAAAACCGATCTGCCGGGAGTACAAGGTTCTCCACATTGCGGCAATAAGCAACTCCGAGAATATTACCAAGATAAACTACAGTCCTTACACGTTCCAGGTTGTGCCCAACAGCTATATGCAGGCCAAGGCGGCATCGTCGGCGGTTGCGAAGATGGCCAAGGCCAAGAACTGGAAAGAGTACGTGACCCTCGCCTCGGATTACGAGTGGGGAAGGTCGACCCAGGAAGAGGTCGTGGCAGACCTGAAGAAGGTTGCTCCTTTTCTGTCGGTAAAGAAGGAGTTCTGGCCCCGTCTCGGCGAGACGCAGTTCGCCTCTTTCATAACGAGCATCATGTCCATGAAGCCTGACTTCGTGTACGCCTGCCTCGCCTCCAAAGATAACGTGACATTCACGGAACAGGCCAAACCTTACGGCTTCTTCGACAAAGTCCCCTACGTGGGGAGCATGCAGAGCGTCACTGAGCTGATTGCAGAGGCGAAAACCATGCCCAGGAACCTGGTGGCCATCAGCCGCGCCCCCTTCTTCGCCCATCTCGACATCCCCATGATGGCCAATTTTGTGAAAGCCTACCAGGCAAAATATAAGAAGTACCCCAGTGATTGGGCTGTCATGGGATATGATGCCGTCTACGCACTGAAACAGGGCGTGGAAAAGGCGGGCACCATGGATACGGAGAAAGTGAAGGATGCCATGAAGGGGCTCACCGTAGACATCACCAGGGGAAAACTGCAGTTCCGGCCCATAGACAACCAGCTCAGATGCTCCTCCTACGTCGGGGTAGTTGGAGACGATCCGAAGTACCCCTTCCCCATTCTCAAGGATCTCATCGAGATCAAGGGTATAGACAGCGAACGCCCGGAGGCCGAGATTATCGCTGCGAGGAAAGCAGAGCAAAAATAACCCTAAGGTGTAGACCATGGAATTTACCTTTCTTTTCTCACAGTTCCTGAGCGGCCTGACCTATGGCATGATACTCTTCCTGGTTGCCTCGGGCCTCTCTCTTATCTTCGGGGTGATGAACATCCTTAATTTCGCCCATGCCACACTCTGGCTTATCGGCGCCTACTTCTGCTACACCTTCTGGAGCGTCATGCAGGACTATTCCTTCGCGCTCTGGGTGAGCATACCCCTTGCGGCTTTCGCCTGTGCTGCAGTCGGCTGGGTGACCGAAATAGTCCTTATCAAGAGGATCTACAAGAGGGAGCTCCATGAACAGCTCCTCATTACCTACGCACTGGCGCTGATCTTTGCCGATTTGATCAAAATCGTCTGGGGGCCGACGGACAGGCTCATCGTGCGTCCCCCCGCAATTCAGAAACCCATCTTCATCTTTGGGGCCCCCCTCGACTCTTATTTCATCTTCGTCATACTCGCCGGTTTTGCGGTGGCAGTCGGGCTCTGGTGGTTTCTGAAATATACGAAATACGGCCACATCGTCAAGGCAGCCGTATTCAGCAGGGAGATGGTGAGTGCTCTGGGCATCCCCATACCGAAAATCTACACCTGGGTATTTACCTTAGGGATTTTCATCGCCGGGTTGGCCGGAGGCATCCAGTCAGCAATCGGCTCCGTCACTCTGGGCATGGATATCGCCATCATCATCCAGGCCTTCTGTGTCGTTGTCATCGGCGGCTTCGGGAGCCTTATGGGAACGCTCATCGGCGCCCTCATCGTGGGCGAGGTATTCTCCTTCTCCATACTCTACTGGCCCGACGGCGCAATGGTCATGATCTTCATCATCACTGCGATCATCCTTATCGTGCGTCCCTGGGGACTCTTCGGCACACCAATGAGGGCATAACATGGCTGATAATAATGGTCTTTTCAGGAAATACTGGCTTCCCCTCACGCTTCTTATCGTGGCCGTCATTCTGCCCCATGTTGTGCCGCACTTCTGGGTCCACGTCTTTAACGAGATCCTTATTCTCGGGCTCTTCGCGGCAAGCTTCAACCTCATTTTCGGCTACATGGGGCAGCTTTCCTTCGGCCATGCCGCGTATTACGGGGTCGGCGCTTACACCACGGGCCTCCTCATGGTGAAACTCAAATGGCCCCTTCTGGCCTGTCTCCCCATCTCCATGATCACCGCCGGAATAGCCGCGGCAATCCTCGGCTCCTTCTGTGTCCGTCTTCGGGGTATCTATTTCGCCATACTTACCATGGCCTTCGGCCAGCTTGTCTTTTACATCGTTTTTCAATGGTATTCTTTCACCGGGGGAGACAACGGCCTCCAGGGCATCAACCCCCCTGAATGGATCTTCGCTACCAACCTATACTACTACTTTTCCCTTGCCATCGTGACTATTGCCATGGTGGTCCTCTACTACATCACCGAGTCTCCCTTCGGCTACACCATGCGGGCCATCAGGGACAATTCGGAAAGGACCGAGTTTATCGGGCTCAATGTCCAGCGGTACATGCACATCAACTTCATCATTGCAGGGATGTTTGCGGGCCTCGCAGGAGCCCTCTGGGGCCCCTTCAACAGGAGCGTGGCGCCCGACCTCTGCAACTGGCAGCATTCAGGCCATCCCGTCTTCATGGCGATCATAGGGGGACCGCACCACTTTCTCGGCCCCATGATCGGTTCGGTCATCTACACCTTTCTCAACGCCTTCGTAACGGGTTTCACCGAATACTGGCCCCTGGTGAGCGGCGTCATCATCATACTCGTGGTGCTTCTCATGCCTGGAGGTCTCTTCGGAATCATAAAGACTAAGGGGTATTTCGCTTCCAAGACAACGGCAATGGCCGACGCCAACCGGGCAGACACAGGGGGCTCGCAGCATGGATAACGACCACATCCTGAAGGTGGAGCATCTCAGCAAGGCTTTTTTCAAATACCAGGTGCTTACCGACGTCAACTACACTCTTGCAAAGGGCCAGATTGCGGCCATTATAGGCCCCAACGGCGCTGGAAAAAGCACATTCTTCAACCTTGTCACAGGATACCACCATGTCACGGGTGGCCATGTCTTCTTCAGGGAGGAGGAAATAACGAACTGGCCGCGCCACAAGATCGCCCGCATCGGGATCACGAGGGCCTTTCAGGTAAGCAATATCTACCCAAAACTGACCACCTACGAAAACGTGAGGCAGTCCATTCTCGCCCAGAAGAAAAAGACCCTTAACTTCTTTACTCCTGCTGCGAGACTCGCCAAGGAGGAGACCCTTGAGCTCCTCAACCTCACCGGACTCCAGAGCCATAAGCATACGGAGGCAGGCATCCTGTCCCAGGGCGACAAGAAGAAACTGGAACTGGCGCTGGCGCTGGCAAGCAAACCGGACCTTCTCCTCCTCGACGAACCTACCGCAGGGATGTCCTCGGAGGAGACACATGAGACCATGGAACTGGTGAAGCGCCTGAATGAAGAGATCGGCCTTTCGATCCTCTTCACTGAGCACGACATATCGGTAATTTTCGGCTACGCCAAGAAACTCTCCGTTCTCCATCAGGGCATACTTGTTGCCGAAGGAACCCCGGAGGAGGTGCGGAGGAACAAAGAGGCGCAACAATGCTATCTGGGTGATGAACTATGCTGATATTCGAAGCCAACGGCCTTAACACCTTCTACGGCACGAGCCACATCCTCTTCGACGTTTCCCTCCAGGTGAACAGCGGAGAGCTTGTCTGTCTTCTCGGCAGGAACGGCGCCGGAAAAACGACGACGCTTCGAAGCATCATGGGGCTGACGCCACCGAAAGCAGGGAGCGTAATCTTCCACGGCGAAGATATGACGGGGAGACCCCCGTACAAAATAGCACAGAAGGGCATCGGGTACGTGCCGGACAACAGGCTCATCTTTCCTGATTTGACGGTGCGTGAAAACCTCGAGATAGGTATGAAGAAATCGGAGCATTTCAAGGGTGAACCCTGGACCGTGGAGAGGATCTACGAAATCTTCCCGAAGCTGAAACAGCTGGAAAAGAACCTCGGCGGCTATCTGAGCGGCGGGGAGCAGCAGATGCTCACTATCGGCAGGACTCTCATGGGCAATCCCGAGCTTATCCTCCTTGACGAACCCGTCGAGGGTCTGGCACCTCTCGTGGTCAAGGATTTTGCGGAGAGACTCATCAAGCTCAAGGAGACCGGACTGACGATCCTCTTCTCCGAACAGAACGTCAGGTTCTCCCTCTCCATCGCCGAGAGGGCCTACGTCATAGACAGAGGCAGGATCAAGTACAGCGGGAGCATCGCGGAACTTGAAACGAACGAGGAAGTGAAAAGAGAGTACCTGATGATATAGAAACCCTGGTTTCCGGGGGAACCATGGGAAATCAAAAAGAACAAAAACCATAGGGAGGACGCACGGGCATGAAACATCCGCTCTGGACACCGTCTGCAGCAAGAAGGGAAGATGCGAACATCACACGGTTCATCACGTACGTGAATGGCAGGTTCGGAAAGTCCTTCTCCACATATTTCGATCTCTACGAATGGTCCGTCACCGCCATTCCC
>CAYOYU010000276.1:0-837 GCA_964408265.1 uncultured Syntrophorhabdaceae bacterium
CTGATTCCTGGGTTGCCGCATAATAGTAGATCGTATAGGCGCCCGGCTCGTTGAGCCCAGGAAATCCCTGAGAGGGATTGGGCGACAGATCGAAGACAAAGTGGGTTCCATTGGGCTGCCCCATGATTACGGGAAGGCTCATTGATACCTGTCCTGTCCCACCCGAGTCGGGCATCTGATACCTGGGTTCTTTCACTTCGATCCATGCCCCGACAGTCTTCCCATAATCCGTGGTCTTGGCTGACAGGTTAGGAGGGGAATTGCCGAGCATTACCATCGTTGTCGGAGTTACGGTACTCCATCCTATGGTCACAGGGTTTGTGCCGAGACCGAGCACAAAACGGGACGTGAAGGCGCCATCCTCCTGTCCGCCCACATTCATCCAACTCCCCACGTGATCACCGTTGTCATCAAGGAGCGGGTGCTGACGGTAGCTGTTACCGTTGTTCAGGTTGTTTGTCGAACAGGTCTGCCCCTGGCACTCGCGGAGCTTATGAGTAAGATCGGCGGCATCCTTAAAGGCATCCTGCAGATTTTCACCTTTCGCAAGATAGCTGAAGAGGTAATAGATGAAGTACTCACCATACCGCTTCGTTCCGAAGTTCGGCCCTTGCGCCGATTCTTCGTCGGCGGCGGCACTAGTAATCACAATCCTGCCCTGTTTTGAAAGGGTGGGAATGAAGCTTCCCGAATAGCAGGAGCCGTTAATGATCACAATATTGGGCGTGACGCCACGGGCGGCTTGGACTGTCGTCTCCAGAGTATTCAGCCAACTGTTGAGTTCGGAAGGCGATATCACTTCATTCCCTATCATGAACTGTCCCGATGAACCGTGAT